>CALXKY010000105.1 GCA_944389055.1 uncultured Spirochaetaceae bacterium | reverse complement strand
CCGCGAAGATTCCGGGGATTGTTGTCTCTCCATCCTTATCCGTAAGAAGAAGTCCTGATGGTGCCGCCTTCAGGCCTTTTGTCGTATCGACGAGCTTGCTCTTGGGACCCTGCGAGACCGCGATGATGGTGCTGTCAGCAGGATAGAGTCTGGGTTCACCTTTCTCTCCTGTGATCTTTCCTTCCTCATCGAAGATGTTATCATCGAAGACAGGGCCTTCTGGCGTGATCTCCACAGGCTTCTTCCCGAATTCGAAGTTGGCGCCGTCGAGACGTGCGTATTCGATCTCTTCCTCATTGGCATTTGTCTGCAGCCTCCTGCCGTAGAGGGTTACATTCCTGGTCCCTTTCCTGAGAAGGGTGCGTGCTACGTCGAGAGCAGTATTCCCCATTCCGATGATCGCGACTTCATTGCCGAGGTCGTATGCGTCAGGGTTTGCAAGGTAATCGATGGCGAAATGGCAGTTGCCGAGGCTTTCGCCTTTGATGCCGAGCTTCTTCGGTCTCCACACGCCTGTGCCTATGAAGATGGCCTTGTAACCGTCACGGAGCATGTCATCGATGGTCAGCGCGCCTCCGATTGTCGTATTCGGCCTGATGTGGATGCCTGCCTGGATAAGTCTCTTCTTGTATCTCTCAAGGAGTGACTTTGGGAGCCTGAATTCAGGGATGCCATACTGCAGGACACCGCCGATCTTGTCTTTTGAATCAAAGATGGTGACTTCGTATCCGCGCTTTGCCATCTCAAGCGCAACGGTGATTCCCGCAGGGCCTGCGCCGATTATCGCTATCATCCTGCCATTCGATGGCGGAATCGGGATATCAATCTGATCAAGACAGGTTTCCGAGATGTAGTTTTCTATGGACGAGATATGGATCGGCTGGCCTTTCCGGCCCTGCACGCAGTGTCCTTCGCACTGCTTCTGATGGTCACAGACGAGGGAACATACAACGGAGAGTGGATTGTTTGAGAAAAGCATGTCTCCTGCTTCCCTGAGCTTTCCCTCACGCAGAGCCCTGATCATGTCAGGGATGGGAGTGGAGACAGGGCAGCCCGTTACACAAAGAGGTTTCTTGCATAGAAAGCATCTCTCAGCTTCCGCGATAACATGTAGTACCATGATCCAATGATATATCCATCAAGCAGTAAAAATACGCCCTGAATCGGTATTTTGACGACAAAGTCACCCATAAATCATGTTATATATTTGTTTTTTCGATAGATTGTTATCGATATAAATGAATCTGTTGGCTTTGCTGTCTTGACGTGCATCATGGGATGCTCCAGCAGTTTTCTATATCTGCTTTGCTGAATCATGATATATTCAGGAATACGTGGAGGATGTATGCCGTTCGTTGAGCCTTTAAGCATAAAAGAAGCGATAGATAACATAGATTCGAGAAGATTCCTTCTCCCTGCTATACAGAGGGAATTCGTCTGGAGCACAGAACAGATCGAGAATCTGTTTGATTCTATAATGAAGGAGTATCCGATCAGCTCATTTCTCTTCTGGGAAGTCGATGCCGCTAATATCAGGGAGTATCAGTTCTACGAATTCATCCTCGATTATCATGAGCGTGATAACAATCATAACCACCGTGCAGATGTGGCAGGCAAGAATTCGGTTACGGCTGTGCTCGATGGCCAGCAGCGTCTGACTGCGCTTTATATCGGGTTAAAAGGATCTTATGCTTCAAAGGTCCAATGGAAAAGATGGAGCAATGACCAGGCCTTCCCAAAGAAGAAGCTTCATCTGAATCTTCTTGGCCTGAACGAGGAGGACGGTGAGGACTATGAATTCAGATTCCTTTCTGATGAGGAAAGAGACGCTGCGGATGATAGCCATCACTGGTTTCCTGTAAGGGATATACTTGGGTTCCGTGAATATGCGGATGTGAATAACTATCTTCTTGAGAATGACCTGATGAACAATTCGCGTTATACGAAGGAGCAGTGCCGTTTTGCAAATAAGACGCTGTTTCAGTTATATAAAGTCATATTCGATGCAAAGCCCATCATCTTTTTCCTTGAGAAAGGGCATAGCCTCGATAAAGTGCTGAATATATTCATCAGGGTCAACAGCGGTGGGACGAAGCTGAGCTATTCAGATCTTCTCCTTTCTATTGCTTCTGCGCAATGGAAGACGATGGATGCAAGAGAAGAGATCATCAGATTCGTTGATGAGATAAATGATATAGGGAATGGTTTTGCGATTGATAAGGATTTCGTTCTGAAGACGTGCCTTGTGATCTGCGATTTCAGCAATATCGCTTTCAAGGTGGACAACTTCAAGCATGATGCGATGGAGACGATAGAGAAGAACTGGAAGTCCATCGCAGATTCGATACGCAGTGCATTCCATCTTGCCGATTCATTCGGATTCGACAGAAATACGCTTGCCTCAAATGCTGTCATGATCCCTGTTGCATACTATCTGAGGAGAATCGGCAATCCATCGAACTACATTGCTTCCTCATCCTATTCCATTGATCGGCAGCTGATAAAGAAGTACATGATAATCTCTCTCCTGAAGAGGAATTTCAGCGGCCAGCCAGATAATGTGATAAGACCGCTGCGTGAGATTATCCGTGAGGCAGGAGGGAAGGGATTCCCTCTGCAGGAAATCATCCTGAAGCAGAAGGGTACGAACAAGGATTTCTCTTTCGATGATGATGAGATCGAGAATCTCTTTGAATACCATTATGGCCAGGCATATACATTTGCTGTTCTTGCGGTTCTTTATCCCAGTCTCGATTTCAGGAATAAGTTCCATATCGATCATATATTCCCGAAGAGCCAGTTCTCTCCTGCGAAGCTCAGAAAAGCTGGTATCAAGGATGACATGATTGGTTTCTATCTCGATAACTTCAATTTCCTGGTAAATCTTCAGCTTCTTGAAGGTACGCCGAATATAGAGAAATCGGATAAGCCTTTTGATGAGTGGCTGAATGAAACCTATCCTGCCGGAAGTGTCGGCCGAGCTGCGTACATCAAGGCAAACTATATTCCAGAGGCTGCGGGGCTGACGCTTTCTGACTTCCCTGCATTCATCGAGGAGCGGAAGAAGCTGATGTCGGCTGCATTCAAAGCTCTGATGAAATGAGGACTGAACATGAAGGATAGGGATAAATACAGAGGATGCCTTATCGGCGGAGCTGCAGGTGATGCCCTTGGTTATCCCGTGGAGTTCATGAAGGCTTCATCAATATGCAGCAGATACGGGAATGCAGGCATCACTCAGTATGATCCGGATTGCGGCGATGCTCTTATTTCCGATGATACTCAGATGTCCTTGTTCACTGCGACCGGCATATTGCTTGGAGCGACGAGGGGAGGAATCCGCGGCATAGCTGGCCCGCCATGGGGATATATTCATTATAGCCTCAGGGACTGGTACCGTACGCAGACTGAGAGATATCCGCTCTCCGAGGATCTGCGGTATTCATGGCTCGATGATATTCCTGAATTGTTCTCCAGGCGAGCACCTGGCAGTACATGCCTCTCAGTGCTATCTTCGGAGAAAGCTGGATCCATTGATTCTCCTATAAACAATAGCAAGGGATGTGGTGGAGTCATGCGGGTTGCTCCTATCGGACTCTATTTCGGAGAGAAGGAATATCTCAGCATCGAAGAGATCGATCATATTGGAGCAGAGGCTGCTGCGCTTACCCATGGGCATCCGCTCGGATACATTCCGGCTGCCGCCCTGGTGCATATCATCACGCTGGTCTCCCATAGCGATATGCCTCTGCGCAGTGCTGTGGATGACATGCTGAAGGCAATCCCCTGTGAGTTTCCTGCAGACAGGTTCTCTGATTATTTCGTCAGCCTGATCTCCTATGCATCCACTCTTGCTGAAAATGGGGATATCATCGATATAGAGGCAATAGAGAAGCTCGGTGAAGGCTGGGTCGCGGAGGAGGCTCTTGCAATCGCTGTATACTGTGCACTGCGTCACTCCGATGATTTCGACCAGGCTCTGATAGCAGCTGTAAACCATGATGGCGACAGCGATTCAACCGGAGCTATAACCGGAAACATACTTGGAGCCTGCCTTGGGTTTAATGCTATACCGGAGAAGTATCTTGCGCATCTGGAATTCAGGGATCTGATTATCGAAATCGCTGATGACCTTCATGATGATTGCCAGGTCAATTCGTACAATTATGATGAATATCCTGAGTGGGTGGAAAAGTATTTCAATAACCGTTCACCGCATCGCCAGGAATTCATTCATCGGAATGATAACCGGACCGGAAGGAATAATGGATGAGGCTATCAGATGCACCCCGATGAAAGAAGAGCTGCAGAGCCAGTTCGTATCTCCTTTCCCTGAATGGAGGACCACCGGACTGCATGAATCTCATGAGGCTTCTATATATTGCTGACCGGCATTCTTTCCAGCAATGACGATCATACATCACGACGGATCCGTATTATTCGCTTAAGCCCGGTCCCTGTGCAGCTCCCGATTGCATAAAGCAATAAGGTAAGTCTATTTGTAACTTCACTTTATCAGCTTCTGGTTCATCCAGTGCCCGCTTCTGTAGAAGGAGAGGGATACTGCTGTTCCGACAGCCCATCCGATCGGCCAGCTCAGCCATATACCCATCGCCCCGAGGAAGGAAGAGAGGATGAACGCAAGCGCGACGCGGAGGATGAGATCTGTGAATGTCGATACCATGAATGGCATCATATCGCCCGATCCGCGGAGAACGGCATCTGTGATGATCTTGAATGTGATGAGCACGTAGAATGGCGACACGATATCAATGAAGCGCATGCCTTCGCTGAGTGCTGCTTCCGCATCGGCATTCATGAAGAGAAGCATTATGAAACGGCCGAGCACAAGGAAGAGGGCAGTGGCTGCAAGCGAGAATATGACGCAGAGCAGGAGTCCTTCACGGCGCCCTTCACGCACTCTGTCGATCCTGCCGGCTCCGAAGTTCTGCGCGCTGAAGCTTGAGATGCCGTTTCCGATTGTCGTGATCGATGTGATGATCATGTTGTTGAGCTTGATTGCTGCGGCATAGCCCGCCATGACGGAGGCTCCGAAGCTGTTCACGACGCTCTGGACGAGGATATTCCCGACGGATACGAATGACTGCTGGAGTATCGATGGGACTGCAACGACGGTTATCTGCCTGAGAATATGCCATGAGAAGAGGGGAGCCTTCTCGGTTTCTCCGATGCGGCGGAGGCGTATGATAAGCGCTGCCATAGCAAGTATGCTGCTGATACCCTGGCAGAGGAACGTTGCCCATGCAACGCCGTCCACACCCATCCCGAATGCTGTTACGAAGAGGATATCCACCGCAATGTTTGCCGTTGACGAGATTGCGAGGAAAATGAATGGAGTGCGGCTGTCCCCCATGGCTGTGAAGATGCCGGTTGCAATGTTGTAGAAGAAGAGGAAGATCACTCCGAGAATGTAGATATCAAGATACTCTGCGCTCATTTCCATGAGCTCCGGCGGCGTGTTGATTGCCTCGAGCAGCGGATCGGTGAAGAGTATCCCGAGGATCGTGAGGACTGCGGAGAGGATGAATGCAGCGATAAATGTCGTGGTTATGGCAGTCTTCATCTCCTTCTTCATCCCGGCTCCGAAGTACTGGGAGACAACCACTGAGGATCCCATGTTGGAACCGAAGGCGAATGCGATGAATATCAGAGTGATCTCATATGAGTTGCCGACGGAGGCAAGCGCATCCGCACCGATGAACTTTCCCGCGACGAGGCTGTCTGCGATATTGTAAAGCTGCTGGAAGAGCATCGAGCCCAGAAGGGGCAGGGTGAACCTCCATATCAGCGAACGTATGTTTCCTTCCGTCAGATCCCTGTTCATAGTGATGGATATTATCAGCAAGGAGCAATCAGGAAAAGAGAACCGCCCTTCCGGGCGGCTCTGAAGGTGCAGGAGAAGAGCTCATTTCTTCTTCATTGCATTCTGGATTGCCTTCTGGATCTCTACGATCGGCACGATCATGATTGCGATGATCAGGGCGATTGCGAACTCCGTGAAGGAGATGTGCGCGAATCCGAAAGCATTGCTGAGGAACGGGATATAGAGAACCGCAAGCGTAAGCACAAGGGCTCCTGCGAGCGTTCCATAGAGAATCCTGTTGTGGCCCTTCGTCCTGAAGAGCGACTTATCCAGCGATCTCATGTTGAATGAGTGGAAGAGCTCTGCCATGGACAGTGTCAGGAATGCCATTGTCATGCCATCCTCGCTTCCGATTCCGAAATGGAACGCGCCATTCTCGAAGATCTCCCCGATGATGTAGGATACCAGTGTGATTATGGCAAGCGCGGTTCCCTGGATAGCGCAGTTGACTCCCATGCCGCCTGCAAAGAGACCGTCCTTTGATGAACGCGGCGGGCGCTGCATGATGTCAGCCTCTCCCTGTTCCATGCCGAGTCCGATTGCCGGGAATGCATCGGTGATGAGGTTGATCCACAGCAGGTGGGTCGGCTGAAGCAGCGTGACGCCCATCATGGAAGCGACGAATACCGCAATGACCTCTGCGAGGTTGGACGAGAGGAGGAACTGGATAGCCTTGCGGATATTGTCATAGATTCCGCGGCCCTCCCGCACAGCGTCCACAATGGTGGCAAAGTTGTCGTCGGTAAG
>CALXKY010000104.1 GCA_944389055.1 uncultured Spirochaetaceae bacterium | reverse complement strand
GGCCGCGCTCACGGATATCATCACGGATTTCTCCAGCTCCGTAGTGCAGAGCGGACAGACATATGCATCATCGCTTGCCGCTTCGTCACTCTCTCCGTCGCTATATATAGGCGAGAGGCTTTCCGGTGTCACGTGCTGGTACCGTATTGCGGATTTCCTTTCCGCAGGGCCGGACAGCATTGCGCCGGCGCTTGAAGCGGTACGGAAGAAGATGCTCACACGCATGAGGCTCATGATACATGTGACCTCTGATCAGGATCTTATAGACAGGGCTGCGGAGACCGCTTCCCTCTTCCTCGGGCGTATTCCGGAGGGAATGCCGTATGGGAAGACCGTGCATGAGGTTCCTGAGATGCCCCGCTTCATGGCCCGCACGCTTTCCTCATCTGTCTCATTCATCGGCCTCTGCGGCCATGCTCCCGGCATCGATGATAAGGAGTCATCAGCGCTCCGCATATTCCTTTCAATCCTCTCCCAGACAGGGCTCTGGACTGCAATCAGGGAGAAGGGCGGTGCTTACGGAACGGGCGCATATCTCGATCATATGGAGAGGATGTTCACGTTCTATTCATACCGGGACCCGCGCCTTGATGCGACAATCGAGGATCTTGCCGCAGCCGCTGCCAGCCTGGAGCTTACTCCCGAAAGGATGGAGGATGCCGTCATCGGTGTCCTATCACGGGATCTCCGGCCCATGTCTCCTGCCGTAAGGTCGCTTGTGGATATCCGCAGGATGCTCTACCGCATCAGCGATTCCGACAGGGAGAGGAAGCAGGCAGAGATACTCGCGCTTACAGCAGACGAGGCGGCTGAAGCGGGGAGAAGATTCCTCGGACAGCTGAAGGAGGGCGGATTCTGCGCGGCCGTCATCGGGGACCGCAGGGCGGTGGAGGCCTCGCGTTATGATTGGGAGACGATGAGCCTGCCGCAGTGATTTCTGTGGTATAATTTTCCCCATGAAGTATGTCGGATCGATCGATCAGGGTACCACGAGTACCCGTTTCATCATATTCGATGAGGAGGGCAGCATCGTCTCTTCCTCCCAGACAGAGCATCGGCAGATATACCCGCGTCCCGGCTGGGTAGAGCACGATGCGGAGGAAATCTGGCGGAATACCGCCAGCGTGATCACCGATGCACTTGCCAAAGCCGGGCTTGAAGGTTCGGATCTGGCTGCGATCGGCATCACGAACCAGCGGGAGACGGTTCTTCCTTTCTCACGGACTACCGGCAGGCCTCTTTACAATGCCATCGTCTGGCAGGATCTCAGAGGAGAGGATTATATACACAGTCTTTCACGGGAGCTTCCTGAGGATGAGCTCAGGAGCCGCACAGGGCTTCTCTATTCGCCGTACTTCTCCGCGAGCAAGATCCGCTGGCTCCTCGATAACGTGCCTCGCGTGCGTGAGGCTGCAGCTTCCGGCGAAGCTGTCTTCGGTACGATTGACTGCTATATCACGGCAAGGCTCACAGGCTGCAGTGCCATCGTTACCGATGTCACGAACGCATCTCGCTATATGCTGATGGATATACGCACCGGTGAATGGGATGATGCGCTCCTCTCGGCCACGGGCATAGAGCGGAAGAACCTTCCTGAGATCGTATCATCTGTGGGCTGCGTCTATGGCTATACCGATCCGGAAGGACCGCTTGGGGCCGCTGTTCCCGTTGCAGGCATGCTCGGCGATCAGCAGGCTGCTCTCTTTGGCCAGGCATGCTTCTCCGAAGGGGAGTCGAAGTGCACCTACGGCACAGGCTGTTTCCTGCTGACGAATATCGGGAAGGATGTGAGATTCTCCAGGCATGGACTCATTACGACTGCTGCATACAGGATCGAGGGCTTCCCGATGAGCTATGCCTTCGAGGGTTCTGTCGCTGTTGCCGGATCCCTCGTGCAGTGGACCCGGGACCAGCTTGGAATGGTATCCTCCCCGAGGGAGCTGGATGCCCTTGCTGCAACCGTCCCCGATAACGGTGGAGTATATATAGTTCCGGCTTTCTCCGGGCTTTTCGCCCCGTACTGGAGAAGCGAGGCACGCGGTGTCATCGCGGGGCTTACAGGCTATGCCACCCGTGCGCACATCTGCCGCGCTGTGCTTGAGGCCACGGCATTCCAGGCCAATGACATCTTCTCCGTGATGGAGAAGGACAGCGGGGTGAGCATAAGGAGCCTGAAGGTTGATGGGGGCATGACCAATTCGATTCCCCTTATGGCATTCCAGGCTGATATAATGAACGTCCCTGTGATCAGGCCTCAGATTGTCGAGACGACCTCGCTTGGAGCCGCATTTGCCGCAGGGCTTACGATGGGAGTGTGGGATAGCCTCGATACTCTCAGGAGATACTGGAAGGAACAGATGAGGTGGCTGCCCACGATGGATGACAAGGAGAGGGAAAACAAGGTAGGATTCTGGAAGAAGGCTGTCAGATGCACCCTTGGCTGGATGCCCTCTGACAAGGAGTGCTGAGTGTTCCAGGTCCTGGCTGAATTAAGCGTTTCCGATTATCTGAGGATGGCGGTTGAGACCGCGGTCCTTGCATATGTCATATACAGGTTCTATATTGCCATCTCCGATACAAAGGCGACGGAGGTGATGAGCCTTCTTTTCGGACTTATCGTTGTCTACCTTCTGTTCACGGCGCTCGGCCTTACTGTGCTTACGACGCTGATGCAGATGCTTGCCATTCCTCTTCTGATGCTCCTCGGAGTCTTCTATCATCCAGAGCTCAGAAGGGCATTCTCCTCATCATTCACGAGGAAATCGAGGCTGTTCAGGGGACAGCAGACTACCGGCGACCAGATCGATTCGATCCTCAATGCCTGCAATATCCTTGTCGAGAAGAAGAGGGGAGCCCTGATTGTCTTCCCGCGCCATACCGATATACAGTCGATTCTCGATTCCGGTACGAAGCTCAATGCCGATCTCTCTTCGACCCTGATACTCACGATCTTCGATCACGATACACCTCTCCATGATGGCGCCTGCGTCGTCCAGGGGGGACGCATCACATATGCAGCCTGCTATCTTCCTCTCTCTGAGCAGAGGAACATAAAAGCTACATTCGGAACGCGTCACAGGGCCTCTCTCGGCCTTGCGGAGGAATCCGATGCCGTCATCCTGGTCGTCTCCGAGGAAACCGGTGCGATATCGCTGGCATACAACGCGAACATCTACTACGATCTTTCATCCGACACCATCAAGAAGACGCTTCTCAAGCTCCTGAGCTATCGTGATGTCCTTCCCGATGAGCCTCAGAAGGAGCAGAGTTCCGCAGAAGGAGAGAACGCATGAAGAGCAAGATCGTCTCGACAATACTCCAGAACTGGATCCCCAAGATATTCTCTCTCCTGATTGCGCTTTTCATCGTGCTTGCCGTCCGGTTCATGAATGTCAACGACAGAGTTGTCACTCTGCCTCTCAATGTGCTTCTTCCGGAAGGGTATGAGGCGGTATCGCTGGTGCCCGATACTGTCGAAGCCGTCATCACCGGACCTGACAGCATCATCTATCTTGTCGATCCCTCGGAGATATCCGCGAGTGCTGATTTCTCTTCAGTATCCGGTTCCGGGATAGCGAGGGTGCCTGTCATGCTTGAGTATCAGGAGAACATCTATACGCGCGATGGCCTTGTCGTCAGCGCCCGTCCCTCAAGCGTCAGGATCCTTTTCGAGGAGAAATGATGATCCGCGGCATCGGTATCGACATCTCCGATCCCCGCAGATTCCAGGGGATGGAGCATTCCCTTCTGTCCAGGATCTTCACTGAGCGTGAGATCAGTGCGGCGCCTGTGCGTTCGGATGAGTATTTCGCCGCCCGCTTTGCGGCTAAGGAAGCGTTTGCGAAGGCAATCGGCACGGGAATACGCGGTTTCTCGCTGCCCGAGGTCGAGGTATCTTCAGACGATGACGGACGCCCGTTCTTCATTTTCCATGGGCGGGCTGAGAAACTTGCAGCCGGGCTCAGGTTCCATCTTTCCATGAGCCATGAGCGGAATGCGGCTGTTGCCGTGGTGGTGGCAGAGCATGAGGAGTGACTGGAAGCGCCCCTCGGTCTATAGTCTTCCTGGAGAGGGCGAGAAGAGGATAATGCTGCGTATCTCCTATGATGGCAGTGCCTTCCATGGGTGGCAGGCACAGGGGAATGCTGTGTCCGTCCAGAGCGTTATATCCGAGGTGCTTTCCGGAATAGCCGGGAGGGAAACAATCGCATACGGTTCCGGCCGCACCGATGCCGGCGTGCATGCGCTCTGCCAGGTCTGCCATTTCGATACCGTTTCGGATATTGCCCCTGAGCTGTACCGCACGATACTGAATACGAAGCTTCCGAAGACCGTTCGCGTCCTGTCATCGGCTCTGGCCCCGGAAGGATTCCATGCCCGTTTCTCCACGATGTCCAGGGAATACTGGTATCTGATAAAGGAGGCGGCGGCAATGCTTCCATGGGATCACATGCATGTATCCCCATTCAGGCGTCTGCCCGATATCGATATGCTGTCAGCCTATGCTGAAACGCTTCAGGGGACACATGACTTCACGACGTTCGCCTCTGCCCGCGACCAGTCTGAATCGAAGATCCGGGATATCTACGTATCTGAATGGGATGTGATCCCAGACAGCTTCGGTTCCCCGGTGCTGCGCTACAGGACCGCGGGGAACGCGTTCCTGTATCATCAGGTCAGAAGCATGGCCGGGACCATGATGGAGGCAGCTCTGGCAGGTGAGAGCGCAGAGGCTTTCAGGACGAGGCTGTCGAGGAAGGACAGGAGCCTGGCACTCCGCACGGCACCGCCGGATGGGCTCTATCTTGCTGATGTCAGCTATGATCCTGAGAAGTATCAGTGGTTCGAGGAGGAGTATGGGAGATAAGTTCACCGAAGGCATATTCATGGGGATGATCGATGATGCCGAGCGCCTTATCGCAGGCGATCCTCTCGGTGAGACCATTCAGCCCGTATCCTATCTGCTCAGAGGAAAAGAGCCGCAGTCTCCTTCAAGGACGGAGTCGCCGCTTGAGGCTGTATACCGCGAAGCAGCTTCTTGCCATGCCTGTCCGGAGTATGCGCGCCGCACTGTCTTCACTGAACCCGTGACGAAGATGAACCCTCTTGTCCTTTTCATAGCTCCGTATCCGGAAGGGCCGATGATATTCTCATCTCCTTCGCTGGAGAAGTTCCGGGCATGGTGGAAGCTGTCGCTCCTTCTCGAGGAGGGCGAGTGGGCGCTTACGACGCTTATAAAGTGCCCTGCTGCATCATTCTCTGCCGGGGCCGCAGATGGATGCCGCGCTGTGCTCAGGAAGGAGATGGAGATAATGAAGCCTCGGGCCCTTGTGCTCCTCGGCCACGACACGGCTTCATTCATGCTGAGGAAGAATCTTCCGATGGATGAGCTCCGTGGCCAGCGGTTCGTCATAAACCACATACCTGCATTCG
Organism: uncultured Spirochaetaceae bacterium; assembly: GCA_944389055.1. Taxonomy (GTDB): domain Bacteria; phylum Spirochaetota; class Spirochaetia; order Sphaerochaetales; family Sphaerochaetaceae; genus Ornithospirochaeta. The sequence goes on along the minus strand of CALXKY010000104.1, from coordinate 1,200 downwards.
TTACTTATACGCCTTCGGACTATCTTTCGGATCCATCGCTCCAGCGCCCGATCTGGAATGACCTGCTCTTCATAAGGCGCAGCATAGGCACGGAGGGAAGGAAATCTTGAAGTATGCCGAGGTCCTGCTGAATCTTCCATATGAGGCAAGCTACAGCTACATGATCCCGGATGAGCTGGAGGCGGATGCTGTCTTCGGTGTGCGTGTCTCCGTTCCCTTCGGCAGAAGGAAGATGACGGGATTCATCGTCGCCGTCACCGAAGCAAGGCCCGATGGTGATTATGCGCTGAAGGCCATAGAACGCGTAATAGACAAAGCCCCTGTCTTCAATGAGATCCTGCTGGACATCGCACGGTGGATGCGGACGATGTATTTCTCTCCGGCGGGGCTCAATCTCTCCATGATGATTCCTTCCGGAAGACGTGAGAGTGAGATGAGTCCTTTCTTCGAGCCTGCATCATTCAGGCCGATAGAGAGCCTCTCCCCAGGGCAGGAGCACGCGCTTTCCGTGCTGAGGAGCAGCAGTGACAGTATCTTCTACATCTTCGGAGTCACTGGATCGGGAAAGAGCGAGGTCTATCTGAGGCGTGCTGAGGACGTGATAAAGGAGGGAAGGCAGGTTCTGTACATGGTTCCTGAGATAACCCTTTCGGAGCAGCTCTCGGATGAGGTCTACTCACGCTTCTCAGGACGTGTCGCAATCCTGCACTCATCCCTTACGCCATCGCAGCGTCTCAAGGCCTGGCACAGCATCATGGCGGGTGAGGCGGACATCGTCATAGGTGCCAGAAGCAGTGTCTTCGCCCCTTTCAGGAACCTGGGCCTCATCATCATCGACGAGGAGCATGAGACTTCATATAAATCGGGCAGCACGCCCCGCTATCATGCCCGGCAGGTAGCTGAGTACCGTGCAAGAAAGGAAGGCGCTGTCCTCATAATGGGGTCTGCAACCCCTTCCCTTGAGGCGTGGAAGATGATGGAGGACAGGAAGATCCACCGCATAGACATGCCGGACAGGATCGGAGAGGGACGCTATCCCAGAGTCAGTGTCATAAACAGCCTGAATGAGAAGCATACGATATCCAGGGAGCTGGAGGGCGCGATCAGGAAGACGCTTTCTGAGAAGAAGGGCGTCATCCTCTTCCTGAACAGACGCGGCTATACATATGGTTATGCCTGCCGGAGCTGCGGGCATATCAT
>CALXKY010000103.1 GCA_944389055.1 uncultured Spirochaetaceae bacterium | reverse complement strand
TTTTCCACTAGCAGATTCAATAGTTCTGCATCATGATGATGTTCAAGCCGGATTGTATTATCGAATATCATCGTAGCTCCGTTTTTCTGCTCCACCCTGCTTTTCTGTATGAGATGAAGCACAGGCTGAAATAGATAAGCCAGCCTACAGGAACACAGTACCACACGACGCTCACGCCGAAGCGCGGAGCAAGCAGCATGGAGGCAGCCACGCGGAATGAGAGATTCGCAAGGCTTGCTATCGTGAACAGCTTCATATCCCCGGTACCGCGAAGTACTCCGCCCGTTGCCATCGCAAAACCGAGTATCGGATAGAACCAGCCGAGGAATGACATATAGTGCTCTGCAGTGGCGTATGCCGCTTCCGTCCCCTCTGCACCAAGGAAAAGCCCGGCAATCTGCGTCCTGAAAAGCTCAAGGATGAGGCAGACTGCTGCACCGAATACCATGACTAATATGAAGGCAGCCTTCAGGCCTCTCCCTACCCTGTCCCTTCTCTCCGCTCCGATGTTCTGCGCTGCGTACGGGCTCATAGCATTGCCGATCGCGCTCATCGGCACAGTCACGACGCTATCAACGCGTATGCATGCTGAATAGCCGGCAAGCACCTCGGAGCCGAAGAGATTCACAACGCTCTGCACCAGCATCATCCCGAAAGAGATCGTGGACTGCTGGAGTATCGAAGGAATGGCGATCTGCGACATATCCCGTGCCTCAGGCAGCGAGAAAAGGACAGAGCGCTGCCCTTCCATAGAGGAAAGCATGCGGGAGAGGATCGAGAAGGAAATGACTGCAGAAAGCGCCTGGGAGATGAGCGTTGCCCAGGCCGCTCCTGCAACACCCATCGCAAGTGCGGTGACAGCCACGATATCGAGCACGACATTGAGAAGAGAGGAGAAGATCAGAAGGAACAGCGGTATCCTAGACTTTCCGAGTGCATTGAAGATGGAGGAAAGGATGTTATACATGAAAAGGAACGGCAGTCCGAGGAAATAGATCCTCAGATATACATCCGCATCCCCGATTACATTCTCCGGAGTATTCAAAGCTTCCAGTATCCAGGAAGAAGAGAGGAAGCCGCAGGCCGCAAGCACCAGGGATATAGCAATGAATGAGAGAAGAGAGGTGCTGATGCTCTCCTTCATCGTACGGTAATCCCGGGCACCGAAAGCCCTGCTTGTGATTACTGAAGCACCGGCCCCGCCTCCGATAGCAACAGCGATGAATACTGATGTAAGGGCATATGAAGCGCCGACCGCAGCCAGAGCATCCTCTCCCACGAATCGCCCGACGATGACCGAATCAGCCATCGTATAGAACTGCTGGAAGAGATTGCCAAGCATCATCGGAAGCGAGAATGAGAGAATGGCCCTGAAAGGATCATCATTCACAAGATAATGCTCATCCCTCGCTGCTATACGGAACATATCTATTGCATACACCCTGGAGCATTCTGCATCCAGAGGTATATCATCTGATCTCAGCTCCGAATAGCCTTACGATATCCATAGCCTGCCCGGCATCAAGGACTGCTCCCCTCAGCTCCCTTGGATTCTCAGATAGCACGATTCCGGAGATATCCGAAGCTGCGAGACCGATCCCCGCGAGCGGAGTTGAACGGAAAATCGTGCGGTGGAGAGTGCAGCTTGAGAATGAAAGCCTGTCATGCGTTACGGATGAGAATGAACCTTCGGATATATCACAGCCTGTGAACGTCACATTCTTCAGCTCGGAACCATCGAATGAGGCATATCTTGCGGCAGAATCCTCAAAGGATATCCTCCGCAGCCTTGATGACAGGAAGATGCTGCCTGTGAACCGGCACTCCCTGAATGTCACGCGGAGCATCGAGGCATTCGTGAAATCAGCGTTCGAGAAATCACATGAATCGAAGACGGTATCGGTTATGACAGCTCCTGGGAATGAAGCTTCCGGAAATGACACGGAAACGAAATGCGAGCTTCTGATCACACTCCCGGAGAAATCATCACCGCGGTAATCACTGCCGCGCTCCTCTGCCTCCTCTGCCTCTCCATACTCCGAGAGCAGCGAACGGAGATCCATCAGCGGGAGTGCCTTGCCTTGAGAACGTCAATGACTTCGGAAAGCGAGTAATCCTTCTGCGCAAGAAGGACGAGGAAGTGATACATGAGATCTGCAGCCTCTCCGAGGAAGAGATCCCTGTCATTATCCTTCGCCTCGATGATGAGCTCAACAGCTTCCTCCCCTACCTTCTGGGCTATCCTGTTGAGGCCGCGGGAGAAGAGATGATTCGTATATGAGCCCTCGACCGGGTTTGCACGCCTGTCGCGGATAACGGATTCGAGATAGAAGAGGAATTCAGGAGATGATACCTCAGTCGGCTGGTTATCCTCCCCGAAGCATGTATCTGCGCCGGTATGGCAGACAGGACCGGAAGGAATTGCCTTCACCAGAAGCGTATCGCCGTCGCAGTCCGCAAGAATCTCCCTGACCTGAAGGAAGTTCCCGCTTGTCTCGCCCTTTGTCCAGATGCGCCCTCTCGATCTCGAGAAGAACGTCACAAGACCACGGTCGAGGGTAAGCTTATAAGCCTCCTCATTCATGTAGCCAAGCATGAGAACCTTTCTCGTAACCGCATCCTGAACTATTGCAGGAACAAGCCCGCCGCCTTTAGCGAAATCTATCGTCATACTCCCCTCTCTGCCGGACCGGTACTCCCGACTGGCTCAGATAGCGCTTCAGTTCCGGTATGTCTATCTCATGGAAATGGAACACGGAAGCAGCCAATGCGGCATCTGCACGTCCCTCCACGAATACATTCCGGAAGTCTTCCATTCTTCCCGCACCGCCGGAGGCTATCACGGGAATATCAATATTAGTGCTGATTACACGCGTTAAGTCAACAGCAAAGCCAGACTTTGTCCCATCCTTATCCATAGATGTCAGAAGAATTTCCCCGGCTCCCCTTGAAGCCGCTTCGCGTGCCCATGCAAGCGCGTCCAGGCCGGAAGGAGTCCTGCCTCCATCAATCACGGCCTCATATCCGGAAGGCATGCTCCGGGAAGCCCGGGCATCGAGAGCGAGGACTACGCACTGGCTTCCGAACCGTCCTGCGAGACGGTCGATCAGATCCGGAGCGCGTACTGCTGACGAGTTCACTGATATCTTATCTGCACCTGCAGAGAGCATCCTGCCGACATCCTCTTCGCTCCGGATACCTCCTCCTACCGTGAACGGTATCGATATCCGCCTTGCAGCCTCCTCAACCAGAGAGACCATCGTACCCCGGTTCTCCACCGTTGCCGTTATATCCAGGAACACCAGCTCATCGGCGCCGGATCGCGAGTAGAACTCCGCGAGCTCAATCGCGGAACCAGCGTCGCGGAGCGATACGAAATTCACGCCCTTGACCGTACGTCCATCCTTCACATCAAGGCACGGTATTATCCTTTTTGCCAGCATTCCGCCTCCCTCATCTCATCGATTGAGATCCTTCCCTCATAGTAAGCCTTGCCAACAATAGCACCATACACACCAATGCGTGCGAGATCAGCAAGATCTTTGCCGCATGAGACACCGCCAGAGGCTATGAGCTCAAGCTCCGGGAGGCTGTTCACAATCTCAGCATAAAGCTCCAGCGCAGGCCCGGAGAGCATCCCGTCGCGGGAGATATCCGTCACTGTTGCCGATGTGATGCCGCGTCCGATGAAACGTCTGATGAACGGTATGAGCGGCTCATCCGTAGCTTCCTGCCAGCCAGAGACAGCTATCATGCCATCACGCGCGTCTGCGGATAGTATGATGCGCCCGGGGTATTCCTCATTCCAGCGGATGACCTCCTCAGGGTGATGGACCGCGGCCGACCCTGCATTGATGCGCCATGCGCCTGCACTGAACGCACTCCTCACGGCGCCGAGGCTTCTTATGCCGCCTCCGAAATCCACCTCAAGCGATGTGGCTGCTGCAATCTGCTCGAGAACAGGAAGATTGCTTCCACTGCCCCTGGCTGCGTCAAGATCCACAAGATGAAGATACTTCAGGCCTCCATCCTCGAAGCGCTTTGCGGCATCCAGCGCTGTCATGGAATACTCACGCCTCCGGGAGTAATCGCCCTCGGATAGCCTTACCGGACGCCCATCGATGAGATCTATTGCAGGAATTACCCTCATATGGCCTCCAGGAAATTACGGAGTATCCTCTCCCCGACCTCCCCGCTTTTCTCCGGATGGAACTGCACTCCATGGAAATTGCCGGCGGAAAGCGATGCCGAGAAGCGGATGGAATCATAATCAGCAGAAGCAGATGCATCTGCCGAAAGCGGAACATAGTATGAGTGCACGAAATAGACGTAGCTGTCCTCAGGCAGCCCTCTGTAGAGCGGACCAGAGAGCCCTGATATCGTATTCCACCCGACATGCGGGATCTTGAAACCGCGTCCTCCGGGAAAGAGAGTGACGCGTTCGCCGAATATTCCGAGGCACTCTGTGCTGCCTTCATCCGATGATCCGCACATCAGCTGCATGCCGAGGCAGATACCGAGGAATGGCTGCTTCAGGTTCCTGATGACCTCATCAAGCCCGCTCGCCGCAAGGTATCCCATCGCAGATGAGGCTTCCCCGACACCGGGGAATATGACGTGGTCAGCGGAAGCAATCACGGCAGGATCGTCGGTGAGGACAGCCTCTGCACCGATACGTCCGAGCGCATTCATCACTGAAAGCACATTGCCTGCATTATAACGTATTACAGCTATCATAGTGTCCCCTTCGTACTTGCGATGCGCTGATCACCGGGAATTCTCCTCACCGCTTTCCTCACTGCCCTCGCAAAAGCCTTGAACAGAGCTTCAGCTGTATGATGGCTGTCTCCGCCGGGCGTTGCGCTGAGGTAGATATTGCAGCCGGCTGCTGCAGAGAATGAACGGAAGAAATGGCGCAGGAGCTCCGACGGGAATGATCCTATGTACTCCATCGTGAAGGAAACATCCCAGATAAGATCAGGACGGCCGGAGAAATCAATGGCGGCAGTAGCTGCCGTATCATCCATCATCACGATCTCGGAGCCATAGCGCTCTATGCCGCGTTTATCGCCGAGAGCCTTTCTCACTGCCTCGCCAAGAGCAAGGGCTGTGTCCTCTGCGGTATGGTGGAAATCGACATGAAGGTCTCCTTTCACGTTCCCCCTTATATCCATCCTGGAGTGCCGCACGAGCTGGTCCAGCATATGGTCAAGGAATCCGGCACCTGTCGTGATATGCCCTTCCCCCGTCCCATCGAGATCAAGCTCGATGGAGATAGCGGTTTCCTTCGTGACGCGGTTCACGCTGGCTGTGCGGTGCTCAAGCGATGAATCATCCGCCAGATATGCAGCCACATCCAGCCATGAAGGGGTATGAATGGCAACAGTATCCTTCAGCTCAGCAGGGACGCCCAGGCAGCAGCTGTCAAGGAGAATGCCACGGCAGCCCATGTTCCTTGCAAGCTCCATATCCGTAAGCCTGTCTCCGATCATGAAGGAATGCTCCATGTCGTATGAGCGGAACGAGTCTATCATCGCAGTTCCTGGCTTCCGCCCGGGACACCCGTCATGAGGCATCGAGAAATCGATGCGTATGCTGTCGAAGACGATGCCCTCACCGCGAAGCGTTGAGAATATCCTCTCCGCAGGTCCGCTGAAATCCTCATAACGGAAAGAACGCGTTCCGACCCCATCCTGATTGGAGACCATCACAAGAATGTAATCGGTTCTTCTGGAAATCTCCCTGAGAGCCTCAAAGACATGCGGGATGTAGACAATACCCTCATAAGTATCAACCTGCCGTTCCTCCACGATAACACCGTCGCGGTCTATGAAGAGAACCTTCTTCCTATCCATTCCATTCATCAAGCGCCTCCCTGAGCCTCTGCATCTCGCTCTCTGATCCTATTGTAATGCGCAGCGTATTCTCCAGCATGGGATCCGACGATCTGCTTCTCACGACGATGCCCTTCCCGAGAAGATACTCATAGAGCGCCGCTGCATCGCTCACCCTCACGAGCACGAAATTTGCGTCAGAGGGAAAGACCTCGCGCACATATGGCAGAGTCTTCAGATATTCTGAAAATACATTCCGTCTCTGGATTACATCATTCACTCTTTCCATTACTCTCTCATGATCACGTACTGCCAGGATTCCAGCCTGCTGCGAAGGTCCCGGCACATTGTATGGGGGCTTCGATTTCATGAACGCCTGCTGGATCGGCGGCGCTGCGATAAGGATGCCAAGCCGGGCACCGGCTGCGGCATAAGCCTTCGAGAGCGTGCGCATGACAACGATGCGCTCATTCGATCCTATGTACGGGACTGCTGATCTGAAACCGGGAGAGAAATCGGCATACGCCTCATCCACAGCGGTGATGCCGTCATTCGCCTCGGCTATCCTCAGGATGTCCTCAAGAGGATATACACGCCCCGTAGGGTTATTCGGTGTACAGATGAACACAATACGCGGCTTCTCCCTCCGCACAGCTTCAATCACGGCATCGGTGTCGAGATCAAGCGATGGAGAAAGCGGCACATCGATGGTCCGCACCCCCGAGACAGAGGCGAAGACGGAATACGTTCCGTATGTCCGACGCTCGATCATCACCGCGTCCCTGCCACATGCGCAGCACATGCGAATCACCATA
>CALXKY010000102.1 GCA_944389055.1 uncultured Spirochaetaceae bacterium | reverse complement strand
GATGATCAGCCACGGATTCACGGCATTCGGTGCGTTGAATGAGAGGAACCAGTCTACGAAGCCTGCAGAGAAGTTGAATCCGGCTCTTACTGGAAGCATTGCGCATACAGCGACCGAGATAGCCGTAAGGATTGCATGCACGAGGTAGAGGCCAGGAGCGAGGAACATGAACGAGAACTCGAACGGTTCCGTGACGCCTGTGAAGAATGAGGAAAGCGCTGCTGCGAGGAGGATACCTGCGACAGCCTTCTTGTTCTTCGATTTAGCTGTGAAGTACATCGCAAGCGCACCTGCAGGAAGACCGAACATCATGACAGGGAAGAATCCCGTCTGATAGATGCCTGTGATCTGGAATGTACCGTTCCAGAGGACATCTGCCGGAGCTCCCCAGAATCTTGCGATATCGTTGATGCCGGCAACGTCGAACCAGAATACGCTGTTGAGAGCATGGTGCAGACCGACAGGGATGAGAAGCCTGTTGAAGAATGCATAGATACCAGCTCCGATAGGTCCAAGGCTGATCATCATCTCGCCGAACGATACGAGGATCGTGTAGATGAACGGCCAGAGGAACATCATCGGCAGGGAGATGATAAGCGTGATGAACCCTGTCATGATAGCGACGGAGCGGCGGCCAGAGAAGAACCCTAGGAATTCCGGAAGCTCTGTCTTGCAGAATCTGTTGTAGCAGATAGCGCCGATGACACCGGAAAGGATACCGATGAACTGGTTGTTTACCTTTGCGAAAGCCGCGACATCAAGCCAGGAGATTCCTCCGACAATGGTCGGTGCAACTTTTCCGAGCAGAGTCTGGAATACGAACCAGCTCACGATACCTGCCAGTCCTGCAGTACCCTCCTGGTCCTTCGACATTCCAACTGCGACACCGATTGCGAAGAGCACCGACATGTTGTCGATGATTGAGCTGCCTGCGGAATAGAGGATGTTGGAGATGATATTGCTGCCAGCACCCCACCCGCTTGGGTCGATCCAGTATCCTATACCTACCAGGATTCCTGCAACGGGAAGACATGCTACAGGTAGCATGAGAGACTTGCCCAGTCTCTGAAGAAATTTCATCATAGGATGACCTCCTGAATGTTTTTCGAAGCTTTCACAGCTTCGTTTTACCCGATTAGAAATTGTCCTTGAAGAACTGCTCGATCTGCGGGGCGATGGTATCCTCATCCTCGCCGTCGATCGTCACCGTGACGACGTCTCCCTGCTTCACGGCCATCTTCATTACAGCCATCAGACGCTTGGCATCTGCACTTGTGCCTTTTGCCTTCACTGCGATGGTCACATTGCTTCTGACGCCTGCGATCTGCTTTACGAGCAATCCTGCCGGACGGGCATGGATTCCCAGTTCATCTTTTACTGTGTAATCGAATGTCTTCATATCAAACCTCGCTGCTGATTACGTTCTTCCTGAGTTCCAGAATCCTCGACGGGGCAACCGAAAGCTCGTCGTATCCCATCCTGAGGAATTCATCCGTAAGCGACAGATCGCCTGCCAGCTCCCCGCATATTCCCGCCCAGATTCCTGCCTTGTGCGCATTCGCTGCAATCATCTCCAGGAAGCGCATTATCGCGGGATGGTGGGCGTCATAGAATGCATCGAGCTTCTCGTTCTGCCTGTCTATCGCAAGCGTGTACTGCGTAAGGTCATTGGTTCCGACGCTGAAGAAATCCACCTCGGCGGCAAGCATATCGCTGATCAGCGCCGCAGCCGGTGTCTCTATCATTATCCCGAGCTCCACGCGGCCTGTCGCTGTTCCTTCATCGTGCAGCTCTTTCTCGACTTCGCTGCAGAATGCCTTGATATCCCTGACCTCTTTCACGGATATGATCATCGGGAACATGATCGAGGCATTGCCGTATGCGCTTGCCCGGTAGATGGCCCTGAGCTGCGTGCGGAAGATGTCCTTCTGTGTAAGGCAGATCCTGATCCCTCTGTATCCGAGCGCAGGATTCTCCTCCGGAGCAAGGCCGAAATATCCGACCTTCTTGTCCGCTCCGATATCAAGGGTGCGTATGACAACCTTTTTCCCGCCCATCGCCTCGAGTACCGAGCGGTATGCCTCGAAAAGCTCATCTTCGGTGGGGAAGGAATCGCGTCCCAGGTATAGGAACTCGCTTCTCAGAAGCCCGATGCCTTCAGCATCTCCGTCAATGACATACTTTATGTCCGATGGGCTTCCGATATTCGCGAAGAGCTTCACCTTCCGTCCTGACGCGGAGATGCTTTCCCTCCCTCTGTATTCCTCGAGCCCAGCCTTGTATTCGCCTGCGCTCTTCTTCTTCGCGGCCATCTCGGCCATGGTCTTCTCATCCGGATCGATGAAGTATGTGCCGGCGAAGCCATCGACGATCATCGTGCGTCCGTTCAGAGAGGGATCTATATCGATATCGGTGAGAACAAGGGAAGGGATGTTCATTACCCTGGCGAGTATCGCGGTGTGTGAGTTCGATGAACCCTGTCTTGTCACGAACGCAAGGATCCTGTCCTTGTCGAGCGATACCGTTTCGCTGGGAGTCAGATCCTCTGCAACGATTATGCCGGGCTCATCCATGCGGAAACCCTGTTCCGCACCCGTGAGTATGCGCACAAGCCTGTCGGATATATCACGGATATCCGCCGCGCGGGCCTTCATATAGTCATCGTCGAGAGCTGCGAACGCGCTTGCCTGGGCGGCGCCTATCTCGTGGACGGAGAAGGCCGCATCGCTGCCGGATCTTATCATGGCCTCTATGCCTTCCGTGTAGTCCAGATCATCAAGGAAGAGCGACTGCACCTCGATGATGGCGGCCTGTTCCTCTCCGATTTCCGCTGCTGTCTTCTCGTACAGGGCGGAAAGCTCCTCCGCTGCCTTCTCCTTCGCGTTCTGGAAGCGCCTGAGCTCCTTCTCTATGTCCGAGCATTTCCTCTCGGCCACAGCTTGATTCTTCGTATGGACATAGATCCTTCCGATTGCGACACCTTCGTATACAGGCCTGCCTCTTCCTGCAATCATTTCGGCTCCTTCAGAGTGATGATCGGATCCCCAGGCATGACATCCTTGCCTGTCTCGGGCCTGATGTCATCATAGGCATCGCTGTTGCATATCACCACGGGTATGACGGTATTGAATCCTTCATCAGCTATTGCCTGCCTGTCGAATTCTATGAGCTTTTCGCCTTTCTTCACCTTGTCTCCGGTATTCATGAAGGTCCTGAAGTGCCTGCCTTTGAGCGAGACTGTCTCGAGTCCGATATGGATGAGTATCTCTGCGCCTTTATCGGAGATGAGGTTGACTGCATGGCCTGTATCGAACATCAGGTCAATCGTTCCATCGCACGGGCTGTATACCGTATCACCTGAAGGGATGATCGCGATTCCCTGTCCCAGGATGCCTTCAGCGAATGTCGGATCGGGTACTTCGGATATATCTATCGTTCTTCCTGCTGCCGGTGAGGTGAGTATGTCGGCATTGTCTTTGAACAGCTTGCTGAAAATTCCCACTTTTTCAGACCCCCTCCTTTTCTGCTGCATGTTTATCGTATATTTTATCATGTGATTCCTGAGCATCAAAGGAAAAAAATCTGCATTGATGCGCTTCTGTGTGAATGGAACCTTATATGGTTTGAGTACATGGAATTGCATCGCGGAGGGAATGATGAGCAAGATACGGATAGCTTTTTTCGATATAGATGGCACGCTGCTGGATTTCGGCTCCAGGGAACCATCTCCCAGGATGAACGAGACTCTGAGGCGGCTGAAGGAGAACGGTATCATTCTCTGCATTGCGACTGGCCGGGCCCCTCTGTCGCTGCCTTCTTTTGCCCTGACAGGCTTCGATGCATATCTGACATTCAACGGGTCGCTGTGCTATTCAGGTGATACTGAGATCCTGAGCAATCCTCTTCCGGCAGATGACATCATGCGGATCATGAGGAATGCGGCAGGAATCGGAAGACCTATATCAATCGCTACCAGAAACAGGTTCATAGCCAACGGCATGGATGATGATCTGAAGGCATATTATGGTATCTCAGGCTCAAGGATAATCATCGCTGAGGATTTCGAGACCATTATCTCCGAAGAGAAGGTATTCCAGATCATGATGGGATGCTATCCGCGGGAGTATCAGGCTGTCATGGAGGGAGTTCGCCATGCGAGGATTGCTGCATGGTGGGACAGGGCAGTGGACATCATTCCGGCAGATGGAGGCAAGGGGGCTTCAATCACCAGGATGCTCGGCTACTTCGGACTAGATGCCTCCGAAGCGATTGCTTTCGGCGATGGCGGCAATGATATCGGGATGCTGCAGGCTGTCGGTACAGGCGTTGCGATGGGAAACGCCTCTCCCGATCTCATCGCGGTTGCAGATGATGTCTGCGGCACCGCCGCGGAGGATGGCATCTATTCCTACTGCATTGAGCATGGGCTGATATAAAAGTTTCCGCAGATAACCCCTTCTGCTTGCATAGGGGCTGAATGCGGACTTCGTCAGCTTTTCATATAGCAAAGCTATATGAACCTCTAATTCAATGGTATAATGTGCATATGCAGAAGGCGTACCGTTTCAGGCTTTATCCTACAGACGAGCAGAGACAGCAGATGACAAGGATCATCGGCTGCTGCCGCTTTGTCTGGAACCGTCTTCTGGAGTACTCTTCCAAGTCCTACGCAAGAAGGAAAGAGAGCCATTCAGCCTTCGATCTAAACAGCTTCATCGCGCATACGCTGAAGCCGGCATTCCCATGGCTTTCGGATGCTCCTGCACAGACGCTTCAGTGTGTATCTGCAGACCTTTCATCCGCATTCAATGCGTTCTTCCGCAAGAATGCAGCTTATCCTAAGTTCAAGAAGAAGCACCGCTCGAAGAAGAGCTTCCGTATACCGCAGAAGGGAAAGGTCGATGAAGAGCACGGCCGCATCTACGTGCAAGGCGTTGGCTGGGTAGATGCTGTCATCCACAGGAAGCCTGCCGGAAAGCTTAAAAACATCACGATAACTGTAAATCCATCAGGCACTGTCTATGCCTCATGCCTCTTTGATGATTGAATTGAACTTCCTGCACCAATATTGCCGGAGAAGCCAAAGGTGCTCGGCGTAGACCTCAACCTTGAGCGACTTGCCGTATGCTCGGATGGTACGGAGTATGGGAATCCGAGGACAATGAAGCAGCACGAGAGAAGGCTGAAGCATCTGCAGAAGATGCTCTCGAAAAAGAAGAAGGGTTCTCAGAACTGGAAGAAGCTGAAGGCTGAGATAGCCTCCCTTCAGGAACGGATCGCGAACATCAGGAAGGATGCAATCCATAAGATGACGAAAAGCATTGTCTGCGATAGCCAAGCGGACGTGATAGCCATCGAGGATCTCAATGTCTCCGGGATGTTCCGCAATCACAAGCTATCGAAGCATATACAGGATGCGTCGTTCTATGAGATAAGGAGGCAGATTGAGCACAAGTGCCTTTGGTACGGGAAGACGCTGGTCATAGCGGACAGGTTCTTCGCATCGTCGAGGACATGCTCCGTATGCGGCTGGCACAATGATGGCCTCACGCTCCGTGACAGGGAGTGGGAATGCCCCGTGTGCCATACCAGACAGGATCGGGACAGGAACGCTGCTCTCAATCTTGAATCATTTGGCCTAAAGGCCCTAGCCAGGGACGCTGGCGAAGTTAAGCCTCTGGAGATGCCCTCTGTGGACGACCGTGCGGCAACGCACTTAAGAAGCATGGCATCAGTGAACGAGGAAAATGTCCATGGATACTCCATGGAAGCCCCTAAGCTTGCTTAGGCGGTACAGTCACCATTCCTTCTGATTACAGCAATGATCTCTTTCCAGATGGAGTCTATCATCTCTATGATTACCAGTTCTTCTTCCGCAATCTCGAGGAGAATGCTGCCGTAAGGACTGAAGCCTGGCTTGAAGAGCATCGGTAGATATCGCTATCCGGATGAGCAATCACCAATTCCTTGCAGTGCATGGCATTCTACTTCTGGTTTACTCAAGTAAACCAACAGTCGGTAGAATCTTGAGGCTTCCTGTGCTAGCGTTCTGGGTATGGAAGAGAAATCATTTGGGAATATGATTGCAGCACTGAGGAAGGCAAAAGGCTGGACGCAGCTGGAGCTTGCGGAGAAGATGGGAATCACTGACAAGGCTGTATCGAAATGGGAGCGTGATCTTTCCTATCCGGATATCGGCTCGCTTCCACGCCTTGCAGAGATACTCGGCGTATCTGTGGAGGAGCTGATGAATCTCCGCAAGGAACCGGAAGCAGGAGGAAAGAAGGCATCGGATATCATTTCTGTCATCTTCCGTGCGGTTGCCCTTGCGATGGGAGTCGCTGCCGCTGTGCTCTCGGTACTTGGAGAGCTTGAGACAGAATCCGGACTGACCATGCTAGGTATAGGGCTTGGCTGCCTTGCGGTATACACCTTCACCGATAAGTCAGACAAGGAGTGATGGCTCCGTCAGCTCTCGCGTTGATTGCGCATGCGGAGTATAATCAGCGCATGGAAGTTTCTGTAAGGGAGATTGAAGTGCGCAGCGTGCTCACGCCATCGAATCTTCCGGTTGCGGATTATTCCGTGAATCCATATGCCGGCTGCGCTCATGGATGCATGTACTGTTAGGCTCTGTTCAAAAAGTTGTGGGATTAAGGAAATAGCAACGCAACAAAAGAGGGATGAAATCCTTTAAGATTTGAA
>CALXKY010000101.1 GCA_944389055.1 uncultured Spirochaetaceae bacterium | reverse complement strand
AATAGCACCGGGACGATCCTCTCCGTCTTGCGCGCTCCGACATTCTGGCTGGTGAAGCTCGTCGAGGCCTGATAGATGGCATTCATCGATGTGTAGACGAAGCCTTCGATGTTGGAGGCTGCGGTATTGCCTGCAACGGCTATCGAGCCGAATGAGTTGATCGAGGCCTGGATGAGCACATTCGAGATGCTGAATACAGCACCCTGCACACCCGCAGGAAGGCCTATGCGGAGTATCTGCAGAAGCTTGCTCCTGTATATCCTCAGTTTCCTCAGGCTGAGCTTGTAGGCTGAGCTGCTTCTCATCATGCAGCGGATGACGAGTGCTGCCGATGTGTACTGCGAGATAATCGTCGCGGTGGCAACGCCCGCAACTCCCATGCCGAATACGATCACGAAGAAGAGATTCAGGAAGACGTTTATGACTCCGGCGATGAAGAGGTAGGCGAGAGGCCTGCGGGTATCTCCTATTGCCCTGAGTATCCCGGCGCCGAAATCATAGGTCATCAGCGCAGGCATCCCGAGAAAGACTATCCTCATGTAAAGCACTGCCTGCTCGATCACGTCGTACGGTGTCCCCATCAGTGTCAGAAGCGGTCTGGCGAGTATGAGCCCCAGAACGATGAGGACCGAACCGGAGAGCAGGGAAAGAAGCACCGATGTATGCACGAGCTCATGTATGTTCCTCTCTTCCTTTGCGCCGTAGTAGCGTGCCATGAGTACGCTGCTTCCTATGGAAAGGCCGATGAATATATTGATGATGAGGTTGTTCAGCGATCCTGTGGAACCTACCGCTGCCATTGCCTGACTGCCGGTGAACTGACCGACGACGATGATGTCCGCAGCATTGAAGAGAAGCTGGAGGATGCCGGAGAGCATCAGCGGTATGGAGAACTGCAGTATCTTCGGGATGAGCGGTCCCGAACACATATCTATTTCATATGAGCGTGCCATATCCCGGATGATAGCGCCGCTTCTGCTTGTTTTCCATCGAATTCTTCAGCCGCGGTTTTATTTTTGTTTCTGCCATATCCGTCCATTGCATGGATCCGGCCGCTGGTGATGTACTTGTTCCCTGAAATCCGATTAAAATGGGGAGTACCAATGAAGAGACTGCCAGGAAAGCTCCGCCGCAGCTCGGAGCATATGGGGATGAAATCCTCAGAGAGCTCCTCGGGATGGACGATGAGTCCATAGCGGTGTATGGAGCTTCCGGAGCCTTCGGGAAAAGGAACAGCAATGGATAATGCTATTGAGAAACTGAAGACAAAGAGATCTGCCGTCATTGCCGGAGGGGGTGAGAAACGCATCGAAGCCCAGCATGCCAAAGGCAAGATGACAGCGAGGGAGAGGCTGGAATACCTTCTCGATAAGGACAGCTTCGTGGAGATAGGGATGTTCGTCGAGCATCGCAGCACATCGCTCGGAATGGATAAGCAGTATATTCCGGGTGAAGGTGTCGTGACAGGAAGCGGAACGATAAACGGGCGCCAGGTCTATGTATATTCCCAGGATTTCACCGTCATGGGTGGTTCGCTCGGCGAGATGCACGCGAAGAAGATCACAAGGGTGATGGATCTTGCGCTTGAGACGGGCGTGCCGGTGATCGGCATCAACGATTCAGGCGGAGCACGTATCCAGGAAGGTGTCGATGCGCTCTCGGGATTCGGCAATATCTTCTACCGAAACGTGCAGTCCTCCGGCATCATACCGCAGATAACTGCGATCATGGGGCCGTGCGCAGGCGGAGCCGTATACTCTCCCGCGCTTACGGATTTCATCTTCATGACAGAGAAGACCAGCAACATGTTCATAACCGGTCCTGATGTCATAAGAGCCGTTACGGGCGAAGCCGTGACAGCTGAGGAACTCGGAGGTGCCGCAACGCACTCCTCGAAAAGCGGTGTCGCGCATTTCTCCTATCCTGATGAGAAGTCGACGCTGGACGGAATAAAGAAGCTCCTGTCGTATCTTCCGCAGAACTTCAGGGAGAAAGCTCCCTCGGTCCAGGATTTCAGGGCACCTGCAGTTGACTGCGACCTTGGTTCCCTTGTTCCGGAGAACGGCAGGCGCGGCTATGATGTCCGGCAGGTCATAACGAGAGTCGTCGATTCCGATTCCTTCTTTGAGGTGCAGGCATCCTTTGCAAGGAATGTCGTCGTTGGATTCGCGCGCATGGAAGGCAGGAGCATCGGAATCATCGCGAACCAGCCATCGGTCCTTGCGGGCTGTCTTGAGATCAATGCATCGGACAAGGCTTCCAGGTTCATAAGGTTCTGCGATGCATTCGGCATTCCCATCGTGACATTCGTCGATGTCACCGGGTTTCTTCCAGGTGTCTCAGAGGAGACAGGGGGCATCATACGCCATGGGGCAAAGCTTCTCTATGCTTACTCCGAGGCAACGGTTCCTCTTGTCACGATAATCCTCCGCAAGGCATATGGCGGAGCATATATCGGAATGGCCAGCAAGGAGCTTGGTGCTGACATGGTCTATGCATGGCCCGATGCCGAGATTGCCGTCATGGGATCCGATGGAGCGATAAACATCATCTACAAGAAGGATCTTGCAGCTGCGGCCGATCCTGCGGCTCTCAGGGAGGAGAAGGGCAGGGTATACAGGGAGGAGTTCTCCAACCCGTATCAGGCAGCAAAGCGCGGCTACGTTGATGATGTCATACTCCCTGAGGAGACGAGGGCAAAGCTCGCTTCAGCCCTTAGAATGCTCGAAAGCAAGAGAAAGAAGCGCCTTGAGCGCAAGCACGGGATCATCCCTGTCTGATTTCATGAAGGCGGCATGACTGCAGCCTGATGTGCGCTTCCGGATGCATGCAGTCCGGGAGCGCATTCTCTTTTCCCTCTTCCCGATGCGTTCGGTATAAGCGGTTCCCCGTGGATGGTGCAGGAGCTGCAGCGCTTCATTCCATGCATTTTCATGGCAGGACAGCATTTCCATAAGGCAATGCATAATAGATTGCTTTTCAGGCTTTCACATCATGAACTGATGTCTGTCCACCCACTGTAAACAGCGAATAACCGGAAAAGGCAATGGAACCCATCTCCGGCAGCGGTAAGAGGAAGGATACTTGACTGAGAGCTTTGTTGCGTATAATGTCATATGGTGTCCGATATTGACGGTGACAGCTAGTTCTGTTACCATCGGCGGATGGTATAACAGAACAGAGAGGTGAGAAATGGCAACGCCTAAGTATAAAACATCCAAGTCCAAGGCAGCATCGAGGAAAGCTGCGAACATGAAGCTCTCGGCACCGACTCTCTCAGAGTGCCAGACATGTGGAAACCTTATCCCTTCGCATCGCGTATGTCCGAAGTGCGGTTATTATGCGGGTAAGCCCGTCATCGTAAAGGACGAGGAGTAAAAACATGACAGAGAATGAAGTTTTTGAAAAAGTCAAGGCACTGGTCGTAGAGAAGCTCAGCATCGATCCTGCAAAGGTTACGATGGAAGCTGATTTCCGCAAGGATCTCGGAGCTGACAGCCTCGATACATATGAGCTTGTCTATGCAATCGAGGAAGAGACCGGTATCACGATTTCCGATGACATGGCAAATGAGTTCGAGACAGTCGGTGACGCCGTCCGCTACCTTGCCAAGGAACTGAAGTAAATTGCTTTCATATCTCGAAAAGGCTCCCGCTCTCTCCCAGGAGAGGAAAGGGGAGCTTTTTTCATTCGCCGAAAGCCTGGGATTCCAGTTCAATGACTACAGGCTTCTCAACCTCGCATTCACGCATACTTCCTATGCCAATGAGTGCAGGGGAGAGGTGGATAACAATGAGCGTCTGGAGTTCCTGGGTGACAGCGTTCTCGGCATGATAACCGCAGAGTATCTTTTCTCTTCATTCACCCGCTTCCATGAGGGAGAGTTCTCCAAGATAAAGGCCGTGGTCGTATCTGAGGACAGTCTTTCGGAAGTGGCGCTTTCGCTTCACTTCGATAAGCACATTCTCGTGGGAAGGGGTGAGAGAAGCCAGAAAGGTACGATGAAGAAGGCGATTCTCGCCGATGCGCTTGAAGCCGTGATAGCTGCGCTCTATCTTGATCAGGGAATAGAGACAGCCCGCCGGTTCATCCTCTCATTCATTCCCGGCCAGGTAGAGAAGATGCTTGAGAACAAGCTCAGCTACAAGGACTACAAGACGGAGCTTCAGGAGTATCTCCAGAAGAGGAGGGGAAAGGTTCCCCGCTATGTCATCGTCTCGCAGACAGGCCCCGACCATGATCAGGTATTCCGCGTGAATGTGGAGATGGGTACGAAGAGCTTCGGCCCGGGTGAGGGGCGCAACAAGAAGGCCGCAGAGCAGGCTGCAGCCCACATGGCTCTCATTGCTCTTGGGATCGAGAAAGGCTGAGAGCCCTTTTCTCAAGGTATTCAGGATTATTCAGTGAAGGCGCCTCTATGACTTCGTCCAGGAGGCGCTTCAGTATTTCTCCCATGGCAGGACCGGGCTTGATGCCGAGATCCATCAGCTTCTTACCGTCAATCCTCAGATCCTTCAGCGTGAGCGCGTTTCCTTTATCGAGCTCAGCATTGATACGTTCAGAGAACGCGAGGAGGTTGTCAGGAACGACCCTGTGGCCGATAGTTGCGGACATATCGCAGACGCGGAGGAAGAAGAGATCGTTGATGCTGTCGATGCCGACACGGCTTATGAAGCGGCGCACTGCGCTGTCCGTCCAGTCCGGCGTATAGGAGAACATATGGCATCTTATGAGATGGGAAACGTTCTCCCTCTCCTCATTCGAGGTCTTCAGCCGCCGGAATATCTTCTCCGTCATCTCCGCTGAGACCCTGTCATGGCCGTAGAACGTCCACTCCCTGCTGCCGTTTCCTTCCTTCCTCGTTACCGTCTTCCCTATATCATGGAAGAGGGCGGCAAGCTTCACCGTCATGGGGTATCCGTGGTCGCGGGCCGCGGCGAGAGCAAGCACCAGGTGCTCATAGAGCGTCTCCTGATGCATCCCTCCCTGCTCGAAGCCGTACGCAGCTGACAGCTCCGGGAGGATCTCATCCATGATGCCGGAGAGGCGCATCGCCTCAAGCCCCTTTTCGGGATAAGGTCCTGCGATGAGCTTCCACAGCTCCTCCTTTATCCTCTCGGCGGATACCTTGCTTATCGTGCTATGGAGATCCTTCATCGCTGCTGCGGTCCTGTCCTCGATGGAGAACCCGAGCTGTGATGAGAAGCGGCATGCCCTCATCATCCTCAGTGCATCTTCCCCGAAACGTTCCTCCGGATCTCCGATTGCCCTGATGATGCGCTTCCTGAGATCCTTCATGCCATCATGCATGTCTATGATCTTCCCGTCGGGAAGCGAGGCCGCGAACGCGTTTATGGTGAAGTCGCGGCGCCTGAGATCCTCCTCGAGCGAGGTGACGAACTCCACGCTGTCCGGATGGCGCGAATCATTGTAGCTGCCCTCGGTGCGGAATGTGGTTATCTCATAATGGCTTCCGCGGAAGATGACGGTGACGGTCCCGTGCCTGATGCCCGTATCTATCGTGCGTCTGAAGAGCTTCTTCACCTCATCAGGCTTCGCATCGGTCGTGAAGTCGTAGTCATTGTTCTCCTTGCCGAGAATCGTATCGCGCACCGCGCCGCCTACGAGATAGAGCGAGAAACCCGCATCGCGGAAAATGGCCGCAAGCTCTTCAATGTCCCTGGATATCCTCATCCGCATACCCAGAGGATAGCAGAATCCTTATCTTATATGAACTGTGCCCGTGCTCATTTCCTCTCCGCTCAGAAGGTGGGGACTCATTGAGAAACAGGTTGAATGGGTGGTGTGGTTTTCTGTATATTAGTCCGGTAGGAGAAAGTGATGTTCAGAGCTGTAAGCAACAAAGTCGATTTCCCGAAGATGGAAGAAGATATCCTCCGTTTCTGGGAAGAGAATGACATCTGCGATAAATCGATCCAGCAGCGTCCTGCTGACAACGAGTATGTTTTCTATGACGGACCTCCGTTCGCAACCGGACTTCCGCATTTCGGCCATTTCGTTCCCGGCACCATAAAGGATGCCGTCCCGCGCTATCAGGCGATGAAGGGCAAGAGGGTCATCAGGCGCTTCGGATGGGACTGCCACGGGCTTCCTGTTGAGGCAGAGGTTGAGAAGACGCTCGGCATCAAGGGCTACTTCAGCGTCATGAACTATGGCGTCGCCAAGTTCAATGATGCCTGCCGCTCGATCGTTCTCCGCTATACGAATGAGTGGAAGCACACCATCACGAGGATGGGACGCTGGGTTGATTTCGATCATGGCTACCGCACGATGGACAAGGATTACATGGAGTCCGTGTGGTGGGTCTTCAAGTCGCTTTACGACAAGGGGCTGATCTACGAGGGATACAACATCCTTCCGTATTCGCCGCAGCTTGCATCCCCGCTTTCCAATATGGAGGTAAGCCTCGGTGGCTACAAGGATGTCACGGATCCTGCCGTCACCATCCGCTTCAAGGCCGATGGTGAGGAGAATACATACTTCCTTGCATGGACAACAACGCCATGGACGCTTCCTTCGAACCTCGCCCTTGCTGTAGGTCCGGGTATCGACTACGTGAAGGTGCGCGATACAGAGTCAGGCGACTGCTATTACCTTGCGGAGAAGCTCCTTGGCAAGTACTACAAGGACGGCAAGGGCTATGAGATCGTTTCCCGCATGAAGGGCTCCGAGCTCAAGGGCAGGACATATGAGCCTCTGTTCCCG
>CALXKY010000100.1 GCA_944389055.1 uncultured Spirochaetaceae bacterium | reverse complement strand
CTTGCTGTCGCGGCTGGCATCCCGGAGATGGTTCGGAACTTCCTCTGCCTTCTCCCTCTCCACATCGGAAAGCGCATCAAAGAACCCGAGAGCACTGTTGCTCTTCGGCGCAGTCGAGAGATAGATCGCGCTGTGCGCCAGGTGGAATCTTCCCTCCGGAAGACCGATGCGGTCAAAAGCAGAGGCATCGGCTTCTACGACAGCCACGGCATATGGGTCTGCCATGCCGACATCCTCGGCTGCAAGTATCTCCATGCGCCGGAAGATGAATCTCGGATCCTCCCCTGCTGCAACCATCCTTGCAAGCCAGTAAAGCGAGGCATCGGGATCAGAGCCCCTGAGTGACTTTATGAATGCGGATATCACATCGAAGTGGTAATCGCCTTCCTTGTCATAGAGGACAGCCTTCTGCTGTATCGACTCCTCCGCAGTCTCCTTCGAGATGTATATCTCAGTGCCATCTGGAGGCGGAAAATGATCAGGTGTCGTCTCAACAGCAAGCTCAAGCGCATTCAGAAGCGAACGGGCATCGCCGCCTGCAACAGCTATCAGATGCTCAAGAGCCCCTTCCTCGAACACGACATGGAACCGCCCATATCCGCGTTCCTTATCGGCAAGCGCCTGCATCGCTATATCATGCAGATTCTCATCCGTAAGCTTCTTGAGCTGGAATATCCTCGAGCGTGACACAAGAGCCGCATTGACCTCGAAATAGGGATTCTCGGTCGTTGCCCCTATGAGTATGAACGTACCGTTCTCAACCCACGGAAGAAGCGCATCCTGCTGGCTCTTGTTCCAGCGGTGGACCTCATCGATGAACAGGATGGTCCTTGTGCCATAAAGCTCATGCCTTGTCTTGGCGGCATCGATTTCCGTCCGGAGCTCCTTTACACCTGAAAGCACAGCATTCAGCGTCGAGAAATGGCTCTTCGTCGTATTCGCGATGACGCGCGCAAGCGTGGTCTTTCCCGTCCCAGGAGGACCGTAGAATATAACGGACGAGAGCTGGTCAGCCTGAATGGCGCGCCTCAGGAGGCGCCCTTTTCCTAGTATGTGCTCCTGTCCGATGTATTCATCGAGCGTACGAGGCCTCATCCTGGCTGCAAGAGGCTCATCATCCTTTCCGGCGGCTTCTTCAAACAGATTCAAATGCACCCTCCCAGAAGACAGCATACAGAGAGTCTGGGGACTCAGGAAGCATCCCCTTGAGGCTCCGCTCGGCTTCCCCCAGCCTTGTGAACAGGGCACTCTCCGCAGCAATCGCAAGCATCTCCGGCGCAAACGGCTCTGGAACCGGAAGCGCAGTATCCACACCGACGGAGGCAAGGTTCAGGTATGCATCCCTTACAGAAGAGAATATGCCATACGCTTCTGCAAAGGCCTCTTCAAGACTGTCCTCGCGAGCCATTATCCCTGAAAGGATTGCTGTGTAGACAGGTCTTGCCGCAACGTTCTGCAGGCTGTCTGTCATGCCCTCCGGTGCCTCAATCGCCTGATTGATATCAGCGGATGCAGCGGCCTCGAAAGAGGTTCTGAGCAAAGGCAGAGCAGCCTCCACCGCCGGTGTCACGATTTCAGCGACCTTGCCGCAGTATGAAGCGGCAAGATCATCATAGATGGGCGAATACCCCTGATAAGCGGTGAATGACGGAGGAAGCAATGCGATGAACTCATCAGCCGTAAGCGGTCCCTCCGCGACTCCCGCTGCTATCATGTCGTTTCCAAGGAGAAGCAGGGCTTCCTTCTTCTGCTCATCGGTAAAATGGCTGCTCTGCCCTGATGAAGCGCAGGAAGACAGAAGGAACAAAATGTACAGAAGAAGAGGAAGAAGCTTTCTCATACATCGGATTCTACACGCATTTGCCTTTTCCATCCACTGTGATTACCTTCCGGGCAAGGAGAACAGAAATGAAGATAGCTCTTTTTGATACAAAATCTTACGATAAATCTCATTTCGAAGAGGCAAACAAGTCTTTCGGATATGATATCGTATATTTCGATGCAGCGCTCAACAAGCACTCAGCCATCATGGCAAGAGGAGCCGATGTCGTCTGCCCGTTCGTGAACTGCACCGTTGACAAAGATGTCATCGACATTCTGGCGGAAGAAGGCGTTAAGCTCATAGCACTGCGCTCGGCAGGCTTCAACAACACAGATTACCGCTATGCCCTTGAAAAAGGCATAAAAGTCGTAAGGGTACCTGCATACAGCCCGCATGCCGTTGCAGAGCATTCGTTTGCGCTGCTGCTTGCACTTGTGAGGAAGCTCACTCATGCATATGTCAGGACAAGGGAATTCAACTTCTCGCTCTCAGGACTTGTAGGCATGGATCTCTATGGCAAGACAATGGGAATCGTAGGAACAGGAAAGATCGGCCGCTCTGCTATTGATATCGCAAAAGGATTCGGCATGAAAGTGCTTGCCTATGATCCATATCCAGCAAAGATCGAGGGCGTGGAATACACAGATCTCAGCACGCTTCTGAAGTCTTCCGACATTGTCAGTCTCTACTGCCCTCTTACAAACGACAACAGGCATCTCATCAATGGGAAAACACTTGATGACATGAAGGATACAGCATACATCATCAATACATCGCGTGGCGGTCTCATTGACTCTGAAGCCCTTCTTGAAGCGCTGAAGGCAAGGAAGATAGGAGGAGCCGCACTCGATGTCTACGAAGAGGAAGCTGGTATCTTCTATACGGACCAGAGCGATGAAGGTATTGCCGATGATACGCTCGCACGCCTCATAAGCATGCCGAATGTGATCATCACATCCCATCAGGGATACCTCACAAAGGAAGCTCTGATGGCCATAAGCGAGACAACGCTGAGCAATGTGAAAGAATTCGAGGAGAATAAACCTCTTACGAATCAGGTGAAATGAAACAGCAAGCCGGCATCCAGACGGGTGCCGGCAGATCAATTATCTGAAGTCTCGCAGACACCTGCGATCGCTTCCAGTTTGATGTTCAGCTGCAGCCGGGCAATCCTGCCCTCTCTCAGCCCAGGAAAAATCCCCATTCCTGTACCGTCTCAGATATTCCCTGACGGTATAAGCATTAAGTCCGGTTTCATTAGCAGTCTTCTTATAGCCGCAGCCATTTTCAAAGAGCCTCAGGCATTCCCTTCTCTTGCAATTGAGAACCCGTGGCCTCTTCGTTCCGGAGGAAACTATTTCATTCATCTGTTCCTCCTAAAGAGATGGCCACACCCAGAAGGCACGGCCAGTTTAATCAAAACTTACTCTGCATCCTTTGCAACAACATCTACAGTCTTGAATGTGAGCTCAAGATCAGCAGTTGTTCCATAAGTTCCATCCTCTTCGGGAAGGGTGATCGTAACCTTGGAATCCTTAACTGACTGTTCAGTCTTTCCAAGATAAATCATGAGAGTATTGTCCTCTGCTGTTACCTCAATCTCCTTGCCATTCTTTGCTCCCTCAGAGTTCGGGTTGACAACCTTATACTTATCACCAGCCTCAAGGTTAAGCTCTACTGCGAGGTAATACCCATCTGTCTCTGTAGGAACATCCCACGTTTCACCAACGGTGTAGTACATGAACTTACCTTCAACAGTACCATCCTCAAGAATTTTTACATTCTCCTGAAGATTGGAAACTGTAACTTCTGTCTCGCCGACAATAGCCTTATCAGTACCAGCAAGCGGAGTTACAAGCGTAGCCTCTGCAGGCTCCTTTGTTGTGTCATCACATGCAACAAATGCGAAAAGCATAAGTGCAGCAAGAAGCATAATTGCAATCTTCTTCATTTCAAATCCTCCAGTAAATTGATTCTAGGCGTAGTCTACCCCCCCACCGGTTAGAAAATGTCAAGTATTTTCGCTCTGTTCGCTTCATTGGAGATGGTGCTGGATTTTCTGCTCTGCTTACTGTAGAATCCTGATTGCTGACGGCAATTCAAAAACCGGCCAGAATCAATTATCTGAAGAATCCGCGGGAGTGATCCTGCGGATTTTTCCATCATTTCTGGCACATTTCATCCGGATAAATTCCTGTATCTATCTTATTCCAGGAACATGATAAGCTGGTTCAGTTCTCCAATCTCATTTACCATACCTCGCCTTAAGTCTTGCCGCTTTTTCAGGCGTCATCGTGGTTGCCTCTTTGAATCTGGCTTTGGCTTCTGGAGTGCTCAGCCTCTTTACTGTAGGAGATCCGTTGTCGATAGCTTTCTCAAGATTCTTTATGCCCCAGTCGGGATTTACAGTGAATGTCCTGCTGAATGATTCTGTCGCCATGGCAATACCTCCTTACTTGAATTTATCCGGAAAAGCTATTTCCTGATTCACATAAATAATAATATCAAGCCACTCAAGCCATCAATACATTATCATAGGCGGGCCACTCAGATGAATCAGAAATGACAAGAACTGAATATGCGGACAACAACGCACTGGTGCAGCTTTTCCCATCTGAAAAACAAGACCGGCAACCTTACGGCTACCGGCCAGCGATCAATTTCTGAAGGAATCCCGGTATTGCACCTGGGATCTGCTTCCATAATCGTCATGGGATATATCCTTTCCTCTGTCAGCCCAGGATAGATCCCCTGCCTTATACCGCCTTAGATACTCTCTGACTGTATAGGCGTTGAGTCCGGATAATCTGGCTGCCTTCTTATATCCGCACCCACTTCTGAAGAGAGCAAGGCACTCCTCACGTTTGCATTTAGAAATCCTTTCTCTCTTCTTTCCGGAGGAAGCTTCATTCTCCATGGTTCCTCCACATTAAGCGG
This sequence comes from uncultured Spirochaetaceae bacterium, assembly GCA_944389055.1. Taxonomy (GTDB): domain Bacteria; phylum Spirochaetota; class Spirochaetia; order Sphaerochaetales; family Sphaerochaetaceae; genus Ornithospirochaeta. The sequence continues at coordinate 2,023 of CALXKY010000100.1, read as the reverse complement.
CATAAACAAAATATGCCGCCAAAAGATTTACTCTGTAACAGGAGCTGAGGCGTCCTCAATCTGAGCTGAAAGATCAACTGTATAAACAGTTACGTCCTCAGATGTACCATTCTTGATTTCGATTCTCCAGACCGGAGTATCCTTTACTTCATCGCGTACAGCTGTTCCGTTCGTGATAGCAAGAATCATGCTGTAGGTAGCATCAATTGCTTTCTCACCCTTCGGATCATTGAAATCAGTATTCTCAAGATCAGCTGCAGCCTTCTTTGCATTATCCTCAGAAACCCAGCCACACCTTACTCTTGTTGCATCTTCTCCGGCTTTGATGTTGAGAGCAACATACTGAGAACCAACGGCCCAAGCACCTACCTCATCAGTCTGCTTAAGACCAGCAAAAGCCTTTGCCTGAGCCGCTGTCATTGTTTCAAGGTCACCATTTACAGTGTAGTTCTTTCCATCTGTAGTGGAAATCGTTACGCCATCAGCATTCTCGAACTTTATTCCACCCATCTCACCAGCAGCAAGAGTAACAGCCTCTTCCTCTACATCCTGCGTGTCGTCACATGCAACGAATGCGAAAAGCATAAGTGCAGCAAGAAGCATGATTGCAATCTTCTTCATTTCAATATCCTCCAAATGATAATTGATTCTGCAGTGAGTCTACCCCCCCCGGTAACAAAAAGTCAAGAGTTTTCTTTCAGGAAAGGCAGATTATGCACCTTGCAGCCATGATTGCTTTGATAAGAACCATTTCGGAACTGAAAATGGATGATGAGCTCCGATCTTTGATGGATGCTGAAACAAGGTAAAGTTCTATTCGAAGCTTGAGGATATCCCGTCAGGAAGATAATAGAAAGGATTGCTGAAGCAGGCAGAGAGGCACTGTACGCTCCAGGATATCTTGCATTGCTTTCCAATGATGGAGTCATGACAGCCATTGATCTTGATTTCGTTGAGCATGATCGCATCGATATCGCAGCACTGAGGACATACAGGAGAGCTGCAGGGAATGCCGCGGAGACGAACGGATTTCCCTGATGTCAATCGTGACCTCGGCTTCGGAAGCCTGGTCATTGAGCTATTTCCATGAACTCAATGATCTCATCGGAGAAGATATCGATGCTCTCAGCAATGAGCCCAGGTTACTCGGATATGCAAATAATTTCCTCAATCCGGATATCAACACATTGAGAATCCCGGTCTCCGGCAGATTCCTCCTGGTATCACACAATGAGAAAATCGATATCTCCTCATCTTTCTCCCGCAGGAAAATGAATGAGGAGGAGATAGAAGACAACCTGCAGACGCAGCAGAAGACATGAGGATCATATTCAGGAAAGCAATGTTCAGAGAGCTCGGGAACAAGACGGCTATAAAGTTCTTTCCCGGAAGCTATCAGCCGTCAATGAAAACAGATAAGCTTATGGTCATCACCAGATTCATTGATCTTTTCGGCTTTCCGGAGGATATGGCCCGTGCTGAAGCGGATTCTCTTATTACCAGCGCTTTCATATCTGCTGTCAACGATATACATGATCCAGGATCGGAATATATTTTCCTGCCTGTTTTCAGGGAAATGGATATAAGGCCGGAGAACCCATGATATACACATGGATAGCTCAGGAAAGAGGCTGAAGCTATGGAAAAGAGGGAGAAGAGCATCGAATCTGACGAATACCTGTACATCGCAAATGAGGGATGATCTGACAGTTCATTTCTCAGTTCAAAAGATTCAGCTGGAGCCAAAGGCTGAGGAGCCCGCATATACTCCGCATGTCAGGAGTCCATTGCAAATGCTGCTGCTAAATGACTGGCTCACACCGGTGCGTTCGACTTCGACTTGTTCGATCCTGATGTGAAGGACGGATGCAAAAGCATGGATCAGAAAAAGCCCCTTCTCCGGCTATTCCGGAAATGAAGGGGCTTCTGGTATCCAGGAATCCAGACTCAGAGATCTGCCTTCCAGAGCCCATGGAGATTGCAGTACTCATATACCGCAACCGCATCATCAGAAGAGAACACA
>CALXKY010000099.1 GCA_944389055.1 uncultured Spirochaetaceae bacterium | reverse complement strand
CCGTGCTTCCCTCAGGAAGAGAATGGAGAAATACTGGAAGTGAGGATAATGCCCCTGTCCGGACCGGATGGGGGCTCTGCAGCTATATGGTGGTTCTGGAAACTGAAAGGCTTTATCTGAGGGAGATGGAGGATGGAGATCTTCCATCGCTTATGGACATCCTGCTGGATGATGAGACAATGACAGCTTACGGCGGAGCATTCAGCTGCGGGGAGGCAGAGGCATGGCTTTCCGATCAGAAGAGACGTTACAGCACGCTCGGCTTCGGGCTCTGGGCAGCCGTGCACAGGGAAACGGGGAAGATGATCGGTCAGTGCGGAATCATCATCCCGAGATGGAAGGATGAGACGTTCCTTGAAACAGGATATCTTTTCAATAAGGCTTACTGGCACATGGGATATGCCACCGAAGCCTCAAGGGGCTGCATCGGATACGCATTCAACGTTCTTCAGGCAGATTCCGTGAGCTCGATCATCCGTGACACGAATCTCCCATCCCGCCGAGTAGCGGAAAGGAACGGCATGCTTTCATCGGATCACTGGGTGAAGCATTACCGCGGCATTGATATGCCCCATACGCGCTATATGATCACCCGCGAGCGCTGGCAGACGATGCCTTATAGCCAGATGCACCGTGCTGGCGAAAATGCTGTCCTCTGACGATATTCCCATATCCTGACGGCAGATAGCGGTTATAATATTCTCATGGAGGCTGCTATGAGATTGCTTGCTCTGATTATCACCGCTCTTATCACATTATCTTCGTGCACCATCATTTCAGAGGAAGAATCAGTGCATCCCATTCCAGCGGAGAATCCTCCGGAGCCTGTGATCATCATAGAGGAAGTGCCTCCCTCCGGGCCGGCGGTCACCATTGATGAAGGATCTTCTGCCTGCCATGTTCCCCAAGCCGGCATCGAAGCGGAGCCGGAAGCGGCGCCTGCTGAGGAACCCGCCTTCTCGATAGCTGCAGCATCCGCGGGGCTGCAGTCCGCAGAGCTTGAGATCACATATCCGGCAGGGACGGATCTGTGGAATATCTCCGTCGAGGGCGGAGGCCATATCAGTTCCATAAGAGCAATGGAAAATGCCGCTTCAGTCATGATAGAAGGGCTGGAGAGCCTTACGGATTATCATTTCCGCCTCACCTATGAAGGCCTTCCCGTTACCGATGCCTATAGCGTCACGACTGCATCCTTTGCTGGCAGATACAGCTGGGAACCTGCGGATGGTAGCGAGGCTGAGCCATTCGCGCTCGATGTCAGGGAAGCTCCCGCCTCTTCTGCTTATCGCTACTATATCTATCTCAATCCAGAGGATTCAGCATTCCCTGAAGGATATGGGGCGTATCAGGTGAGGATCGCTCCTCTTGTGGATGAAGGAGAGCCATCGCTCGATGGAATGAAGTATAAGGAAACACCTGAGGCATACAGATGGACGAATCACAAGCTGAATACAGGCAGCATGACACCATCACGGATCGAGTATGTCCGTGCCGTTGAGACAGGGAATGGTGATGAGATACGCACAGCTGTTGCCTCCGTTGCCCTTGGATTCACAGCAGAGGCTGATGTGCGCTTCATATTCCGCGAGAATGAGGATAAGGCATATCTTGCATTCTTCAATAAGATGACACCCGGCATCGCGAACAGCTTCCTGAAGAAGAACCCTTCACCTGGGATCAGACCATACGAGGATGATGAATTCTGGTATGTTCTTGAGAGGGAATGAGACTTTCTCATGTCTCTGCCAAAGAATCAGAGTATGTTTGCATTCCTGTTTATCTCTGTGCTGACAGTGGATTGACTGATATAATGGATTCTGTTCAGGACCATAATGCCAGGATAATGATTCAAGGTGGGGATGCTATGGGAAAAGAGGTGGAAAAGGCTAGCCGGAAGGGCGTTATATATGTGCTCAAGAATCCTTCATTTCCTGAGTACGTCAAGATCGGGTATGCAGACGATCTTGAGAAGAGGCTTCATCAGTTCAATAATAGTGCCTGTCTTCCTTTTGCTTTCAGGGTATATTGCGTATATGAGGTTGATGGGCGGCTTAAGGATAGGGACGTCCATAAGCTGATTGACAAACTCAATCCTGATCTTCGTGCAATCGAGACGTTTGATGGCAAACCGCGTGTCAGGGAGTTCTATAACATAACAGCCGAGGATGCCTATGAGATCCTATACAGCATTGCTTCGATTTCCGGAACCACATCACGCCTGAAAAAGATGAAACCAGAGGGCCATGAGGCAATAGATGAAGCTCTGGCAATGGATATACAGGATTCTGGAGCTGTGTCATATTCAGAAGACTATCATATACAGAAAGGCGGAGCTGCTGTACGGGATCTGTATTATTCCCTTAAGGAAAGGATTATGGCATTGAATGATGATATCTTCATAGAACCTAAAAAGCTGTATATTGCATTCAAGGCTAAGTCAAATATCTGTGAAGCTGAGATCCAGAAAGCAAAAATCAAGATTACAATCAACCTCCGAAAAGGAAAGCTATACGATCCTGAGAATCTTGCAAAAGATGTGTCAGAAACAGGGCACTGGGGCAGCGGTGATTATATGGTCAGTCTCTATGATGAAGAGACTCTTGATTATACGGTTGATCTGATCCGTCAGGCTTATGATGCCAGTCGATTCCAGGAATGAAGTAGTGAATGCAGGTCATAATGCGCTGCAGATGAGATAAAGTCAGTGCAGAGGTCCTTTCAGAGCATCTCGTATAAAAAGGTAATTCAGGATTCAGTGAGTGCCTGCAGAAACATTGAATTACAGGCTGGAAATACATATCACATTGGTCTGGAGCCTGTAGAAGCATCCAGGCAAGCTGTGGCAACTGCTGATTGATAAGGATCTGGAGTGTAGCCAGCCCTGTTCAATGGCAGGTGTGAGTGCAGAATCTATTGTAAAGTGGAAAAGAGTGCGGATGTCAGAATTGAAGTGCATGTAAAGATCCGCACGTGTCCTGGCTGTACATTTGATGGCATCGCAGAGATTGTTCCTGATGAGAAATAATTAAGGAAAAGGGATGAACAGGAAAAGCAAGAATACATCGATTATTCGTTCTTCTTCCGCTGGGTATCTGACTTCCGTTGATGCCACGGGTGGTTCTGATGAAAGCGTAGAGCTGCGTTATGAGTATGAGAATATCTGGCTCACGCAGTAGATGATGGCAGCACTTTATGGAGTTGATGTACGTACGATCAATGACCATATCAGGAAAATCTATGGGGATTCAGAACTGTCTCAGGAGGCAACTATCCGAAAATACCGGATAGTTCAAACCGAAGGTACCAGGCATGTCTCTTGTGAGGTCATACACTATAATCTCCAGATGATCATTGCTGTAGGTTTCAAGGTCATCAATAAGCGTGCTGTCCAGTTCAGGAAGCGGGCAGATACGATTGTCAGGGACTTCACAATCAAGGGGGTGTGATGGATGATGAGAGGCTGGAGAATGGTGGATCTCAGCTTATTAAAGAATACTTTGACAAGCTTATTGAGGAAGTCCGGGATATAAGGATTTCTGAAAGGTAAAGAGCACGCTGAGGCTGTTCGATTGACACCCTGAGTTCAGAACGGATGGTGGCAAGCATTTCTGGATACGGTAGGATTATCTGGTTTTTTGTGGTTTCAGATGGCTGGCAAATGGTTAGTAGCAAATACCCAGCAAATAAAACTCTTAAGGTAAAACCTTATTCCTCGCGTTTATTTGCGGTTTTTGGCTTGAGAATACCTGTGGCTGGCAAATACCCAGCAAATACCCGGCAAATAAAATCGAGGACTATGCGTAGAATGGGATGTACTGCATCATGCGGTTCGATGATACAGTCTCATCGAAAGGCTTGATAATCTGCTTGTCGATTGCATCTTTGATAAGTCTGGAGATGCTTGCTGAAGCAGTGCTGGGCAATCCGAACCTTTCCCTCAGAGACTTGTTTGTCATGGTATCTCCCTGAAGATATTTGATGCTGGCATGCTGGTACACAGCAAGAAGCTTCTCATCTTTTGGAATCATGCTGAAGGGGAGGCTGGAAAACAATTTGACTCGCGTGTTCGATTCATATTCTATCATCCTGGGAGCAGGAAGCTGCATCGCTTCTGTTGCCGAGACAATCTTGTCCCAGCCTGTTCCTAATTCCTCGCACAAGCTGAAACGCCTCATCAGTCTTGAGAGCTTTTCATTCCTCGATTTCGGAGGATTGTCGATGATCCTGTTTATATCGACGAGCAGAGTACCTGGATTTGTCACTTCAATCCTGGAATCGAAGATTTCGATTGTCGTACCAGCTCCTGTTACCGTCAGATCCTGATGAATCAGAGCATTTGCAAGGACTTCCCTGATGGCTGTAGGAGGATAGGCATACTCCGTTTCCCTGTAAGCTCCTTTTATATCCTCACTTGTCGGTGTCATTGCGTAGATGTACGTCAGAGCTTCTTCTATGCAGACTGTATATCCCTTATCCAGGGTCACTTCCTTCAGCATACGTACTCGGCCTGATGATGAATATATGCAGCTGTAGCTTTTGATTTGAACTGCAAAAGGGGCTTATTAGTCCAAATTGTTTCCGCAGATATCTGGGAAAATGAAACAACTCCCTGACTATGAGGGAGTTGCTTTAAGTGGAGATGATCGGAATCGAACCGACTACCTATTGAATGCCATTCAATCGCTCTAGCCAAGTGAGCTACATCCCCGAAACTGAATGTGAATATAACAGCAAGAGGAGATAATTGCAACATGCCGCATTTGGATATTGCAACGCAAGGGTTTCGTCTGTATTCTGCATTCAATAATTTTATCTGCAAGGCAGGGCAATGATGGATAAGAAGATCAAGGTTGCTGTCATCGGTGCTACCGGAGCGGTAGGACAGGTATTCATGTGGATGCTTTCCGATCATCCGTGGTTCGAGCTGAGCTATGTCACGGCTTCAGCTGCCAGAGTGGGGCAGAAGTATGGCTCCACCGCGCATTGGGTTATGCCTTTCGAGATGCCTGAATGCATCAAGGATATGGAAGTCAGGGAATTCAAGCTGAGCGAGATGAAGAAGGCCGGAGTCCGTATCGTCTTCTCCGCGCTTCCTGCAGCTGTCGCAAGGGAAGCTGAGCCGCAGCTCCGCGCAGAAGGATTCTACGTATTCTCCAATGCAGCTGCGATGCGCTACGACAAGGATGTTCCTATTCTTATTCCTGAGACGAACATGGAGCAGCTTGATCTTATCCGTGAGCAGGGATACCCGCAGACGGGATTCTGCGTAACGAATGCGAACTGCGTCACCACAGGTCTTGCCATGGCGCTCGCTCCCCTGAGGAAGTACGGCATAAAGACAATCACGATCAACAGCTACCAGAGCGTGTCCGGAGCCGGCTATCCTGGTCTTTCCTCGTTCGATATCACGGACAACTGCATCCCCTATATCGGCGGAGAGGAGGAGAAGATCGAGAAGGAAGTGAAGAAGATCCTCTCAATCGATCCTGATGTATATGCATATACAGTCCGTGTGCCTGTCATGTTCGGGCACCTTGAGACTGTCTGGCTTGATTTCGAGAAGGATGCTGAGCCTGAGGATATCATCAGGGACTGGAATGAATTCAGGGAAGCTTCGGATCTTCCTTCATCACCAGCGCAGCCCGTCGTATATTCAGCTGAGCCTACATTCCCGCAGCCGAAGTATGCCTTCTGGGGCAACCCGAAGGGCATGGTCGTCTATACAGGACGCCTCAAGAAGAAGAACGGAAGGATCGGCTTCGTGCTTCTCGTGAACAACATCGTCAAGGGAGCCGCCGGCGGTACGATCCAGAACGCGGAGGCCTTCGTCTCACGCTTCGGAATCAGATAATCTATCAATTCCGGAATATACGGGAGCCTGGTCCTTTGCGGGGTCAGGCTCTTTTTACTCTCTCCGCTCCCGGACAATTGTCATGCAGTCATCGGCATAGACGGTATACTTCCTCCCATTCTGCTCCGCCCGGAACGTATTATGCCTTGAGCAGCCCTGGCAGCTCATGCCGAGGCCGTCATGGCGGTAGCAGGCGCGTGAGATGAATAGCGGAGGATGGTAATCAGTGACCGTAGGCCTGAATGGCCATGGTTCCTCATAATGATCCCTCTCGAGCCAGAGGTATCCGCCCGCAAGGGATGGAACGGCTTCCTTCAGCAGTGCTGCTGCTTCCCTGTTCGGAAGATATAGGTAGATATCCGCGAAGTAGGTGTATTCCGGATGCTTTTCAGCAAATGCCAGATTCCCGATGTTGTTCAGGCCTATTACCGGATTCCTGAGGCAAGCCAGCTTCTCCTCCATGGCGCGGAAGACGCTCTCCTCATCGTAGGTTACGGCAGGGAAGGAGATGTATGTGCGCCCATCTATCTCAACCCCGTCCATATTCCATGGCGTGCGTTCCCCTTCGAGGAGGTATCTGTCAGGAAGCATCAGGGAGCTGCCGGATTCATTGATGCCTGCCTGGTATTCCCTTGTGTCTGCCATTGCTGATGAAAGTTCCTGGAGGAAGCTGCGTCGTGCTTTCTTCAGAATGGATGGATTGATGTAATAGCCATCGAGTCCCGTTTCATTGCGTATCTCTATCGGATCAAGCTGGACCGTGCTTTCTCCGGACTGTGAGAATATCCTGAGGATCGTGCTGTCTGCCGCATGTTCAGAAGGCTCCGGCGTGCAGCTGAAGCGTTCCGTGATTCCGCCGGCAGAGACCGTGATCCCTTCCTTGTCCGCAGTTATCGTGGCACTCACGCTCTTCCTGAGAGGAGGCAGATCTGCAGGAATC
>CALXKY010000098.1 GCA_944389055.1 uncultured Spirochaetaceae bacterium | reverse complement strand
CTTCATTCCGCGCGGCCTTGCAGCGGCAAGCGCCTCTCCGTCAGGCTTTCCATCCTCAGGGATTTCCATGACTCCCATGAGTATGCCCTTCCGATGGCCAAGGAGGAAATCCGCTCTGGCATTCATGAAGAAAGCCGCATCAGCTTCCTCCAGTGGACGTCCGGAGGGATCATAGCTCCTGAGCACCCTTCGCACGCGCAGGAGATGCTTTCTCTTCAAAGGATCGGAGAAATCAAGGGCCTCAGCCTCATCCATCTCGCATCTCGCCTCAAGGTAGCAGGCATAAGGCTCCATACTGCCGAGCCTTCTGAGTTTCGAAGCGGCCTCACCGCTCCTGCCGCAGTGGCTCAGCATCACGGCCTGGAATGCAAGCGCGGCATCCGCTTTTGCTTCCGGGGGAAGAAGCGCCATAGCCTCTGCCGCCATCGTCCCCGCGATCCTCAGCGCATCATCGGAAGAAAACATCTCACCCATCTTTCCTCTCCGTCAGGAGGAGAACCGGCTCCTCCTCATATATCTGCTCATGCACGCGGAATTCCATACCGAGCGCTTCCACATGGTCACCATCCTCGAGACGATGAGCGATATGCTTCGCCAGAACCTCGCAGATGACTGCAACGAGGCGGCTGAATTCCTTATCGTCCTCATCCCCGGAAATGACTATGCCGATATCCTGGCGTCCCCAGCACGGGGCTGAATGGCTTCTGAGTACGCTCCGGCCTTCATTGGTATCCTCATAGAGGATCATATACATCACAGCTTCGCAGAAGTAGCCATCCTCGCTATCAGCTGCGATAGCAGGGATAAGCGCTTCCGGCACGACATCATTCCCTATTGCGATCATCCTGGTGCCTGGATAGCACCCGATCAGGGCCGCAAGCACCTGCTGCAGGTCGATTGCAGCCGATGAGATATCCTTGCCTGCCTCAACTGTTACCGTGACATAGGAGCCGTGCATATCGAAGGCATCAAGAAGATCAGTAAAACGCCCGGCCTTCTCCGGATCCTCGCCGAGTCCGCTGATGATCACCGAAGGATCCGCATACTGGACGCGGACAGCATTCCCCGCACCGGAAAGGAAGAGATACATCGTATCATCATGCTCATCATCTGCTGTGTTCTCATAGAAACGGTCGAGCCCTGAAAGGAAATCCTCCATGCGGAACTCAGCTCCTTCAGGCATCTCGAATGCAGCTGAGAACACGCCCTTCCTGAGCCCGAGCATCTCGGAGATCCTTGCGCGCTCCGTTCTTGCAGAGAGATATTCCATGAAATCCTGGCTGCCATCCTTCTCCGCCAGCTTGATGTACTCAGAGAGGAGCTTGCGCTCCTTCTTCATGAGACGGGACGCCTTCTCCTCATCCCCCATGGCAAGCGCTTCGCTTATGAGATTCATGAGATTGTCCGCTTCTGCCTTGCAGATGCCAGGAGTGGTACCGATACGCTTCCTCAGCAGGTGCAGAAGGCGGTTGGAAGTCTCTGCATCCCCAGCTGCAGCAGCGGAGACTGCACGCATGGCCAGCTCGCCTGATTCCTGCACATCGCCAGGGAAGAGGCTCAGTACATGCTCCACGAATCCGAGCGACATCTCCATCATCTCTCCGAGCAATCCATCCATTCCCTGCGCGAGATCGCTTCCGCGCACCCCTCCTGTATCGGAGGGATCATGGAAATGGAAATACATATTGCCAGAGTCATCAAAGCTCTCATCATCTATCTCACGGAATTTCCCGTCATCATCCATATCAGCCATGCGATCCTCCTGCTGAAAAGGATACCATAACGATGGCACGAACACCAACCGAAGAGGGCCTTGAAACGGAAAAGGCACCCGGAAATGATTCCCGGATGCCCTGCATTCAGATACCGGAGCTCTCAGTCTGCTGGGTAGAGCTCCGAAAGATAATCGCAGAAGACCTCATTGAGCATGCTGCCTTCCGTAAGTACGCGGCCGAACATCGTATAGCCGTCGCCTCCGGCCGCCATGAAGTCATTGGTAGCGACCTTGTATGATGTTTCCGTATCATTCCTGTCAAGGAGCTCATCGCCGAGGAAGACTTTCCTCACCCTCTCCCCTGCCGGAGCAGAAGCGGAATAGACGATCTTCAGATCCGTCTGGGAGAATGCGCCATTCTCCTCAGGCAGCATCGAGTATCCATGCTCAAGAGCCGCATACACATCCGCCGGCGATATCTCGCAGACAGTTATGATATTCGTGAACGGAAGCACATTGTTTATATCCCCGAGCGTGACAGGCCCTGCAGCAAGGGATGCCCTGATGCCTCCGCCGTTGACGATCGTGAAGTCAGCACCGCTCTCCGCTGTCATGGCTTCGCAGATGAGTGAAGAGAGGTTCGTCCTCATGGTCCTTACATCATGGCGCTCACCATTGAGGCTCATCGGGATCTCTGCCACGACGGTACCGAGGATGCGATCGAGTTCCTCCTCCTTCGCCGCAGCATAGCTGCTGACATCAGGATCATCTGGGACCTCTTCGATGCCAAGCGATCTGAGGAGCGTTCCGCTTGACGGGTCAAGGACTTCCGAAGCTGGAAGGAGGAATGCATTGCCGATCTCAGCGCTTCCATCCGCAGCTACATCCACTTCAACGATTCCGAGATTATTGAGGTACTGTCCGGTCGAGACGATCAGTGTTCCATTCACCATCTCGCCGCCATCCATTACCGTATGGCTGTGTGCATCGATGAAGAGATCGATGCCATCAAGGCTCTGGCAGATCAGCTCGGATGTGATGCCTGACTCTCCATCCGGAACGACTCCGATATGGCCGAGCACGATAACGAAATCAGAGATGGCATCAGCGATATCTATCGCAGCCTGAGCATTCTCCAGGACCTCATCCGACATGAACTCAAGCCCTTCGGTGTTCTTCGGGTGGGACTTCGTCTTCGTATCGGGTGTCGTAAGTCCTATCACGCAGACCTGGAAGCCATTGAAATCATAGAGCTGGTACGGCTGGAAGACAAGCGCACCATCTGCATCCGTGATATTGGCGCTGAGTATCCTCAGGGATGAATTCTCCTCAGCCCACTCTGCCGCCTCCTCCAGACGTGCCGCACCATAATTGAAGTCATGGTTTCCCGGAACCATCGCATCGTATCCGATCATATCCATGATTTCGAGCACGCTCTGGCCTTCGAACATATTGGCAAGGTTCGTGCCATGGAGCGTATCGCCGCCATCGAGAAGGAGTTCGTCATCGGTATAGGAGCGTGCCATCTTGACGGGCGTATCGAGCTTCGCATAGCCCAGGCTGCCATCCTCTCCCGGCAATATGCGGCCATGGACATCATTGGTGTGCCCGATATAAAGCGTAAAGCCATCGGTATCACCCTCTGCCTTCACGACCGGTGTCACCCCGAAAGGATACTCCACCTCAGCAGGCACAGGCGCTGCTGCCGGTGCTGCTGCCGGTGCCGGGGCCGGCGTGATATACGCGATCAGATCCGAGACGAGCACATCAAGCTCCGACTTCACCGTGCTGCGGCTGATCGTCTCCGGGTATGTGAAGACCGCTGTCCCCTCTCCGGAGAGATAGTAGACGATCCCGAGGTCCGATAGGCCATACCTCTCATTCTCATATGCGATGAACGCTTCTGCATCATCGTCGCTGACTGATGACGGATATGTCAGCACCGTCTTTCCGTCAGAGATCTCCGCAGCAAGCGCATAGCCATTGTACTCGTAGCTCACGGTCTCAGCAGGAACCGCCTCAGGTGCAGGTGCTGCTGGAGCCGGAGCCGGCGTGATATACGCGATCAGGTCCGAGACGAGCACATCAAGCTCTGACTTCACCGTGCTGCGGCTGATCGTCTCCGGGTATGTGAAGACCGCTGTCCCCTCTCCGGAGAGATAGTAGACGATCCCGAGGTCCGATAGGCCATACTTCTCATTCTCATATGCCATGAACGCTTCTGCATCATCGTCGCTGACTGATGACGGATATGTCAGCACCGTCTTCCCGTCAGAGATCTCCGCAGCAAGCGTATAGCCATTGTATCCGTACGCCGCTGTATCAGGCGGAACGATGACGGAAACAGCCTCCGGTGCAGGAGTCAGGTAAACGATGAGATCAAGCACCAGCGTATCGAGCATTGCTGCTGCTTCTTCCGCCGTGATGGACTCCGGATAAGTGAATACTGCGGTTCCAGGCTCGGTGAAAGCGTACCTGACGCCGATATCAGCAAGGCCATACCTCTCGTTCTCAAGGCCGAAGAATGCCTCAGCATCAGATTCAGTCACTGCCGCCGGATAGTTTATGACAGTCCTGCCGGAAGTCAGCGTAGCTTCAAGCTCATAGCCGCCGTATGTGTATATCTCGTTTATGACCGTCTCGACCGAGACAGGCTCCTGGATGCTCTCGGGAACGACCGTGATATATGCGATGAGATCGCCGACAAGGATATCGAGCTCAGCTTTCACCGTCTCTGGCGCATACGAAGAAGGATACATGACGGAAACGGTACCAGGCGCGTCGAAGGAATATGTAACGCCAAGCCCTGCCAGATCGTATCTTGCATTCTCGAATTCGAAGAAACCTGCAGCCTCGCTTTCCGTGATGAAATCAGGGTAGCTCAGGACCGTTCTGCCATCCGCTATCGTTGCGGAAAGCTCATAGCCGTTATAGCCATAGAGAGCTGTCATGGCAGTGGCAGGCTCAACCTCAGGGGATGGTGAGACATATACGATGAGATCGGAAGCGAGAGTATCGGCGAGCTCCCTGCGCTCAGAGGCAGGGATCCCCTCAGGATAATCAAGGCGGAGAAGTCCTTTGCCTTCGAAGGAATACGTAACGCCCTCCGTCTGATGCCTCGCGGCTTCCTCAGCAAGGAAGAGTGCAACCTCTTCTTCCGTTGCTCCCTGAGGATACGTTATGAGCGCATAGCCATCATAGGCCTCTATCGTCAGCTCATAACCCATATACTCATACGTGATGCTGACTGGCGCTTCCTCCGGAACGCTTTCCTCCTGAGGCACGGGGGAAACTTCCTCAGCCTGAGCAGGCTCCGTTTCCTGGATGGTTCCAGCTATCTGCACTTCCTCTGCAGCTTGTTCATCATCAGCACTGCTCTGGCAGCTGGCAAACGGGAGAACCAGCAGGAGAGCAATGAGAAAGATGGCTATATTCCTGGAAAAGCGTTTCATTCTTCCTCCTTAACGAGATTCGCTGTTTTTCTGATGGTAGCACAGCAAATCGCGGTAAGATAGGAAAAGCACGTTAATAAAAAGAGAAAAACCCTCCGTTTTCAGCAAGCGGAGGGTTCTTGGCTATATGCGCGGATCAGAGAGCCGGCTGGATGTCCATGCCTTCGACGTATGCAAGAAGATCTGCAACGAAGGTATCGATGTATGCGGCGCGCACATCAGCGGAAACACCTGCAGGATATGCAATCTCAGCTGTTCCGGGAGCGGTGAACATGTAGAGCACTCCATCGAGCTCAGCACCATACTTCTCTGCCTCAGCTGCGAAGAATGCCGCGGCATCGGACTCCGTCACCCAGTCAGGATATGTTATCACAGCCTTTCCATCAGCTGCGGAAACCGTAAGCTCATAGCCGAGATACTCATATGTCTCCGTCACAGCATCTGATGCCTGAGCAGGAGCAGCAGGTTCCTCCGCCGGTTCAGCAGCGGGCTCTTCGGGAGCCGGTGCGGGTGCCGGTGCCGGCGCTGGAGCAGCTTCCTCAGCAGCAACGACGATCTCGGTCGTAGCAGCAGGAGCATCGGTGCTCTGGCAGCCGAAAAGGAGCATAATCATCATAAGAGCGGCGAATACGGTCGTGAACTTTCTCATTTGAGATAACCTCCAGTAGTGTATATTCAGGTATGAAAAAGGCCCATGGATGAACATGGACCATTCCCATGGATCACATCAGATCCTTAGGCTTGCGTGCAGTGTTGCCTGTCTTCTCGCAGTAAGCAACATGGCGGAGCTTTCCATTCTCGAATACGCTCTTCATCTTGATAGCGCCGCCCCATCTGCTCATAAGAACCTTTGCACCTTCACGATGTGCGTTCTTTGAAACGTTTCCTGCCATATATCATTCCTCCGGTCTATAGACTTTCCGTCCGTCAGATTTTACCGATTTCACAGGTAATGTCAAATCCCTTTCGTTTATACCACATAGCAGCCATCATTGGCAACTGCGCTGCGATATAGAAAAACCCCATTCCTGAATGGAATGAGGCTGTTTCAGCCGCCTGTCGGATTCGAACCAACGACCCCGAGATTACAAGTCACGTGCTCTGGCCAGCTGAGCTAAGGCGGCAATGGTTTGACCTAGGCAAGGTTAATCTATCCGGGGTGACATGGTCAAGCACCCCGGAGAAAATTTTTCAGCAGAGCTTCATCGTGATGACATGCGTGTTCGTTCCGCCGGGTGCAAGATGGATGCAGTCAGCCTTCTCTGCGAGATCGACAAGCATGCCATCGCGTCCGGGAAGGACCCACCACGGCTCGATGCAGACGAAGGGAGCTGCTTTCTTTATCGGATGCCAGATACCGCAGTACGGAGCACCGCTGAACTCGACTTCGACGTGCTTCTTTCCCTTGCTGCTGCGGAGGATAGCCCTGGACCCCACTCCATGGAGCACTACGGCATCATTGTCGAAGAGGTCATGGTGAAGAGGCATCACACCATCCTTCACATCCTCAGTCTCCTCATAGCATCCGGCATCGAGGTGGTTTTCGGTGAATGTCCTTCTCTCCACATGGCCGGCCTCGGGGAAGACCACCTCATAATCCTCGAATGCAAGTCCATCATCCAGCGGTACGTTGAAGCCGGGATGCCCGCCGAAGCCGTAGATCATCTCCTCATTTCCGGTATTCCTGACGACAGCAGTCTCG
>CALXKY010000097.1 GCA_944389055.1 uncultured Spirochaetaceae bacterium | reverse complement strand
GTCCTCAGATGTCAATTATCGGCTTCACGAAGCTGATAGCTGACGCCTGAGGACTTTTTCTTTTCCCTTTTCCCTGCCGGACTCCCCGCGTTTCCGCAATTGTCCGCCGCATCGCTCTCCATCCTTGCCGGGCACTCGATGCCGTGTGCCGCGCTGTTATTCCAGCTCTGTGGATGTCCCTTGATAAATCTTTCACAATGTTATATATCGCAAAGAATTCTTTATAGAAAAAATTGTGCTTTAATGTCTATGGCGCAAATCCTGCAAAAGCTGTATATTCCGTGTGTTATGACAGTCAGGAATGAGAATATAAGGAATATTGCGATCATCGCGCATGTCGATCATGGCAAGACAACGCTTGTTGATGCCCTTTTCAGGCAGAGCGGACTTGTTGGCAAGGGAATGGATGGCGTCAGGATCATGGACAGCGGTGCCATTGAGAAGGAAAGAGGCATCACCATCAGCGCAAAGAACTGCGCGATCCACTGGAAAGGCGTGAAGATCAATATCATAGATACTCCGGGCCATGCCGATTTCGGCGGAGAAGTCGAGAGAGGTCTTTCCATGGTTGACGGTGCTATCCTGCTTGTCGACGCAGCAGAAGGACCGCTTCCCCAGACAAGATTCGTTCTCGAGAAAGCACTCCAGAAGGACCTTCCCCTGATTGTCGTGATCAACAAGATCGACCGCAAGGATGCAAGGGCTGAGGAGGTTCTCAATGAGGTATACGACCTTCTTCTTGAGCTCTCTCCTGATGAGAAGATGCTCGAGGTTCCTGTATTCTACGCCAATGGCAGGGAAGGAACATGCGGCCGCTCACTTGAGGATATCAGGGAGAATCTCCATGAGCTGCTTGATTCCATCCTGACGGATATACCTGCGCCTTCATATGACGACGCTGAACCGTTCCAGATGCTTGTCTCTGATCTTTCCTATTCTGATTTCCTTGGACGCCTTGCCATCGGCAAGGTCATGAATGGATCAGCGGAAACCAATGACACACTCGTCTGCGTGAAGGAGAACTCAGTTGAGCAGCTGAGGGTCACGCGCATCCAGGCTTATGATGGCCCTCAGTTCACTGACTGTCCGAAGGCAGAGCCTGGGGATATCATCGTACTGGCCGGAGTCAATGATGTTTCCATCGGCGATACTATCTGCACGAAGGATGAGGTCAAGGCACTGCCAAGGATAGAGGTGGATGAGCCCACGGTATCAATGCTCTTCTCGAAGAACATATCGCCGCTTGCAGGAAAGGAAGGCAATGCAGCGACGAGCGCGAAGATATGGGAACGCCTGCAGAAGGAAGCTCTCCGCAATGTCTCAATAAGGATCGAGCGCAATCAGGATGATACCTTCACCGTGAAAGGCAGGGGTGAGTTCCAGATGGCTATCATCGCAGAGGAGATGCGCCGCGAGGGCTTCGAGTTCTGCGTCGGCAGGCCTCATGTCATCTTCCATACCGATTCAGAAGGAAGGAAGACAGAGCCTGTAGAGGTGCTTCTCATCGATTGTCCTGAAGAGTATTCCGGTACTGTGATGGAGAAGCTCGGGAGACGCAAGGCCGTAATGAGTGATATCACATACACGGCTGGCAGCAGGGTCAAGATCCGCTTCGATATCCCCGCCAGAGGCCTCATAGGCTTCCGTGACGAGTTCCTGACAGATACGAAGGGGTTCGGCATCATGAACAGCTATCTGAAGGGCTATGAACCCTATAAGGGCGATTTCCCGGAACGCCTCACCGGTTCTCTTGTTTCAGACAGGGCAGGCACTGCTGTCGCATATGGAATCTGGGAGCTCGAGGACAGGGGACGTTTCTTCATCGTTCCCGGCGACCCTGTATATGAAGGCGAGATCGTTGGCGAGCGTAACAAGGATATGGATCTCATGCTCAATCCAACTAAGACAAAGAAGCTCACAAACCTGAGAGCTTCAGGACATGATGAGGCAGTCACGCTCACACCGGTCTCAAAACCGACGCTTGAGCAGGCCATACAGTTCATCAAGGATGATGAGCTTGTCGAGGTCACGCCGCAGTCCATACGCATGTGCAAGAAGATACTCAACACGCAGAACAGGAAGATCTTCGAGTCCAGGGGTTCGATCCCGTCATATCTCCTTAACAAATGATGATATTGTCATAGAAGCTGACAAATGCTCCGGCCTTCCGGAGCATTTCTTGTTCATATGCAGCTAATTTCTTGCAGTGCAATATCGTAATGAAGGCTTATCATCTGAGATCAAGGAAAACGGGGGCATGATCTGAGCCCATTACGCTGCTGAGTATCCCCGCATCTGCCATTCTGTCCCTGAGGTCCTCAGAAACCAGGAAGTAATCGATGCGCCAGCCCGCATTCTTCTCCCTTGCATGGAACATATAGCTCCACCAGGAATACGCACCCTCGAGGTCTGGATAGAAGTAGCGGAATGAATCGATCATACCTGTATCGAGAAGCTTTCTGAAGCTCTCCCGTTCTTCCGCGGAGTATCCTGCATGTCCTTCATTCGGCTTTGGATTCTTCAGGTCTATCGGTTCCTTGGCCACATTGAAGTCTCCTGTGGCTATGACGCCCTTTTTCTCCCGCAGATGGGAAATGTATCCGCGGAGCGCTGCATCGAAGCCCAGACGGAATCCTATGCGCTTCAGCTCGCTCTGGCTGTTCGGAACATAGACCGTGATGAAGTAGAAATCGCTGAATTCAAGCGTGATGACCCTGCCTTCATGGCTGAATTCATCCTCAGGGAGCCCATAGCTTACCGAAAGCGGTTCAGTACGCGTGAATACCGCAGTGCCGCTGTATCCCTTCTTTTCCGCATAGGAGAAAAACTGATGGTATCCTGGCAGCTCGATGCTTATGTCTCCCTCCGAAGCCTTGACTTCCTGCAGCGCTATGATCCCTGCATCCGAGGAAAGCGCGAAATCCATGAATCCTTTCGAGAGGCATGCCCGAAGACCGTTTACATTCCAGCTTATGAGTCTCATGAAGGAATTCTACAGGAATATCGGAACAATGGGTATCCGGCTATTAACAAATCATCATAATGGTTATATAGTCTTTATATAAATCAGGTCAGACTGTTTGCTCTGCAGTTTCATCCGTGGGTAAATTGATATATATCAAAAATATATTTCATATTAAAAAGTGAGTATTACTATACAGTTGCAATAGTTAATTAGTTTATTCTTATATCACTATTATTAACTATCATAGATTTTCTGATATTTTTTCATTGATTTAGATTGTAGTCTTCAATGATGTGGAATATAATCACAAGCAGTCTGGAGGATTTTCATGTCAAAGACACTGGCGTTCCATCTGCAGAAAGGAGGAGTAGGAAAGACTACGATTTCCGGAACCCTTGCATGCCAGTCGGCAATCGATGGATACAAGACGCTTGCCATTGACTGTGATCCTCAGGGCAATCTTTCATCCTGGTTTCTCAAGGAGCCTCCGAAGTATGAACTTGCGGATGTCCTGCAGGGACGATGCTTTGCCCGCAATGCGATAGTAAGTATCCCGGAAGTGGAGAACCTCTTTGTGCTGCCGACATTCGGTATCGGCGGCACTCTCAAGAACTATAGCGAGACAAAGCTTTCAGAAGAGCCCTTTATCCTGCAGGATCTGGTCAAGGAAATCTCGGAGGAGTATGACCATATTATCCTTGATCTGTCGCCGGGCCTCGGCAGGCTTGAAAGGTCTGCACTGATTGCAAGCGATGAGATCATAACGCCAATGACGCCGGAGGTGTTCAGCCTTGACGGCCTTGAGATATTTATAGATGAACTGCAGCGCCTGAAGAAGAACATGCGCTCCAGCGTCCGCCATAATAAGATTATCATAAATTCTTATGATGAAAGGATCAGACAGCATAGAGACATATATGCAGCCGCCGAATCCTCTGGAAGGTTCAAGGTGTACAGGATACCTGTCGATCCACTTTTCAGGAAGGCGCAGGAAGCTTCTAAGGCACCGCAGCTGTTTAAGGTACGGGGCAGAGGGCTGAAACCTGCAACATCGCAGGCGATATTGGAACTGGATAAGGATATCTGGAAGTAAGGGGTAGATGATATGGCACTGAGAAGAGTTGATGGAAAAGATGAAAGCATGCAGAGCGAGAGCCTCAGCGGGATGAAGGCTAAGAGGGTGTTCTCAAATTCCGATAAGGAGAAGAAGATCCTTACGACTTTTTCGATTGAACCGTCATTCAAGGCCGAGCTTGAAGAGCTTTTCTCCGACATGGGGCTTGGCTGGGCAGCTGGTGTGCGCTTTGCCCTTCGCGAGTTCTACAAGAAGTATTCAAACGAATGAAAGTGACTTTTATAAATTCTGACAATACAATGATTTAGCCCCTCCGGGGCGAGCCTTTCCAGATGAAAATTGATGTCACCAACGTGCTAGTGACATCAGTTTTCGGGAGAGTGCGGAAAAAGTGTATAAGGAAGACGGCTGAATCAGCCGTCTTTTCATTGATACAGATTCCAGGTTTTTTCATATCACGCTTTATATTCAGATCTCGCTGAATGCAATATAAATTAAAAATAAATATTCCGAAATCGGTTTTATTTTAAAGGATATCAATGTGATAGCAGATGTGCGTTATATCGATTGATTTCTTGCAAGGAATATAATAATGCTGCAGGGATGATCAGAATTAGCAGGAATGGATGCGATTTCGATATCTGATCTGATATCAATTGATCTGTTTTCATTGCATATCATTCTGCAATGATAGTTTTATCAGAATTTTCAAAATTAAAACCATATTAAAATATGGAGATAATTATATGATACACATTTGATTGGAAATGATAACGATATCAATTATGTATTTCAGCTGTTTCGTTCAAGCATTGCTTTCATACGGGCTATCTGTTCCTTCCTGAGCTCCTCAGGGCTCTTCTCCTCATTCTTGAAAAGATCCTTCGGGATTTCCTCAAGGAAGCGCGATGGGATCACAAGCTTGACGTCGCCTTCACGGGAGACTCGTGTGTCAGCATAGTTTATGACAAGCTTCTCCCTTGCCCTTGTTATTGCAACGTAGAAGAGCCTCCGCTCCTCATCGATATTCCTGCTGCTTTCCTCGAGAGCACGGGCAGATGGGATGATATCGTCTTCGACCCCGGCAAGGTGCACGATCCTGAACTCAAGTCCCTTTGAGGCATGCATGGTCATGAGATTGACCTTATTCCCGTCATCTTCCTTCTCGTCTCCGACGATGGCGACTGCGTTGAGATAATCCTTAAGCTCTGCGCTATCATTCATCTCCAGATAGCGCTTCAGCCTGTTCTCGAGTATCTCGATGCTCCTCATGCGGAAATCCACGGCTTTGGGGCTATCCGGGAACTCTTCAGACAGCATGCCCTGGTAATGTATGTCATTGACGATCCTCCTGATGAGGTTATCAGGGGAAACGGATGAATTCCTCCATTCCACGATTTTCGCAAGGAATGACCTGAGATTCTCCTTCGTTCGTTCCTGCAGCGGTGAAGACTGACCCGACATGTGCTCCATCGCTTCAAAGAGGGATGTGCCGCGGCTATCGGCATCTGAGCGCAGCTTCTCAATCGTTGTCCTTCCGATTCCCCTGCGCGGTGTATTGATGATCCGCAGAAGCGATACGTCGTCATGCTTGTTGATGAGAACCTTGAGGTAGCAGAGTATATCGCGGACCTCACGCCTGTCGAAGAAGCTCTGTCCGCCGGAGATGCGCACAGGGATGCTCATTTCCGCAAATACATTCTCAAGTTCTGAGATAAGCGCATTGGTGCGGACGAGCACCCCTATATCCCCATACTTCAGGTCTCGTATCTGCCTCATCGATTCCTTTATCTGGCTTCCGATCCAGTAGGCTTCCGCCTCGCTTGTCCTGTGCCGCTTGATGGATATGGCGGCACCAGAACCTTCATCGGTCCAGAGCTTCTTATCCTTGCGCTCCGTATTGTGCTTTATGAGGGCGTTTGCAGCCGTGAGGATATTTCCCGTCGACCTGTAATTGCGCTCAAGCTTGAATTCCTTCCTTTCCGGGAAGTCCTTCTCGAACTGGACGATATTCTCATAATTAGCGCCGCGCCAAGAATATATTGACTGGTCATCATCGCCAACGACCGCGATGTTCCTGTATTTTGCCGCAATCATGGAAACAAGCCTGTATTGCAGGAGAGATGTATCCTGGAACTCGTCGACCATGATATACCTGTAGCGTTCCTGCACAGCCTCGAGAATCCATGGTTTTGATTCGAAGAGCTTTATCGGGAGAAGTATGAGATCGTCGAAATCAACGACATTGTATGCCTTCTGCGTGAGAAGCCATTCCCTGTAGATTTCCGCTATTGCTCCATCAGGATTCTCCATCTTCTCCCTTCCTGTCTTGAGGTTGCTGAAGAAAGAAAGCAGAGTGCGGACATTGTAGTCCGGAATCTGATAGCCGCATGTGACGATGCAGTTCTTTATCAGGGCTTCATTGTCATTGGTGTCATAGAGCGTGAAATCATTATGGTAGCCCAGATGCTGAATATACTGCTTGAGTATTCCGAGCCCGAAGGAATGGAATGTCGTTGCTGTGAGATCCTTGAGGGGTTTCCCGACCTGACCACGGATCCTGTCGCTCATTTCCTTTGCGGCTTTGTTCGTGAATGTGAGAGCCAGTATGTTCTTCTCGTCTATCCCTTCTTCCAGCATGTGCGCTATGCGGTAGGTGATCATCCTTGTCTTGCCGGAACCTGCGCCTGCGATGATGAGGAGCGGTCCGCTGATCTCCGATGCTGCGGCTGCCTGTTCACTGTTGAGTACCTTGGATAGATCGGTTTTCTTCATACCGGGCTCTACCATCTCATAATGGCTGGCGTGCGTCAAGCATATCAATATAATTAAGGAATCTACGTTCTTCCATTATTGAAGCAGGTAAAATAATAGTTACCTCAGCGG
>CALXKY010000096.1 GCA_944389055.1 uncultured Spirochaetaceae bacterium | reverse complement strand
GGGCATGAGGTAGTCATTCCACACCCACATCGTCTCGAGGATCGCGATTGTGATGGCTGTGCTCTTGAGCATCGGCAGCACCACGGAGAAGAATGTCCGCACGGGTGTCGCTCCGTCGATCATGGCCGCTTCCTCCAGTGCAAGAGGGATGCTCTTGATGAATCCGCTGAACATGAACGTGCTCATGCCGCAGCCGAATCCGACATAGAGGATTATGATTCCGACAGGATTGTCGATATGAAGCATATTCGCGAACTTGCTCATCGTGAACATGACCATCTGGAACGGCACGATCATCGAGAATACCAGAAGATAGTAGATGATGTTCGTCACCTTTCCCTTCACCCTTGTGATATACCATGCGAGCATGCTGGTGAGAAGAAGGATGAAGAAAACGGAGGCAATGGTTATCCAGAGCGAGTATCCGAATGCGCTGAAGAAGCTGATTCTCTCGATTCCGTTCACGTAGTTGCTCATTCCCACGAAGCTCTGCTCGTTCGGCAGCTTGAACGCGCCCGTCGATGATATGAAGAGATTTCCCTTCACGGAGTTCATCAGGACGACGAGAATCGGGAAGATTATGAATGCCGCGAAGATTATGAGAATGGCGAAGACGATGATATCAGAGTATTTTTTCCTTACCTGTGCCATATCAGTTCTCGACCTCCCTCTTTCTTGTTGCCAGCAGCTGCACGAGTGCTATCGCTGCGACGATGATGGTGAACAGCACAGCCTTTGCCTGGCCGACACCCTCGAATCCGACTCTCGAATAGAATGTATTGAAGATATTCAGCGCGAGCATCTCCGTCTGGTGGTTAGGTGCTCCGTTGGTAAGCGCAAGGTTCTGGTCATAGAGCTTGAAACCGTTCGTGAGCGTCAGGAACAGGCATATCGTGATGCTTGGCATGACTGCAGGAATGATGATCCTGAAAAGTGTCGTCCTGCCGTTTGCTCCGTCTATTGAGGCAGCTTCGAGCATGTCGGTCGATACGTTCTGGATCGCTGCAATGTATATTACCATCATGTATCCGATATTCTGCCAGTTCATGAGGACCACAAGTCCCCAGAAGCCGTAAGCTGCATCGGAAAGAAGCGTCTTCTCGAATGCAGCGAGCACGCCATTGAGCACGACCTGCCAGATCCAGCCGAGAACGATGCCGCCGATGAGGTTCGGCATGAAGAATATCGTCCTGAATGCATTCGTGCCGGGAATCCCTCTCGTGAGGGCCAGTGCCAGCGCGAAGGCAACAATGTTTATCGTTATCACCGTCACGATCGTGAATCCGAGCGTGAACCAGAATGCCTGCGTGAAATAATTGTCGACAGTGAATGCCTTCACGTAGTTCGAGAATCCTACGAACGTGGCATCCGTGATTGTCGAGAACTCACAGAATGAGAGTATGAAACTCCATACCATCGGAATGAGGAATGCGAGCGCAAAGCATATGAGCGCAGGCAGTGCGAATAACGGGAAGTATTTCCTCAGTGTTTTTTCCATCTGTATCCCCCGGGATAGAGAATTAAGAATAAAGCCGTCAGTTCAGCTAGGAAATGACGGCTTCATCCATCAGGAAGGAATCATCTTCCTGTCAGTTCAGCTTCACGAGCCCATGCATCCTGTGCGGTCTTGGTGACCTGCTCCCAGGTGTAGTTTCCATTGATGTATTCAAGCATGGCCTGCGCGAAATCAGCCTTCCACTGCTCCGACGGGATTCCATTGAATACCCATGGGATCGAGCTCACGCCTTCCTTGTTCATCCAGATGTTGACCTGCCTTGCGAGAGGATCGTTAGGCACTTCATCCGCGCTGAATGATGAGAACGGTGTGATGAACATAAGCTGGTTGGTTACGATTTCCTTTCCTTCGGGGCTGCTGTAGAGCCATGTGAGGAATGTATCAGCACCTTCGAGAGCTTCTGCGGATGCATTCTTGTTGAATGCGAGGTAGTTCTCTGTTCCGACGTTGATTCCCCTGGTCTCCTCACCGTCGAGGCCCATGTACAGAGGCAGGAACCTGATATCCTCATCAGATACTACATTTCCCTGTGTCCCAAGGATCTGTGCAGCTGCCCAGTTTCCGTTCTGGACCATCGCAACCTGTCCGAGAGCAAACTCAGCCATGCTGTCAGCATCGGCTTTGGATCCGACCATTCCCTTCGGTGTGATGGAGTTGTTCAGATAAAGATCGAAGAGGTTGCGGAAATTGCCTGAGAATGCGAAATCGAACTGAGTTGCTGCCTGTGCTGTTGCAAGATCGCCGAATTCTGCCTGAAGCACAGGGTTCACGAGGTGCGTTGTCCATCTCCATTCTGATCCTGGCATGAAGGATGTCGAAGCGAAAACACCCTGGATTCCGAGGTCATCAAGGTGCGCCGTCATATCCTCGACGACTGCCTTCAGTGTCTCGAAATCAGTGATTTCCTCTGCGCTTGAGATGCTCACGGCCTTGTCGGGAAGCGCGAAGTACTTTCTCATGATTGCATCGTTATAGATGATGCCGTAGCCTTCGACAGCATACGGAACAGCTACGACATTCCCATCGAGCGAGAGAGCCATGCCCTTGTCCGCAAGAAGCCCGTAGAACTCCGTGTCCTGAAGCGGTGCGACCGTGTTGACGTTCTCTGCGATGCCTACAGGTCCGTTGACCTGGAAGATCGTGGGCGGAGCTGACTTAGTGAGCTCGCTTCTGAGCGTCGACTGGTACTGGTTGGAAGCTGCGGTTACAACCTTCAGCGTGTACTGCGGATAAGCTGCCTCGAATGCCGGCTTCACGACATCTGTATATACATCAGCGATTTCCGGCTTGAAATTCAGGAAATAGATTTCGGTTGTGTCCGATGAGCTTTCGCCTGAACCGCCTGCGTATACGCCGGAGAGCGCGATGAGGGCGATCAGCAGAACAGTAAGTGCTTTCTTCATTCTTTTCTCCTTTTTCATTTTCAAGGGGAAGAAAGGGATTCTTCCTCCTTCTTGATTCAATGCTAAATCGGTTTTGTTAACCGGTCAACTAAAAATATGTGCCAGTTTTAGCTGCTCAGTGCCGCATCGTGGGGGTATCTCAGTGACAAGGTTCCGTCATTGCGATAGAATCACGGTGTTATGAATACCGAGTTGATTTATCAGCTGATAATGATTGTGGTAGGTCTTATCCTGATCTATCT
This sequence comes from uncultured Spirochaetaceae bacterium, assembly GCA_944389055.1. Taxonomy (GTDB): domain Bacteria; phylum Spirochaetota; class Spirochaetia; order Sphaerochaetales; family Sphaerochaetaceae; genus Ornithospirochaeta. Next base: position 3,833 of record CALXKY010000096.1, on the reverse strand, counting down.
GGCAATCAAGAAGGAAATGGAGCCTACGCTCCTCCTTCCAATGGGTTTCGGAGCGATTCTCGTCAACCTCCCAGGTTCAGTCATGCTTCAGGATAATGCTATCCTCCAGTGGCTGTTCAATGTTGGTATCGAGAGCGCAGAAGCATTCCCGCTTCTTCTCTTCATCGGAATCGGTGCAATGATCGATTTCGGTCCGCTTATCTCAAAGCCGTGGCTCATCTTCATCGGAGCGGCTGGCCAGGGTGGTATCTTCATTTCGATGATCATCGCCTCCATGCTGGGATTCCCGCTCAACGATGCTGCTTCCATCGGTATCATCGGTGCTGCTGATGGCCCGACTGCGATTCTTGTCTCGCAGCGTCTCCATTCCAACTATGCAGCTGCCATACTTGTCGTAGCCTACTGCTACATGGCGCTTGTCCCGATGATCCAGCCGGCAGTGCTCAAAGCCACGACGACTAAGAAGGAGAGGGCTATCCAGATGCATTATTCAGCGGGCTCTGTCTCGAAGACGACAAGGATCGTATTCCCGATCGTGACCACGATCGTATGCGGTATCCTTGCTCCGGATTCGGCAGCTCTCGTCGGCATGCTCATGTTCGGCAACCTTCTCCGCGAGTGCGGTGTTCTCGACAACCTTTCACGCGCTGCCCAGGACATGCTTTCACCGCTCATCACGCTCATGCTCGGCCTTGCCATATCCCCGATGATGTCGGGACCTGCGCTCCTGCAGCCTGCAACGCTCATGATCATGGCATTCGGCCTCATCGCATTCATCTTCGATACGGCATGCGGCGTTGTCTTCCTCAAGATAATCAACATCTTCCTTCCGAAGGATAAGAAGATCAATCCGCTCATCGGCGGTGCAGGAATCTCTGCATTCCCGATGTCATCACGTGTTGTCCAGAAGGTCGGTATCGAGGCTAATAAGCAGAATCATCTTCTGCCGTTCGCTCTCGGCGCGAATGTCTCCGGACAGATCGCATCCGTTCTCGCCGGCGGGCTCCTGCTTTCGGAGCTTCTCCCGATCTTCGGCTGATAAGGAGGTAGAATATGCCTAGTGCAATCGCAATAGCATTCCAGAGCTGGGGGCTTCTCGCAGCTGCCCTCGGAATCCTCTTCGTAGCCCTCGTTGTTCTCAATAAGCTTACGGGCAGGAAAAAGGATAAGTGAGATAATAAGACTTCTGGATACAGTTTTCGGGCTCCTCGCAAGAGGAGCTCTCTTTATGTAGTTTGGATGTAGGATTCCTGAGCCCGGTTGACTGAGTACCCCTGGTTTTCATATTGTTTGTTCGGAAACGAACGATGAGAGGCGAAACGCTTTTGTTCACAGCCGGATCTCTCGGACGTCTCGTCCGGAGAACGCTTGACCGCGGCATGCGGTCGCTTGACCTGACAACTTCGCAGATAAGAGTCCTGCTATGCATCGCAGCGGGAGATGGTGCCATCCAGAAGGATATCGAGGATGAGCTCCTCCTGACCAGGGCATCTGTCTCTGCGACTGCTGACAGCCTTGAGGCTCTTGGCCTGATAGTCAGGGAAAAGGTAGATTCAGATGCTCGTCTCAGAAGGCTTGTCATCACCGATGAAGGCCGTGAGAAGCTTGCCCTTGCCAGACGGCATACGGAGCGTGTCGAAGCTGCGATGGCTGCGGCGCTCTCATCGGAAGAGAAGGAAGAATTCATGGATATCTGCAGAAGACTCAGAAAGGTTCTCGAGGAGGATTTATGCTGAAGACATTGCTTTCCCGTGTCAGGGAATACAGGAAATTCGCATTCATCACGCCCCTCCTGATGGTCGGAGAAGTGGCAATGGAAGTCCTGATTCCGACGCTGATGGCAATCATCGTCGATACCGGAGTCGGTTCCGGGGATATGGGCTACGTGCTGAGGATCGGTATTCTTATCGTATGCGCGGCTTTCCTGTCGCTCTGCTTCGGCGTTGCCGGTGCATGGACAGCATCCAAGGCTTCGGCGGGGTTTGCGACGAATATAAGGAAGGATCTCTATGCGAGGATCATGGATTTCTCCTTCGCTGATGTGGACAGGTTCTCAACGTCCTCGCTCATCACGAGGATGACCACGGATGTGCAGAATGTCCAGCAGTCCTTCCAGATGATGATCCGCATATGCGTGCGTTCCCCGATCATGTTCATCTTCGCGATCATCATGGTCTACCATAACGGAGGAGCGCTCTCGCTTGTGTTCGCGGTCGCCATCCCTGTCGTTGCTGTCTGCATCTTCCTTATCTTCCGCCGCACCTATTCATCCTTCACGAATGCGTTCCGCGGCTACGATTCATTCAACAGGGTTGTTCAGGAGAATCTCACCGGCATCAGGACCGTGAAGGCATACGTGAGGGAGGATGAGCAGCTTGGGAAGTTCGAGGAGGCTTCTGAGACAATCAGGCGCAATTTCAAGAAAGGCCAGACCATCATGGCGCTCATGGGTCCTCTGATGATGACTGTCACATACTGCTGCATGATCGCAATCTCCTATATCGGTGCGCGCCTCATAAACATAGGGAATATGGAGACAGGCGAGCTCATGAGCATCTATACATATACTGGGCAGATACTTTCATCGCTCGTCATGACTGGAATGGTCATAGTGGTGCTCTCGATTGCCCATGCATCCATGGTCCGTATCGCAGAGGTTCTCAATACGGTTCCCAGCATGGATATCAATCCAGAGGGAAGGAAGACGGTTCCAGATGGCTCAATCGTATTCGATCATGTCTCATTCGGGTACGGCGGCAAGTCGAAGGTGCTCAGCGATATAAACCTGGAGATAAAGAGCGGCCAGATGATCGGTGTCATCGGAAACACGGGATCTGGAAAGACATCGCTCGTATCGCTTATCGCGCGTCTTTATGATGTAAGCGATGGCTCTGTGAAGGTCGGGGGCTATGATGTCCGCGATTATAACCTGAGTGCTCTCAGGAATGAGGTTGCGGTCGTACTGCAGAAGAACACCCTGTTCTCGGGTACTGTCGCGGAGAATCTCAGATGGGGCAATCCCGATGCGACGGATGCTCAGATCAAGGCTGCCTGCGATGTAGCATCCGCGTCTCCGTTCATCGAAGCGATGCAGGATGGATATTCAAGCCATGTGGAGCAGGGCGGCACCAATTTCTCCGGTGGGCAGCGCCAGAGGCTCTGCATCGCCAGGGCGCTTCTGAAGAAGCCGAAGATCCTCATAATGGATGATTCTACATCTGCCGTCGATACCGCAACCGACGCACAGATAAGGAGAGCCCTCAGAGAGGATGTGAAGGATCTCACGAAGATCATCATCAGCCAGAGGCTTTCGTCGGTCATGGATGCTGATCAGATCATCATCATGAACAATGGTCACGTTGAGGATGCAGGTACGCATTCCGAGCTTCTTCAGCGCAATGCCGATTACCGCGATCTCTATGAGACGCAGACCAGAGGAGGCAATCTCGATGATTAGGGCACGCAACGCAGGAGGCGCCAGGGCCAAGGATCCGAAGAAGGCCATGAAGCGCGTTCTCGGCATCGTATTCGGCGAGAGGAAGGGCAAGTTCGTATTCATAGTCGCATGCATCTTCATATCTGCATTCTCAATCGTCTATTCCTCCAATTTCCTCGGGGAGTTCATCGATGGCTATGTTACGCCGATCATAGGAGCCACTGATCCTGACTGGGGACCGGTGATCATGTCTCTGGTGAAGTTCGCATGCATCGTCAGCGTCTCCGTGGTATTCAATTATCTGCTATCCCGCACGATGGTCGGCATTTCGCAGGATACGCTCTATACAATCCGCATCAGGATGTTCCGCAAGCTCGATTCCCTTCCGCTTTCGTAC
>CALXKY010000095.1 GCA_944389055.1 uncultured Spirochaetaceae bacterium | reverse complement strand
TTCAAATCTTAAAGGATTTCATCCCTCTTTTGTTGCGTTGCTATTTCCTTAATCCCACAACTTTTTGAACAGAGCCTTTTATTACCGCTCCCTGTCTGCTTAGAGAAGGCTTTGTATCACCTTCTATGGGTTAAGATGATCCTGAGCAGATTCGAACTGCTGACCTTCCGCTTAGGAGGCGGACGCTCTATCCAGCTGAGCTACAGGATCGCCTTGACGCAATTGCGCTGAATGAGAAGTTACCCTTTTTTTCCATTATTTGCAAGGGTCTTCCGGAACTCTCCGGAGATGATGGGGAAGATAGCATGGCGTACCGCTGTTCCTTCAGTCATGCGTGCGCATGCTTTTTTCCGTCCGGATGTCTCTGATATGGCAATCTGCATATCTTCTTCCCTTGAATATTGCATGTTTCATTGCATATAATTGCTTGCTGTATAGCAAGAAGGAGAAAACTTCTATAATCATCGCTTCATAGGGGTGGTTATCTGTTGTATGATTATGCAATTTGCTGTATATAGTATGTAAACTTTTTCCTTGTTCACATCAGGAGGTGGAATATGAGAAAAGCAATAGCACTCTTAATGGTTGCTTTTGTCTGTCTTGCAGGTGTCGCTGCAGGCGGATCCGGAGAGAGTGGATCGGATGCCGATGTCTATAAGATCGGTTTCATCGGACCTCTCACTGGTGATAACGCCAATTATGGAATCAGATGCTCCAATGCAGCTCGTCTCGCTATCGATGAGATCAATGCAGAGGGTGGCGTCAATGGCAAGATGCTTGAGCTCATCGCAGAGGATAGCGAGGGAACAGTAGACAAGGCTCTCGCTTCCTATGAGAAGCTTGCATATATGGATGAGGTCTGCGCAATCATCGGACCTGTCTTCACATCCCCGGCCCTTGCAGTCGCACAGCGCTGCCAGGAGGATGGAATCGTGATGATCTCGCCATCCGCTACGCACAAGGATGTAACGGCACAGCCGGCAACGAATGCAGATGGACTGAACTATGTCTTCAGGACAGTTCCTTCCGATGCTCTCCAGTCGGAGGTTGCAGGTCACTATTTCTATGAGGTTCTCGGCTACAGGAAGCTCGCTTCCCTCTATGCCATGAATGACTACAGCCAGGGACTGGCAGTAGGAATGAGGGATACATTCGAAGCGCTCGGTGGTGAAGTTGTCGCAGAGGAGACCTGCATGGTCGGCGACAAGGACTTCAGGACACAGCTTACGGAAATCAGGGCAGCTGCTCCTGAGGCAGTATACATCCCGAACTACACTGTTGAGGATGCGCTCATCCTCGAGCAGGCATCACAGCTTGGAGTCAACGTTCCGTTCCTCTCCAGTGATGGATTCTCAGATCCTGAGATCTACAACCTCGCTCCGGATTTCACCGATGGCGTGATTTATGTCGGACCTGCTCAGGCTGAGGCTTCGACTGTCCTTACGGATTTCCAGGCAGCATATTCCGCAGCATATAACGGAGATGCTCCTGACTCATTCGCAACGAACAGCTATGATGCTACATACATCATCGCAGCAGCTATCGGCAGGGCAGGCTCTGCAGATACGAAGGCTATCCGCGATGAAGTCGCAGCTACTGAGGACTTCCAGGGAGCCAATGGCGTCATGAACTTCGCTGCAAACGGCGATCTCGTCGCCAGCCAGGGAGTCTACGAGGTCGAGGGTACGACACCTGTCTACATCGGATCGTTCCAGGTTGTGGACGGCCACATCGTGCAGGTCGACTGATCAGAACCAAATAGCAGGCAATGCTGTCGGAAGGCTTATGCTTTCCGGCAGTTTGCTGTATAGAACAAGCATTTCCGGAGGAGGAAGTGAGTACAGTTACACTCTACATGCAGTATATCGTGAACGGTCTGACGCTCGGTGCGATCTATTCCCTTATCGCGCTCGGCTATACGATGGTGTACGGCATCCTCAAGTTCATCAACTTCGCCCATGGCGATATCCTCATGGTGGGAGCTTTCATCGGCCTTCTCATCTACAATGGCCTCACGGGCGGAGAGGCAGCTGATCCCGGTGCGTGGACGCTTGCTGCTTTCTTCATCGCAATGGTTGCCAGCATGGCCGCATGCGCTGTCCTTGGCATGCTGATCGAGCGCATAGCCTACAAGCCGCTCAGGAATGCGAACAGGCTTGCTCCGCTGCTTTCCGCCATCGGCGTCTCTTTCATCCTCTCGAATGGTGCGGCATGGATCTTCGGTACGCAGTCACGCCGCTTTCCATATCCGTTCGAGAACGAACCTATCAATATCGGTGCCATCACGATAACGCCGCATCAGATCGTTGTCGTGGTCGTTTCCGTGGTCATGATGCTTCTGCTTACCTTCTTCGTGAACAAGACGAGGATGGGCAAGGCCATGAGGGCTGCTTCCCTCGATCAGGCTACGAGCCAGCTCATGGGCATCAATGTAAACAGGGTCATATCCCTGACATTCGCGATCGGAAGCGCACTTGCTGCTGTCGGCGGCATCCTTGCTTCGTTTGATTTCCGCGTCTATCCGTCAATGGGTACGATGACGGGACTCAAGGCATTCGTCGCGGCTGTCATCGGCGGAATCGGGAATATCCAGGGCGCTATGCTCGGGGGAATCCTCCTAGGTATCCTCGAGGCTGTCGGCGCACCGCTTCTGCATATTCCGAATGGCATGAAGGATACAGTTGCCTTCGCTATTCTCATCATCGTCCTTCTGGTCAAACCGGACGGTATACTCGGCAAGAACGAGAGGGAGAAGGTCTGATATGCTGAATTTCTTCCAGCTCATACTGATATACGCAGGAATATATGCACTGATGGCCATCGGCCAGAACTGCATCACCGGCTACACCGGTATGCTGTCGCTCTGCCATGCCGGTTTCTTCTGCATCGGAAGCTATGCCACTGCCATCATGTGCAAGACCTTCGGGCTCTCATTCTGGCTGTCGCTTCCTGTTGCGGCGATCGCAACGGGTATCATCGGTCTCCTGATCGGAATCCCGACGCTCCGTCTCAAAGGTGATTATCTCTGCATTGCGACGCTGGGTCTCGGGGAGATAATAAGGAATGTTGCTACCAACCTCAATCCGGTAGGATACAACAGCATCCCGCGTGCAAGTCTCTTCGGCTACCAGTTCGCATCACGCAACAAGCTCGCGTTCATCATCCTCATCTGGGCATTCGTGCTTGTTTTCTATGTTCTCTTCCAGCAGCTTGCGCACAGCCGTCTCGGACGTGCGATGATCGCAGTCAGGGAGGATGAGGTAGCTGCTCAGTCCAACGGCATAAACGTGACTAAGTACAAGATCAGCTCATTCGTGCTTGGCGCAGCAGTCGGCGGTATCGCAGGATGCCTTCAGACTGCTTATACGCTTACCGTCCAGCCTGGTTCATTCACGTTCATGGTCTCCGTCATGGTGCTCTGCACCGTCGTTCTCGGAGGAATGGGCAATGGAAAGGCTGTCATCCTCGGTGCATTCATCATCCAGTTCATCTCGTATCTTCCGCAGCTTACAGGACTGACGAATGTCATCCCTGCACAGGCTAAGCAGATCATCTACGGACTTCTCCTTGTCGTGATGATGCTCACCCGCCCGCAGGGAATCCTCGGACGCGACAAGTTCCGCTATGGGGATCCGCGCACGAGGATGGAGAAGCTCCATGACTTCTTCGTACGCCCGAAGAAGAGCGCAAAGGGAGGCAAGGCATGAGGATTCTTGAAACTGAGCACCTTACGCGTGAGTTCGGAGGCGTCATCGCGGTCAATGATGTCGATTTCCATGTCGAGCAGGGACTCGTCACGGGACTCATCGGTCCGAACGGTGCTGGCAAGACAACGCTTTTCAACCAGATAACCGGTGTCGATAAGCCGTCCGCAGGCAGGATCATATTCGATGGGAAGGATATAACGGGCCTTCCTGCATGGAAGATAAGCCGCCTCGGTATCGCAAGGACATTCCAGAACATCAGGCTCTACAAGGAGCTCACGGTTGTGGAGAATGTCATGATGGGGCTTCACTTCAAGGTAGGAGCGGATCCGTTCCATCATCGTTTCCAACAGGCCGTGAAGAGCTATCTCTTCGCAAGCCGGGAGAACAGGGAAGTCTATCACAGGGCAATGGAGTGGCTTTCATTCTTCGAGATGGCAGACCATGCCCAGGATTTTGCAGGAAGCCTTCCGTATGGAAAGCAGCGTGAGCTTGAGATTGCAAGAGCGCTTGCCTCTGAGCCGAAGCTTCTCTTCCTTGATGAGCCTGCTGCAGGAATGAATCCCGCAGAGACTGCGCACCTGATGGAGGTTGTCGGCAAGATCCGCTCGCTGGGAGTGACCGTTGTTCTCATCGAGCATGATATGAAGCTCGTCATGAATATCTGCGACAGCATCACGGTGCTGAATTTTGGAATGAAGATCGCAGAAGGCACGCCGAACGAGATCAAGCAGGACAAAGGTGTCATCGAAGCTTATCTCGGCAGGGAAGAGGATGAGGAGGTCTGAGATGGCAGAGATACTGAAGATCGATGATATCTCCGTATCATACGGAAGCATCAGGGCTCTTTCCGATGTCTCGATGAGCATCGATGAAGGCGCCATCGTCTCACTGATCGGTGCCAACGGAGCAGGGAAATCCACGCTCCTCAATGCCATTGTCGGACTGCAGCCGCTTAAGACGGGAAGCATCACATTCGCTGGTGAGACCATCTGCCAGAGCAAGCATCATGGGAGCCTGACAACGGATCTCATCGCACGCCGCGGCATCGCGCTTGTTCCGGAAGGGCGCCACGTCTTCGCAGATATGACTGTCGAGGAGAATCTCGATATGGGGGCCTTCATGGTGAAGGACCAGAGCGTCATCGAGAAGAGGAAGGATGAGATGTATGATTTCTTCCCGATCCTCGGTGCAAGGCGCAAGCAGAAGACGAGATCCCTCTCCGGCGGAGAACAGCAGATGATGGCTATCGCACGTGCGCTCATGTCAGCACCGCGCCTTCTCCTGCTTGATGAGCCCGGACTGGGTCTTGCTCCTCTCATCGTGCAGGATATCTTCAGCAAGATAAGGATCATCAATGAGGAGAATAAGGTTACCGTCTTCCTCGTAGAGCAGAATGCGCGTCTTGCGCTCCGGTCATCGAGCTACGGCTATGTGCTCGAGAACGGCAGGATCGTTCTCGAGGACAAGGGTTCTGCGCTTCTGATGAACGAGAGGGTGCAGAAAGCATATCTTGGAGCCTGAGCTCAGTTCATAGCCGTATAGAGATCCATCACAAGGAGGCTGTCCAGGAATTCATCAAGGGCAGCCTCTTTCTCTGAACGGAAGAGCACCGTCTTCTCAGCAGATGGCCTGACTGAGATGAGGTTGTCGGAGAATATGCCGGGAATCGGGCTCGTGAGGGATACGCAGAATGCAGGCTTCTCAGCCGTCAGCTTGACCGAGAACGACCTGGGCCCTGTCTGCACGGCATTCACTTTCAGTTCCGGATCTGCGAGCGAGAGTGCCTTGGGCGAGGCAAGGAGCGCCGTCCGCTCCCGGAGTATATCCTTCGTCGCCATCTTCACGTAGAGGAATGCATTATAGGGATCGATTCTGTTCATCGGATACTCAGCCACTTTCACAGCCGTGCCCGGTGCCGCTTCAGCCGTGTATTCCCTGGTTTCCTTCTTTCTGCCCTGAAGGTCGCGTATCTTCAGGGAGAATTCGGCGCTTGCAGTCTCCATCGTATCGTTTATGAAATATATGGAAACGCTCCTCGCGCTGCGCATTATCATCGGAGCAAGCGGAGAGAAGAATGAGCGGGCTGCATACTGCAGCAGCTTCCATCTGCCTCCGTATTCGGTGGAGGAGGCTGAGATCATGGGCCATGGATCGGAAAGAGCAGGGAGTATCATCCGGCTCCTGCCTCCCGTCCTTGCAGCAGCCGCTGCTTCCGAGGCCTCATGCGCTGAAGCAAGCTGCGAGAGATATATCAGCTTTCCCGGATCCCTTGGCAGGAGGTAATCGGAAGCTATCGAGGCAAGAATGCTTCCAATGCTTCCCTCCGCGCTATGGAGGTCAGCCGAGACCGAAGATGGATTATGCGGGCCACCTTTCCATATCCTCTCCATCAGAGGACCTGATGGGAATGACGGCGGGATCCTCTCCGGCTGCGTATCGCCATCCTCTTCTATGATGACAAGGCCGTTGCGCGCGGCTGCGTCAGCGAGGAGAGCCCCGGCTGGCGATTCCACGATAAGCGTATTCATATTGGCTTCAGCCGCGTTCCTGACCATCCTCTCGATATCCCCGGAAGATGTCCTGGACCGTATGAGGTCCGTCTCACCGCAGCATATGGCTTTCATGAATATGCGCTGTCCGTTGACGACGAGCCATTCCCCGTCTGTATCCACCGTCCTGAAGGCCGCATCGATTGTCTTTTGCCATGGGCCTGCGGAGACGGTCATCGGGTATATCGGCTGCTGGCCAATTCCCTGTGGCCACCATGGGCTTATATCTCCCGGGTCGATATCCATCGTGAAGCTGCAGCGCCCCCTGTGCAGCTCCGCTGTGCACTTCTCTGTCCTGCCGTTGACCGAGACGGAGCATTCCGCTTCAGTATCGCGGAAAGCTTCGGCGGTGAAGCGTACCAGAAGGTGCCAGCGTCCATCTTCCTGAGCCGGAAGGGCATCTGCCGAAATGAGGATGAAATCCGGGTCTGCGAGGAGCCTGACACCGTCCCAGATGCCGGGGCATCTGACGCTTCTGCCGCCCATGGTGCCGCGGAATATGATCTCAATCGTGTTCTCACCATCCTCGAGATATCCTGTCGCATCGATGAGTATGGAGCTTGCCGATGCTGCCGCGGTCCTTCCGTTGATCCTGATCTCCGCAGGAGAAAGCGAGGCGCAGCTGAGAAGGAAGCTGTCGCTGCCTTTCGCGGCGGTGAACCGTGTTTCCGCCTTCCATGCGGATTCCTCGATCCAGGATGCCCCTGACATCTCAGTGCCATCATAGGGCTCTTCTATGATTCCATTCCCCAGG
>CALXKY010000094.1 GCA_944389055.1 uncultured Spirochaetaceae bacterium | reverse complement strand
ATTCCCCCTTGGTTCATGCAACACGTATGAGCGTGCCCTGAACTGTGTGATCGGGGTTGATGTGCGGCTTGGTTTCATGAGCTTCCTCAGATGCTTCTCGAGATAGCTTATCTCGCCATAGGCGATCCCGAGCTCAGTGGCGTATCCTTCGAAGCTGCTCTTGCCGAGATCCGCGGTCAGCGCCTGGAGTATCCTCTCCTCGTTCTCCTTCAGCATTGCCTTGAGCGTGCGGAGCATGGAGATCCTGAAACTGTATGGGAGCGTGCTTCCCGTGAGGAAGTATTCCTTCTGACTGTCATGTATATCGCTGTAAATGCTCATGCGGCCATCGTATCACAATGCGGTTTTCCTGTGAATGACACAAATCAGAAAAGTGTCAGTAAAAACAAACCGACATGAATGCTACACTCTGTTGGATTCATACACCGTGACCGGTTGTTGTTGTTATTTTTGATGATAAAGATGAACGAAAATCTATTCAGGAATGGAATCATGGACAGAAAGAAAAGGAATTCGGTAATCAGATACATAGTGCTCTTTGCTGTATTCGCGGCAGCTGCAGCGGCTCTCGTCTATTTCTTCTCACTTGATGGGAACGTGGACTATGAGGCTCCGGTGGCACCGGTGGAGACGGTCAGGCCTGAGATGAGGGTCATTGATGAAGGCATCAGCGTAACAGGCTACATAGAAGCTGATGCGATGATTCCTGTCGTTCCTTTCGTGAGCGGCACGGTCGAGGAGTACTGCATAGCAGCCGGAGACCGCGTCGAGAAAGGCGATACGATAGCTGTCATAGACAAACGGCCGTATGAGCTCCAGCTCAGGCAGGCAGAGGCGCAGGTCAGCGGCCTCGAAGCAGCTTTCGCCCGTGTTGAAGCGCTGCGTGCTTCCGGCGGGGCATCCGCACAGGACTATGACACGCTTTCGGCGCAGCTTGAAGCGGCTCGTGCACAGCTTGAGGCGGCAGAGCTCCAGCTTTCCTATGCTACGGTCACCGCACCTGTGAGCGGCACAGTCATCCAGGCTCCGTCCGCTGCCGGTTCCATAGGCTCTTCCGAGATGCCGCTTGCTGTCATCGCGGATCTCGATGACCTCGTCGTCAACCTGAAGATAGGCGAGAAGTACTATACGACAGTGATGGAGAACCGTGATTCGCTGCGCTTCACCATCGCCGCACCTGATGGTCCCGTGTCAGAAGCTGAAGTCGTTTCCATCGCTCCGTTCGTGGATCCGACATCGAAGACATTCCTTGTGAAGGTGAGGCTGACCGAGCCCGAAGGATTCATTCCCGGTATGTTCATCAGGGCGGAGGTCATATGGTCATCCGGTGAATATCTTTCGCTTCCTCTCCAGGTCAGACGCCTCGATGGTTCTGCATATGCGGTTGCGGAGGACGGGAAGACAGCTGAATTCATCGAGCTCGGAAGCATAGCAGAGGACAATGAGTATTTCGCGATAGATCCGGTCTATGCCGGACGTGACTTCATCATCCGTGGCCAGAACGGTCTTCTGCCAGGTGAGGAAGTGAGGATCGCAGGGGAGGGGAAATGAAGATAGCTGAGATTTCGGTTAAGCACTCAGCTGTGCTTTCCATGATCCTCATCGCCCTTGCGGTGTTCGGATTCTTCTCAATCGCTACGACGAATCTCGAGTTCATCCCGGATATCAACATGCCGCAGATATTCGTCATCGCGATCTATCCGGGTGCATCGGCGGAAGATGTCGAGAAGGATGTCGTGGACATCCTCGAGGATGATTTCGTCACGCTGCCTGATTTCAAGAGCATGGACAGCCAGTCCATGAACAGCGCCGCCATGATAACGATCACATTCCAGGATGGCGTGAATCCGGAGGATCAGCTCAATGAGGTAAGGAACAGGATATCCCAGCTGATGAGCGAGCTTCCCGCTGGTCTTCAGGGTGAGCCGACAGCGCTTGTCGGAGGTGCGACGATGCTTCCGATCGTCTCCTTCTCCGTTGAATCGGCCGGGGATATCTCCTCGCTTTCGGAATATATAAATGACACGATCAGGCCGCAGCTTACGAGGATCCCGGGCGTATCATCCATCGAAGTCAGCGGATCCTCGGACCCTGAAGTCTCCGTGAAGCTCAGGATGGATGACCTCAATGCACGCGGCATCTCTCCGCTCACGGTCTATCAGATACTCTCATATTCCAATATATCGATGCCTCTCGACACAGCCATGGCGGAAGGCAAGAGGATCGATCTCAGATACGATGGGCGCTTCGAGGACCTCGATGAAATCAGGAACCTTCCGGTCGGTGCCACCGACTCAGGCGAGATCATCAGGCTCGGGGATGTCGCTGATGTCTCCCTCAGCTACCTAGGGAAGGACTACTACGTCACATCCGAAGGCCAGGACATCATCGTCGTCGATGTATCGAAGAGAGCTGACGGAAACACGATACAGATAACGAACTCCGTGAAGGAAGTGCTGGATAAAGCGGTGAAGGACACGAACGGAGCGTTCACATATCATATGATCAAGGATGACAGCCGCCTTGTCATCGCTTCGCTTAAGAACGTGATCGAATCCGGCGTGCTCGGAATCCTCATCGCGGTCCTCATAATCTTCCTCTTCCTCAATGATGCGAAGGCAACGCTTGCAATCGGCCTTTCGATACCTCTGTCATGCTTCTTCACCTTCATCGTCATGAAGGTTGCCGGAATCACGGTGAACATCCTCTCGATATCCGGTATCGTCGTATCGCTGGGATCCATCGTCGATGCATCGATCGTCGTCCTCGATCAGATCTACAGGTATTACCAGGATACGGATGAAAGCGGGAAGGGCAGGTACTCCGTCATACAGTCCATCTACAGGGGCACGGGTGTTGTTGATAAATCCGTCATCGGATCGAACCTCACGACAGTCGTCGTGTTCATCCCTGTCGTGCTTCTTTCCGGCCTTGTCGGGGATATTCTCCATGATATCTCGATGACATTCATGTTCGCCATCGGCTCATCGCTCCTTGTCGCCATGATCTACATGCCGTATCTCCTGAAGCATTTCCTGAAGGATGACGGCGTCAGGCTCAAGAAGAAGGACAGCTTTGCGGTCAAGGGTTTCTGGCATGTCGAGAAAGGATACAGCAGGGCGCTTGGCTTCTGCATGGAGCATACACCTTTCATCATAGTGATGGCGCTCCTCATCTTCTTCATCACCATCTATTCGCTTACGTCCCTGAGCATCTCATTCATCCCGTCGACAGACAACAGCGAATTCTATATAAGCATGTCATTCCCGACGGGCTATACGCTCGAGGAGACGAAGGAGGCGATGGACAAGGCGGAGGCTGTCGTCAGGGAGAATGTGCCTGAGACTGATTCCATTGTCGTCTACTCAGGACGTTCCGTCGATGCCCTGACCGTGTCGAATTCCCAGAACATGGGAGGCATGCATGTCGTGCTTGTTCCTGTTGCCGACAGGGACAGGGATGTCCACGATATCATGCTTCAGATGCAGTATGAGATTTCCGCCCGGATTCCGGATGCAGATGTGACGGTCAAGAACGGCGGCTTCGACTACCTTGTCGGCTATATGTCCGGCGGTGGTGGCTATGGCCTCACCCTCATAGGAGAGGATGAGGAAGTCCTCTATGACTATGCAGAAGGTCTCCAGTCATTCCTTCTCTCGGATCCGGAAGTCGTATCGGCATCGATATCAAGCAACTTCGATTCGACGGCTGCGGTAATGGATGCCTCGTATGAGTACATGTCATCGCTCGGAATCGCGAACTATGAGGCTGCGATGTCGACAGCTATCCTCTTCAATGGCATGGATACCGGCATCTATCTCGATCCTGATTCGGATCAGAGGTACAATATACACCTCTCGTCGGATGCAGCTGACAAGCCGGTTTCCCAGGAGATGCTCGACAGCCTTGTCATGTATACGCAGGCAGGTTCGGCAGTATCGATGGATGCGCTCTCCGAACTTGTGATGGAGAATGAGCTCTCATCGATCAGCCACACGGACAGGGCGGTATCGATGACCGTAAGCGCGCAGCTGACAGGTGAATCAACGACTGCTCTGGCTGCAAGAGTCGAGGATTATCTTGCCTCGCACCCGCTTCCGGATGGCGTTTCCACCGATATCGGAGGAATCGACAAGTTCATCGTTGATTCCATGGGACCGCTTCTCCAGGCGCTTCTGATCTCGCTCTTCCTCGTGTATATGGTCATCGTCCTCATATACGAGAGATTCGACCAGCCGTTCCTGATCATGCTGACCGTTCCGTTCTGCGTCATAGGCGTCGTCGTATCGCTTGCGGTCTTCGGTTCCTCGATGAGCATGGTATCGCTTCTGGGCGTAGTCACTCTCGGCGGTATGCTCGTCAACAATGGAATCATCCTTGTCGATTACATCAACCAGCTTGAGGGTGAGACGAGGAAGGCAGAAGCTGAGCGTCTCTCGATCGAGATGCCGGAGGATGGGAAGCTTCTCGGAAAACTCTCATATGAAAGCGAGATGTCGATGCTCTTCGATAATATAAAGCGAGGAACAGCGACAAGGCTCAGGCCGATCCTCATGAGCTCCCTGACAACGATCCTTGGCGTCATACCTATGGCATTCGCCAAGGGTGAGGGCTCTGAGATCTACGCACCGCTCGGACAGGTCATCATGGGCGGTCTTACGACAAGTACATTCATCACGCTCTTCCTTATGCCGACGTTCTACTTCCTGCTTGAACGTCACAAGATAAGGAAAGCATATGGCTGGAACAGCAAAACCAAGGAGGATACAGGAAAATGATGAAGGGAATCAGGAAAGGAATATATCTCACAGCGGCAGCAGTGCTTCTTCTCGCTGCTGCATGCACATTCGTATTCAGCTCATCGGTTTCGGTCTACATAAAAGGAATGACAGTTGCAGGCGACAGTGAACAGCCTCTTGTATATGTCTATGCTTTCTTGGATCAGGAAAGCCTCGATGCCGCGGAAGCGCATATAAAGGAACTCGCAGCAAGTTCGGACTTCATGAATGAGGTTAAAGCCTACGAGCCTGAATCATGCTACCAGAGGCAGACAGCTTCATTCTTTTCGATTGATAGCACAATGCTGGGAGTGAAAGCTGGAGGGACCGTCGCCGATTTCAAGATCTACTGGGAATCGAATAAGCCTGAATTCGGGGAAGATGCTGACAGGTCAAAGGTATATTTCCTCGCAGTGAGCGAAGTTACCGAAACTTACACCAGCACCAAGTATATCGGTTCGACTGATTTCACTCTTGTCTCCGGCGGTTCGAATTCGACGACGATTCAGATGGAGGAAATCTGATGAGGAGAATTGTTCCAGCGATTATCCTCATCTTCCTCGTCGCACTGCCTCTTTCGGCAGAGGGAGTGGAGAAGTATACGCTTGATTCCCTCATCGCTGCGATGGAGACGGGCAATGCCGATCTTCTGAAGTCCGATGAGGAGATAGCGAAGGCCCACCTTGATACAGCTGATGCAAAAGGTGCCTATACGCCTACGATCGATCTTCTGGTCTCCGGAACGTACATGGCGAATCCGACGCTGGGGCCTATCAAGGTGAGTCCAAGTGATATCAAGGGGCTTCCGGATATCGTGAGCAGCATATGGACTGATCCGATCGATGTCTCGATGAATATGGGCAACAATATGATCCAGGGACAGCTGACGCTGACCCAGCCCATATTCACCTGGGGCAAGCTCTCGAATGCTGTAAAGCTCTTCGAGACTGTCGAAGGGCTGAGGAATATGGAGCGGAGCGATAAGGAGAGCCAGCTCATAACCGAGCTCAGGTCTCGTCTCGATGCGCTCTACTACATGGATATGATCTATCCTCTCCTGGATGAGATAGAGGCAAAGGCAGATTCCCTGATTGCCATC
Source organism: uncultured Spirochaetaceae bacterium (assembly GCA_944389055.1). Classification (GTDB taxonomy): domain Bacteria; phylum Spirochaetota; class Spirochaetia; order Sphaerochaetales; family Sphaerochaetaceae; genus Ornithospirochaeta. The sequence continues at coordinate 1,139 of CALXKY010000094.1, read as the reverse complement.
GCAGAGAGCGCAGAAAAAGCCGGCATGCTCCTTGAGGAGGATGTTCTCGATGCGCGCATACAGAAACAGCAGGCGACGATATCCAGAAAGGAGATGGACAGCCAGTATCTGACTGTTCTGGAGGGACTCAGAACGCTTACAGGTTTTCCCGATCTCACGATGGAGATGATTGATTACGTTCCTGATGAATCTGCAGTTGATTCTGTGCTTGCGATGGGTGAGGAGCGTCTTTCTGAAATGGCATCCGATCCGTCACGTCTTACGCTGCAGATGCTTGACGGCATGAAGGCCGTGCAGGAGTATACGAAGAAGATCGCAGAGGGAAGCATATACGGCAAGCCGGATATCGCTCTCCAGGTCTCTGCTTCCTATGGTGGATCGATAGATTCCAACTGGCTCGATGGCGATACCTGGGGCGTGAACATCACTCTTGCGCTGAAGACGACGCTCTGGGATGGCGGCAAGAAGCTCAATGACATAAAGAGGGCAGATCATGATGCCGTCTCTGCTTCGATCGATTATGACAGTGCCGTCCGCACCATCCAGGAAACCGTCTCCACAACCTATGCTTCAGCGGAGCTGGCGAAGGAGAAAGTCGCCTATGGAGAGATGAAGCTTGATCTTGATGAGCTGAAAGCAGAAAAAGAGAGGAATGCATTCTCGATAGGCTCTTCTTCTGAGAGCAATGTCATCCAGGCGGAGCTTCAGGTCATCCAGGACAGGATCGAGATCATCACAGAACGTATAACGCTCTCCCAGTCCGTCTACACCCTGATGTATCTCTCCGGGCTGGATGCTGACCGGCTGCCTGTAATAACCGACGGCATGGCCTGATTCCTTTTTCCACCATGTTTTCATCCTGTGGCTTGCTGCAGGATGATTTTGTCTTGATTAAACCGTGCATGTATTCTATATTTGCATTAGACACCCCACGGGGGTGTGGTGTATGGAGCTGGATATGAAGGAATGCTTCGATATAACAGGAATGAGCTGCGCTGCCTGCCAGGTCAGGGTAGAGAAGAGCGTCAGCAGGCTTGAAGGTGTAAAGGATGTCAATGTCAACCTCCTGAAGAACAGCATGGAGGTCGAATATGATGAGAATGCCGTATCCGAAAGCGGCAGTGTGGAGGCCGTGGTCA
>CALXKY010000093.1 GCA_944389055.1 uncultured Spirochaetaceae bacterium | reverse complement strand
CACGCTCAAGTCCGATGGCTCGATCGATAAGGAAGTGGCGGGTACCGTAACCGAGGCTTATCCCTGCGCATATGAAGACGGGAAAGCATGGAAGAGATTCCAGGAGATATTCGCTTCTCCTTCTCTCCAGATGATCTCGTTCACGATCACGGAGAAAGGCTATGCGCTCCGCAATCCCGCGGGCGAGCTCTTCCCCGGATACGTCAATGATTTCGCCGCAGGTCCCGGCAAGGGCACGATGTTCCTTTCTCGTCTGACGGAGCTTCTCCTTGTCCGCTACAAGGCAGGAAGCCTACCGATTGCCGTCGTTTCGATGGATAACTGCTCCCACAATGGCGAGAAGATCGAGGCCGCAGTGACCGAGATCGCCGCAGAGTGGGTCAGGAATGGTTTTGCTGATAAGGGCTTCTCCGATTACCTTGCCTCCGATAAGGTCTCGTTCCCATGGTCGATGATCGATAAGATCACTCCGCGCCCCGATGCGAGCGTTGCGGATATGCTCCGCGCCGATGGCTATGAGGATACCGATGTAGTCGTCACAGGCAAGCATACATACATCGCGTCGTTCGTGAATGCGGAGGAGTGCGAGTATCTCGTCATAGAGGATGATTTCCCCAACGGGCGTCCCGCTCTCGAGAATGCAGGTGTGTACTTCACCGACCGTGAGACCGTGAACAAGGTGGAGAAGATGAAGGTCTGCACATGCCTCAATCCGCTCCATACGGCGCTTGCTGTCTTCGGCTGCCTTCTCGGATACACTCTGATCTCCAGGGAGATGAAGGATGAGGAGCTTGTGAAGCTCGTGAAGACAATCGGATACACCGAAGGCCTTCCTGTCGTCGTCGATCCAGGCATCATCGATCCGAGGAAGTTCATTGATGAAGTCGTGAACATCCGCATCCCGAATCCTTTCATGCCTGATACGCCGCAGCGCATCGCCACTGATACGTCTCAGAAGCTTCCGATCCGCTTCGGTGAGACCATAAAGGCATATATGGCTTCTCCGTCACTGGACGTGAAGAGCCTGAAGTGCATTCCGCTTGTATTCGCCGGATGGCTCAGGTATGTAATGGGCGTCGATGATGAAGGCAATGCATTCGAGCCGTCCTCCGATCCGCTTCTCGGCTATGCACGCGAGGCGCTTGATGGCATAACGCTCGGATACACCGGAAGCCTCGACCAGCTCAGGGGAATACTCTCCAACCAGAAGATCTTCGGCGTGGACCTCTATGAAGCAGGGCTTGCCGATCTCGTCATCGATTATTTCAGAAGCATGATTGCCGGACCCGGCGCCGTGAGAGCGACGCTGAGGAAGGTTACAGGCTGAGGAATTCCCCCTGTCTCCGGACAGGGGTTTGCATTATGAGCAGTAAGAAACAGCTTTTCGGCAGGGTCTCCGATTACTTCTTCCTTGCCGCAGGTCCCGTGATCGCAGCTACGGCTGCTGCTTTGTTCTATACCCCGGCCCGCATCACAGGAGGCGGAGCCACGGGTGTGGGCACGATCTTCTACTATCTCTTCGGATTCGATCAGGGTATCGTCATGATGTGCGTCAACGTGCCTCTTATCCTTCTCGGCATGAAGGTCTTCGGCTGGCGCTACGGCATCAAGACGCTGATCGGTTCGACGCTTCTGTCGATCTGGACTACCGTCATCGGCCGCATGACGGCTTACAGCGGGGTCCTGGATACGTCCGATGACATAAACATCCTGCTTTCCGCTATCTATGGCGGGGTGCTTATGGGTGTGGGAATCGGGCTGACGATGAAGAGCGGATGCAATACAGGCGGCACTGATATAATCGCGCAGGTGATTGCGCATTACTTTCCTGTATCCGTCGGCAGCGTCGAGTTCATATTCAATGCAGCTGTTGTCAGCTGCGGTGGCATATTCCTCGGCCTGCAGCCGATGCTTTTCGCGATCATAGCGATGTATCTCTCGTCGCAGCTCGTGAACTTCGTCGTGATGAACTTCGGCACGAAGCTTGCGAAATCCGTCTACATTTTCTCATCAGAGCATACGCCTGAGATCTCCAGAAGGGTGATCGCGGAGCTGCACCATGGAGGAACGGTCTTCCATGGAACGGGCATCTACACATCGAAGACGCGTTCCATGCTCCTCGTGATCGTGCCCAACAACCAGATGAACACGATCATGAAGATAGTGCATGAGGAGGATCCGAAAGCCTTTGTTTTCGTTACCGAGGCCTATGAAGTCCTCGGCCGTGGCTTCGTCCCCCTCAGGAAGGCTGCGGAGAAGGAGTGATCAGCTCTTCTCCCCGCCTATGTGCTTCAGGAATTCGTCGTAACCGTCCTTGAGTGTCTCCTCTGGCTCGTATTCCTCGAGCGGGTAGTGCTCCATCACGAAGTCTATATCCTTGTCACCTCTTCCGGAGAGGTTGACGAGGATTTTCTTTCCCTTCCCGAGCTCCTTCGCGAGCTTCACCGCATAGGCAACTGCGTGCGATGATTCAAGTGCCGGTATGATTCCCTCCATTCTCGAAAGTGCGTAGAAGGCTTCCACTGCCTCGCGGTCCGTGGCTGTCCTGTAATTCACCCTGCCGATGGAGTGGAGATAGCTGTGCTGCGGTCCCACACCGGGATAATCGAGGCCAGAGGCGATGGAGTAGACAGGAAGCGGCTCTCCGTTCTTGTCCTGAAGCACGAGCGATCTGAAGCCGTGGAGGATTCCCGGAGTTCCCTTCGCTATCGTTGCGGCATGCATTCCTGTCTCAAGTCCCTTGCCTGCCGGTTCGACTCCGTAGAGCGCCGTCTCCTTATCATCGAGGAAGGCTGAGAAGATACCCATTGCGTTCGATCCGCCTCCTACGCAGGCGACGACGGCATCGGGAAGAGAGCCTGCATAGCTCTGCATCTGCTCGCGTGCCTCCATTCCTATGATCGACTGGAAGTCGCGTACCATCATCGGGAATGGATGGGGACCGACTACGGAGCCGATGCAGTAGATCTGCGTCACGGGATCCTGCAGGTATGCTTCGAATGCTGCATCGACGGCATCCTTGAGCGTGCGCGTTCCTCTTGTCACGGAAACGACCTTTGCTCCCAGCACCCTCATCCTCGAGACATTGGGAGCTTCCTTCTTCACGTCGATCTCTCCCATGTAGATATCGCACTCGAGTCCGAGAAGGGCTGCAGCTGTTGCGAGCGCGACTCCGTGCTGCCCGGCTCCTGTCTCAGCAATCACCTTCTTCTTGCCCATATGCTTTGCAAGCAGGACTTCTCCAAGGCAGTGGTTGATCTTATGCGCTCCTGTGTGGTTGAGATCCTCCCTCTTGAGATAGATCTCCGCGCCGCCTGCCGCTGCTGTAAGCCTTTTTGCGTGGTATACAGGGCTCGGCCTTCCTGTGAAATGCTCGTTGAGATCCTTCAGCTCCCTGATGAAATCCGGATCCTGCGAGATCTTTGCGTAAGCTTCCTCTACTTCCTTCATCACTTTCGCAAGCGCGTCGGGAAGGTATGATCCTCCATACTCTCCGAAGTATCCTCTGCTGTCCGGCAGGTTCTCTGTATTGATTCCTTCTGTGATAAGATTCATCGGGCTCCTCCTGTGTTTCTTTATGCAGTAACGTTACTTTATAAAGAAACCCATTGTCAAGTCCTGTGCATCAGATTCTGCGGGAATCCCGTATCTTCTGTCTTGCGCGCTGGGCCGTCGCGGGAGAGACCTTATCCAGCCAGGCTTCCGTGGATGGGTCATCGATGAAGAAGAAGGAGAGGGCCCATGCAACAGCCATCGATATGTAATACTCGCTGCTGTCTGCTTCTGTAATCAGGCGCAGCATCTCTTCCTTCCTGTTCTGGAAGCGCTTCCTGTTGGTCATAAGGGAGACGATGCCGAGACGTCTGACCATCTGCCTTGCATCGCTGAGAACCGACACGAAGAATGCATAAGCTTCCTCCGCTTCGCTCTTCCTGAACTTAAGGGACGCAGCGAGCGTATCTGCCTCATCCCATGTCATGAGATACTGGAAGTGGCTGCGGAGAAGATCTTCCTTAGCAGTGAACGGAAGAGGGCGGGAAGCAATCCAGAAGCCGCGGAGGAGCACATCCTCGTGGAAGCGTACAGGGAATGAGATATCCTCGATTTCCTTCGCAAGCTTCCTGAGCACAGGTATCCTCACCCCTGCGTACGGAAGGTCGTGTATGCGCGTGAGCTTGCTGGAAAACTCCTTATAGCGCTCATCTGCATAAGGGGCATAGAGCGCTTCAGTATCCATATTCCTCTCCGATGATGATCACTGTGATCCTGCCTTTGAGCATCTGTCGTGAAAAGATCACTGTATTTGAGCAGATCCTCTCATCGGAGGTGCAGCCAAGCGCAGAGAGATGCCTTTCATCGAAGTGAGGGGCGACGCAGTGCCCCGTCTTCGAGCATGGGGTCTCGCGTCCCAGCCTTATGCAGTTCGGCGGTGCGGCGGTATTCTTCACGCGCTCAGCGGCGCTTCTGAGATTCGGTACAAGCTTGTTGATCCCGGCGATGACGATCACCTTATCGGGGCCGAAGAGCATCGCGGAGACCCTGTTGCTCCTTCCATCCACCTCATACAGCTCCCCATGCGTTGTGACAGCATTTGCAGAAGCGAGATAGAAGTCAGCCTCATATGCCCTGCGTCTGTCCTCGATGAATTGAGTCTTCTCCTTCAGGAAATCCAGAACACCTGTTTCGAGAAGCGTCTCGGATCCGCCGACGGCTGTCTTCGATCCTTCGGGGACCATGGCTCTGATAAGCGACAGAAGTTCCTCCCTGTCCGTGACATATGCGGCTCCGAAGCCGTTTTCCTCAAGGTTAGAAAGCGTTTCCTTGATAACTGCCTGCATGGCTTTTCTCTGATTGGCATCCATGCCATGATTATAGCATGAGGCTCAGCAGCATTGTCACAGGAAAGAAGGCTTTCCTCTTTGATTTCGATGGTGTGATAACCGATAGCGAAACATACGCGTTCATGTCGCTGAAAACGGTCATGAAGAAGTATTATGATGTTGATGTCGAAGATGCGGATATCTCACTGACAATAGGCATGGATGCTTTCGGCACGGCGGCGGAAGTGAGCCGCAAGTATGGTGTCGATATGCCTGGCGAGAGGTTCATCGAGCTTGTGAGGACGATTCCTGACTACTATACGGAGTATCCTGGCATAAAGCCGTTCCCATTGATTCCCGAGCTTCTTTCCCTGCTGAAGGAGAGGGGCATGCGTATTGCCATTGTCTCCTCGACGCGCACCGCGCATCTGCATACTGCCCTCAGTCGTATGGGCCTGGAGAGTTATCCGGAGGCTGTCATCGGAGGCGATTCAGTATCACGCCACAAGCCAGATCCGGAACCGTATCTTGCCGGCATGGATGCTCTCGGCTGCACTCCTGAGGAGGCTGTAGCTATCGAGGATTCCCCTGTCGGGCTTATTGCAGCCAGGAGGGCAGGATTGAACACCATCGGCTTCAAAGGCTCCGTAGTGGAGCAGGATACTTCCCTTGCTGACATCTCCATCAGCGGTTATCAGGAACTGATAGCAGCGCTTGGATGAAAAGGACCTCCTTGCGGAGGCCCCGGTCTCATGCTGCTGCAGGTGTTTCCTTCCTGAGCATCATCTGCTGGTAGAGTGCCGTAGCTGCTATCATCACGAGTCCGATGAGATCTGTGACAGTACCCGGAATGATCATGCACAGCCCTCCGACGAGGAGTATGGCCCTGAGCGGCAGCGGTATCTTCCGTATGAAGAAGCCGTTGAGTGCCGCGGCAACTCCGAAGAGCCCGCAGAGAGCGCTTATGCAGATCTGGACGATCTCAAGCGGTCCTGAGACGTCTATGAACAGCATCTGCGGGGAAAGCGCGAATACGTATGGAACGATGAACGCGGCTATCGCAAGCTTCGTTGCAGTGAGTCCTGTCTTCATCGGGTTCGACTTCGCTATCGCAGCTCCTGCATAGGCGGCTAGGGCCACAGGCGGGGTTATGTCCGCAACGATACCGAAATAGAAGACGAAGAAGTGGGCTGCCATCTTCGTGACGCCGAGCGATGGATCCATGAGGATCGGTGCGCATGTAGCTGCCATGATGCAGTAGTTCGCGGTGGTCGGGACGCCCATTCCGAGGATGATGCAGCAGATCATCGTCAGTAGAAGGGCGACCATGACATGGCCTGCGGAGAGAGCGACGATCGCTCCGAGAAGCTTCGAGGCAAGTCCCGTTACAGTGATGCAGCCTGCGATGACTCCCGCTATTCCGCATGCGACGACAACTGTTATGGAAGAGCGCGCACCGTTCTCGAGCGCATCTAGGAAACGGGTGAATGTAAGCCTTTCCCTTCTGTTCAGTGCCCCGACTATGATTGCTGCCACGATTGCGATCGTAGCGGAGTAGGCCATCGTGAATGTATTTGAACCGACAAGGTATATCAGGACGATGAGCGGAATCAGGAGGTAGATCTCCTTCACGAGCTCCTTTGCCTTTGGAAGCTCATCGCGCGGTATTCCCTTCATTCCCAGCTTCTTCGCTTCGAGATGGACTGCGATGAATATGCCGGTGAAGTAGAGGATTGCGGGAAGGATTGCCCGTACAGCTATCGTTCCGTACGGCTCGCCCGTGAACTCGGCCATTAGGAATGCCGCTGCTCCCATGATCGGTGGCATGATCTGACCGCCTGTGGAGGCGGCTGCCTCTACAGCTGCTGCGAATTCGGGCTTGTAGCCCATCCTCTTCATCATGGGGATCGTGATGGATCCCGAGCCTACCGTGTTCGCAACCGATGACCCGGATGCCATGCCCTCAAGCGCGCTTGCGACTACTGCGACCTTCGCGGGTCCTCCGGAGAACCTTCCTACGGCAGCATTTGCGAAGCGTATGAAGAAATCAGCGACGCCGGTGCGTTCAAGGAATGCCCCGAATATGATGAATATGACGATGAACTTGACGCATACCTGCACAGGTGCGCTGAAGATTCCGTTCGTCGTATAGAAGAGCGTCCTTACGACCTGCAGCACATCCAGTCCTGTTGAGAATGTATAGATCAGAAGAACGCCTGCAACGCAGAGTATGGGAAGGCCGACGCATCTCCTGCAGAGCTCTGCCAGCGCTATTATCGC
>CALXKY010000092.1 GCA_944389055.1 uncultured Spirochaetaceae bacterium | reverse complement strand
TAGATGAGGAAGCCTTTTTTTATTTTCTCTATCTGCACGGATTCATTCCTCTGATGGGCCCTGCCCTGTCCTGCGGGGAACGGGGGCGTCGCGTTACCGAGCGGGGATCCCATACCGAATGCGACAGCTTTCTGCATGACGCGGGCGTATGTCCCGCCAGCCATCACGTAAGGCGGCTTTGAACTGCCGTATGCCCTGTTTGCGATATCATTCAGGCCCATGATGAGCGCATCCGGCTCTACGCGGTAGCCGGTTGTAGATGAGATGATCGATGCACCCTTCTCCTCAAGGATTCTCTTAATGCCTTCGGAATCGGCAGAGAGCGGCAGCCTTATGCTGAGAGTGCATACGAGCGTGCGGTCTTCAGTGCGGACTTCAGTAACGACAGCCGTAAGACGACCGGACTCATCATCGGAGCAGGCTATGCCGAGGCCTGTGCCATAGAAATCAGGGAATAGCGAGATATAGCCTCTGACAGCGTCATCCTCATAACCTTCTGCCGCAAGCTCCTTCATGAGGCTGAGCATGGCATCCTCTCCGCCTTCCGGCGTTGCCGGGTGACGGCCCTTTCCATGAGCGGTGATGATCCCTTTGCCGGTGGTGCATTCCGCAAGATCGATGACGGACGCAGCTCCGCCGCCCTTTATCCCGCCGATGCGGCTGTCAGTAAGGGCGAGACGGATCTCTGCCTTGATCGACCCCTTCTCGCCATAGGCGACAGGGAATCCTGAATCAGGCACGAGCGTGAGATCCGGCATGACTGTATCGGAAAATGCAAGGGGAACATCCTGCATCCCTATCTCCTCCGCCGAGCCTATGCGGAGCATGAAGTCATTCTCCGGCTTCCAGCCCGATTCAATGAGATAGCGGAATGCGAAGAGCACTGCGATTCCGGCTCCCTTGTTGTCCGTTGCGCCCCTGCCGACGAGATGGTCTTCCTTCTGATAAAGCTCAAAAGGATCCCTCTCCCACTCGCCTTCTGCAGGCACGACATCGCCATGGCAGGCGACGGCAATGGATTTCTTCCCGGATATTCCTCTGATCCTCCCTTCCGCAAAGACATCGTTCACGAGATGCGCTTCCATCCCGATCCCTTTCATCTGTGACTCCATGAAACGGAGCATCTCCAGGCTGTCTCTGCCGAAGGGAAGCCCGTCCTTTCCAGGGACTGCGACACTTCTGAACGCTACATAGCGTTTCAGTGTCTCTATATACTCTTCAAGATGTCTATCCCACCACAGGGGGGCGTTGTTCATCGCAGTCTCCTTTCCGGGACGGGAGTCCCGGGCTATCAGTAGAGGAGGTCGTTCTCCTCAGCTACCTTTATTCCCTCTGCTTCCCACTCAAGGCCGCCGAGTGCATCGAACTGCTTGATGAATGCAGCCCATGACTCAGGTGTGAGCTCCTTGTTGCCGGAAGCAAACTCTGCGAGGCTCTGCTCGTAATAGCGCTGCAGGTCTCCGCTCGGGAGCGGCATGAGATCGATGCCAGCCTGCTTGATCCACGGGCATGCCTGCATCTCGCGGAGCGTTGTCAGAGCGGACATCGGCTTGCCGGATACCTTCGTGACATAAGCAGGGTATCTTGACTCAAGCTCTGCCTCACCCCAGTAGAATGCACGTCCCTTGAGCTGGAGAAGCGGCTGTGCTGCGCTCTTGCCGAATCCGAGTGACGGATCAGGAAGATTCTCTTCTGTAGGAACACCATTCTCGTTGAGGGTGAAGTTCACGCCTTCCTCTCCCCAGCCGACCATGTAGTAGCCAGGTCCGGAAATCCATTCAAGCAGCTTGGCGATGTAAGGCTTCTTGCCCTCATCAGCAGCTCTCTTGGATACTGCGACGACACCGTCGTTGACGTTCGTGTAGACACCTACTGCGGACTTTCCTTCCGGTCCTACAGGAGGATTGATGACGATCCACTCGCCATCAGGGAAGTTGGCATCGAACGGAGCATAGTTTGCCTCTGAAGCATAGGAGGAGTGCTGCTCCCTCATCATGCCGTACTTGCCAGCCTTCCAGTTAGCCTTGAAGTCATCCTTCTTCTGGCTGAGCCAGTTCGGATCGATGACGCCTTCATCGCACATCTTGATGATGAACTGCATGGCATCATAGTACTCAGGCTTGTGGATGTTCAGGCAGGGATTCTCCTTCGAAAGATCCCATGTACCAGCGCAGCCGAAAGCACCGAAGAACGGATCAAGCCTTCTGCCGAGACCTTCCTCATAGGATGTGATCTCGATGAACGTACCATATCCGTAAGTATCATCGACACCGTTTCCATCGGGATCGTCGTATGTGAATGCCCTCATGACTTCCATGTAGTCATCGAGAGTGACAGGAATATCGAGACCGAGCTTGTCGAGCCAGTCCTTCCTGATGAGGATACCTTCATTCTTCTTGATGTCTCCGGTGGAAGGTGCAAAGCCGTAGATGTGGCCATCAAGGGTTGCATACTTGATGGAATCCTCGTTGTACATCTTCTCGGTCCTGTCCGGCATCATTGCGAACATATCATCGACTTCCGCAAGAAGACCCTGCTCCTGGAGATGGACCATGACCGGGCGCCTGATATCCATCATGTCGGGGAGATTGTTGGCAGCACCTGCTGCAAGCATCTTCATGTCCCTGTCGTTCGCGGATGACGGAAGCATCGTGAGCTCAAGGTTGATTCCGAGCTCGTTCCTGATTTCCTCGAGCACGAACCAGTCCTCCGGTGGTGGGCCTGCTTCAACGATAGCAGGGTTGTACCAGTATGTTATGGTTACAAGCCCGTCCTCATCAACGAGGGACTCCTGCTCCTCTGCACCGCTTGCGGAAATGATTCCCATCGCAGCAATGAGGATGGAAATAACTGCCAGTGCTTTCTTCATCTGTTCCTCCTTCTTCAGAGACTGTCTCTAGCAGCCTCTGCGGCTGTTCTGATTCTCTCAACGGGGAGATCCGATCCAAGCGTGCAGTCAGCACCGAGGATGAACTTCTTCCCCTTCATCGCCTTTCTAAGGCGGTGGACTTCGTTCCTTATATCATCGAGGCTTCCCTCGACTATGATACCGCTTCTGTTCTCGAGGCCTCCGAGGATCGTATTATCAGGGAAGATCCTCATGCCCTCCTCGAGCGAGATATTGTTCTCATAGATGCCCCAGTTCACAGCATCGACGTACGGAGCATATGAGGCGTATCTCTTCATATCAAGCTTCTTCTTGCACATGTGGAGGATAATGGTCCTGCCCATGCTCCTTGCCGTCTCGAACACCATCTTGTCGAACGGCTCCTCGACGACTCTGAACTCCTCTTCGGTGAATACATCATTCTCCGCACCGAGAGCTGCATAGTAGATTCCGTCACATCCTGCCTCGAGAACGCTCTCGACGAGGATGCACAGCCCCTCCGCGATGCGCTTCTTCGCATCAAGGAATGGCTGAGGATTCTCCCTGTAGAGCGCTGCCTGTACCTTCCTGATCTCCTCGAGGGCCTGATACTGAGGCCTCATCGTATGGACATGGGAGAAAGCGGCACCATGGATGGTGCATACGGAGAACGCGTCCCCTCCGGTCTTATCGAGGATTGCCTTAACCAGATCCGTCTGGTGGACGATGAAATCCGATTTCCTCGAGAACGGGCCGATGCGCCTGAAATCATCGGAAGTCTTCACTCCCGGATTCGACGGGAAGAGATTCTCGTTCATTATCTTTATGATATCCGTATCGGTATCGCGGAAGAAATCGAGATGTTTCTTCACCGCTTCGCTTCCGTAAGCAAAAGCACTGCCGAAATGTATCGAGAATGATGACGGGACTGCCTCCTGCAGATCCCCGCTGAGTGTTCTGAGAACAAGTTCTTTCTTTGTCATAAACAAGGATTCCTTTAATATCTTAGTAGAATATTAACACTGTATCGAAAGAAATCAACAGAAAAATGCCCCACACCGGAAAGAAAACATGAATTTGCAGGAAGAAGGTACTGATTCACCCAGGAAAGCGTAAACAAAGCTGTACATAATCTGATGCCAAATTACGCAGCAGCCTGATGGTTGTCAATATATAGCTGACGGTATGCAAAATGAAAACCCGATCCTGAAGCCGAACAGCGAGCCATAGAAGAAGCCATAATCGAATCTGTCTATTTGCTTTCAGAATCATCCGGCATCAGATGAATGGATACAGATCTTCTTGACGATGCCTATGTTCCCCAGAAGGAGCTTGTGCTTGAGGCATTATACCTATATTCGAAAACGAAGCCTGATTATGCCGGCTGCATATATATCGCAGAAGCGAAAACCCGTAATGAACATGTGCTCACATCCGATAAGAAAATGATTTCAGGAATGAAACAGATGGGAATACCGGAGCAAGAGGAAAAAGCCTGCAGAACAGATGATAACCAGAAGCCCTTCTGGATACAGAAAGACCAATCCATCAACGAACCGTCAACGAACCGTCAAGCAAATTTATCATTGCATTATAAGCATTTAGCTTGTTTTACCCCGCTTTCCGAAGATTCCTGTCAAGCAAATTCAGGCAGGAAAAGCCATGAGCATAGCCGTAGTGGACACAAGCGCAACCACGATGGAGAGTATCATCGGGCCCTTGAAGAGCGAGACAATGAAGGCGGCGGCAATGCCGGCAAGGCCTGCATACCACATAGCGCCGAAGTCCGTGAGCGCCAGAGGGAATATGAGAGCACCGAGCGCAGCGACAGGCAGGAGGAGCATGCACTTGCGGACGAATCTCGGCAGGCGCGAGAGCGCAGACGAAGCGAAATAAGGCACGATGCGGGGCAGCATCGTGGCTGCTGCACAGCAGATTATCATAACCATCTTATTCAATTCCGGCCTCCTCGTCGGTATAGATCAGAGCTCCGAAGATCGTTGCCGCAATCATCGATATGAGAAACGAAAGACCGGTGGACAGCCCTGCCGCAAGAATCAGGAGCGAATTGAGGAGCGCGGAGACGGAGGCAACGAGAAGAGCCTTGGCACCGCGCCGTGTCTCTGAGCCCAGAAGGGATGCGAACATCGCATATACTGTTATGACAGCTGCCTTCTGAACAACCTCCGGCAGGAATGTCCCGCCCAGGAATCCTATGGCGGTTCCGCTCACCCATCCGACGTATGACGTGAATATGAGTCCGGCCATGTAGCTGTATGAGAGCAGATGCCCCTTGAAGGATGCAACGGTGAAGACCTCGTCCACGGTACCGAATCCGCAGAGGATGCGTCCCGGTATGGATCCAGGATCACTCAGGCGCTGCGAAAGGGATGATGCCATGAAGATGTAGCGGCTGTTGATGAAGAAGACGGAAACGACGACGCTCAGGAGGAGCGATCCCGCGTTGTAGAGATTCATCATCAGGAACTGCCCTGAACCCGCGAATGTTATCATGCTGGTGAGAACACCCTCGACGAAAGTGAATCCGCTCGTACGTGTCAGCAGCCCGAAGGCAAGCGCAGTAGTGAAATAGCCGAGGAATATGGGAAAACCATCCCTGATTCCTTCCTTGAGCGCCTTTCCATCAATATGCATAATCCCCTCCGAGGCGGAGCGCAGCTTCCGTACCATCGACTGCGGCTGAGACGATGCCACCGGCATACCCTGCGCCTTCGCCGGCGGGATAGAGGCCCCTCCCCTGCTTCATACCTTCATCCCGGAGTATCCTCACAGGCGACGATGTCCTTGTCTCAGGAGCGATGAGAAGCGCCTCGGATGATATGAAACGGCCGCCCGTCATCCTTCCGAAGGCACTCAGCCCCTCCCTGAGGGAGGAGGCTATCACAGAAGGGAGCACTTCATCCATCCTTCTTGCCGCAAGAGGCCTGGGATAGCTGGACGCCGGAAGCGATGATGGCTCCCTGCCGGAAAGGAAATCCGTAAGCCGTTCTGCTGGTGCGGTGAATCCCGGGCTGTAGCATGCGCGTTCAATCGCCTCGATCTCGCGGAGCATCGCAAATGGATCAGAGTATTCAAGCTCTTCCTTCCTGAGCTCGACGATCATGCCGCTGTTCGCCCATCTGCCTCCGCGGCTGGATGGGGACATACCGTTCACTACCTGATGCCCTTCCTCCGAAGCCGCCGGCACTATCACGCCGCCGGGACACATGCAGAATGAGTAGACACCTCTGCCAGAGGCCTGCGTGACGAAGGAATACGATGCAGGAGGGAGGAACGGACTGCGCTTCCCTTCCGCATGGTACTGCATGCTATCGATGAGAGCCTGCGGATGCTCGAGACGTACGCCGGCCGCAGTGCTCTTGGCCTCAAGCGCATAGCCTCCGGAGTGAAGGAAGCCATAGACATCCTTTGCGCTGTGGCCGGTGGCAAGGATGACAGGCCCCATGTATTCCCTGCCATCGGAAGTCACTGCGCCGGCAACCTCATCGCCGCGGGCAATCAGCCTGACGACCCTGCTTGAGAAGCAGACCTCGCCGCCAGCGGCAATGATGGCGTTCCTCATGCGCTCTATGATATACGGAAGCTTGTCCGACCCGATATGCGGATGCGATTCATATAATATGCTCTCATCGGCACCGAACTGGACAAGATAGCGGAGTATCCTTCCCGTATCACCTCGCTTGACGGAGCGTGTATAGAGCTTTCCATCAGAGAATGCCCCTGCTCCGCCTTCCCCGAATGCATAGTTCGACTCCGGATCAAGAATGCCCTCCCTTGAAAGGCGTCCGGTATCGCGAAGACGCTGATGCACATCGCGGCCGCGTTCAAGCACGATCGGCCTGATTCCCTGCTCAATGAGCGTGATGGCTGCGAAGATGCCTGCAGGACCGAATCCGACGACGACAGCGCTCCTCCTGGCTCCGGATACATCCGGAAGGACTGCTGGGACATACAGAGGAGGCGGCGTTTCCCCGGAATACACTGCAATGGAAAGATTGATGCGCACTTCCCTGCGGCGGGCATCGATGCTCTTTCTCCTGATCCTGACAGCGGTCACGGTATCGCGCGATATCTTCAGCTTCCTTACTGCCGCGCGCTCCAGGGAGGCATGATCAGCAGCCTCCTCAGGCGTTAAGGATATGTTCAGTTCCCGGATCATGGCCGGATTCTAGCAGTTATCATGGAATAACGCTACAATCGCAGCGTGGTCATTTTATCAGCAGAGAAT
>CALXKY010000091.1 GCA_944389055.1 uncultured Spirochaetaceae bacterium | reverse complement strand
CCTGCGTCAGAGCTTTCGCCGCCAGGGAGGAGATCACGAACTACTTCGAGGTCGGAAGGGTTGGCATCGAGCATGCGCTCCTTCCGGAGAAAGGTCTCGTGACAGCCGGTGATGTGGTGATCGGCGCAGATAGCCATACATGCACATACGGAGCTCTCGGTGCTTTCTCTACCGGCGTTGGCTCCACTGATATGGCAGCTGGAATGGCAATCGGCAAGGCCTGGTTCAAGGTTCCTTCATCTATCCGCTTCAATCTTACAGGCTCATTCGGGCCATACGTATCCGGGAAGGATCTTATCCTGACCATCATCGGTATGATCGGTGTCGATGGAGCTCTGTATAGATCAATGGAATTCTGCGGTCCTGGCGTTGCCTCTCTTACGATGGATGACCGCTTCACCATTGCCAACATGGCGATTGAGGCGGGTGCGAAGAACGGTATCTTCCCCGTCGATGACAAGACGCTTTCCTATCTGAAGGAGCATGGGGCTAAGGAGCCCATGATATTCTCTTCCGATCCGGATGCCGTTTACGAGAAGACGATTGATATCGACCTCTCGGAAATCGTTCCGACTGTATCATATCCGCATCTGCCCGAGAACACGCATAGTGCAGCAGAGGGCCGTGATATCAGGATCGATCAGGTCGTTATCGGCAGCTGCACGAACGGACGTCTTTCGGATCTGGAGGCTGCTGCTCAGATACTCAAAGGGAGGAAGGTTGCCGATGGAGTCCGCTGTATCGTCATTCCCGCCACCCAGCGAATCTGGCTTGAAGCGATGCACGAGGGGCTTTTCGATATCTTCGTTGAAGCTGGCTGCGTCGTATCTGCTCCTACATGCGGACCGTGCCTCGGAGGCTACATGGGAATCCTCTCCGAAGGTGAGAGATGCGTTTCTACCACGAACCGCAACTTCGTCGGACGCATGGGCCATACGAAGAGCGAGGTCTACCTCGCATCCCCTGCAACGGCTGCCGCAAGCGCTGTGACAGGATTCATCACAGATCCCAAGGAGGTCGGACATGAAGGCTGAAGGAAGGATTTTCCGCTATGGTGACAATGTCGACACGGATGTCATCATCCCTGCTCGCTATCTCAATACTTCTGATAGGAAGGAGCTGGCTTCTCACTGCATGGAGGACATCGACAGCACATTCGTCTCTTCTGTGAAGGAAGGGGATATCATCGTGGCTGGCAGGAACTTCGGCTGCGGTTCATCGCGCGAGCATGCTCCTATTGCTATCAAGGAATCGGGCATCAGCTGCGTCATCGCAGCGACATTTGCACGCATTTTCTTCCGTAATTCGATCAATATCGGACTGCCGATCCTGGAATGCCCGGAGGCTGCGGAAGAGATAAAGGCCGGTGATTCTGTTTCGGTTGATTTCTCCACCGGTGTCATCACCGATGAGACGACAGGAAAGGAGTATAAGGCTGAACCGTTCCCGCCATTCATGCAGCGTCTGATCGAAGCAGGTGGCCTCGTGCCGTATATCAAGGAGAATTACTGATGGAAATGCATATTGCCTTGGTGCCGGGTGACGGCATCGGTCCTGACATCGTCCGTGAAGCCGTCCGCGTTCTGGACAGGATCGCTGAGATCCATGGACACAGCATCTCATACCGTGAAGTGGATGCAGGCGGAATCTCGATCGACAGATATAAAGTGCCGCTTACAGAGGATGCGCTTCAGACGGCTGCTGAGTCCGATGCGGTGCTTCTCGGAGCTGTCGGAGGCCCTAAGTGGGATCATGTGCTAGGGAATCTGAGGCCGGAGAAGGCCCTTCTCGGACTCAGGAGCGGTCTCGGCCTCTTCTGCAACCTGCGTCCTGCCGTAATCTATCCGGAACTAGCCGCGGCTTCCCCTCTGAAGCCTTCGGTGATCGCAGCAGGGGTTGACCTCCTTGTCGTCAGGGAGCTTACGGGTGGCATCTACTTCGGGGAGAAGGGCAGGAACGATGATGGTACAAGCGCATATGATGTGATGCGCTATTCAAAGGATGAGATAGCGCGTATCGCGAGGAAGGCATTCGAGGCTGCAAGGCTCAGGAAACGTCATGTGACTGTCGTCGACAAGGCCAATGTCCTTGAGACGTCGAGGCTCTGGAGGGAAACAGTATCCGAGGTTGCTGCAGAGTATGGCGATGTCTCTCTCGATTTCATGTATGTCGACAATGCTTCGATGCAGCTCGTGAGGAATCCCGGGCACTTCGATGTGCTTCTTACCGAGAACATGTTCGGAGACATCCTCTCAGACGAGGCTTCGATGATAACAGGATCGATCGGGATGCTCGCATCCGCATCCCTTAGGAATGATAGCTTCGGCATGTATGAGCCGATCCATGGTTCTGCACCGGATATCGCGGGAATGGATGTAGCCAATCCGATCGCCACGATCCTATCCGCAGCTATGATGCTCCGCTATTCCTTCTCTCTTGAGAAGGAGGCCAGGGCAATAGAGGATGCTGTAGCGTCCGCTCTCTCCGATGGCGTGAGGACGAAGGATATCGCAGCAGATGGCGAGGAATGGATCGGAACCGCAGCATGCGGCAGTGAGATACTCAGGAGGCTTGGATGAGATCCGATGCAATGAAGAAAGGAGCTGACAAGGCACCGCACAGGTCGCTTATGAAAGCGCTCGGATGGACTGACAGGGAAATAGGGATGCCGACGATCGGCATCGTCTGTGCGCATAATGAGATAATCCCGGGGCATATGCAGCTCCAGCTCATTGCGGATGCTGTCAAGGCGGGTGTCAGGGAGAATGGCGGGAATCCCGTTATGTTCCCTGTGATCGGTGTCTGCGATGGCATCGCCATGGGACACAAGGGCATGAAGTATTCGCTTGCTTCACGTGAGCTGATTGCGGATTCCATCGAGGTCATGGCGACAGCCCATCCCTTCGATGCGCTTGTATTCATCCCGAACTGCGACAAGATCGTTCCCGGCATGCTCATGGCAGCTGCCCGTCTCGACCTGCCGTCGATCTTCGTCTCAGGTGGTCCGATGCTTGCTGGCCACATCAAAGGCGGAGACAAGCGCGGCATGTCTCTTTCATCGATGTTCGAAGCTGTGGGAAAGCATGCTGCCGGCACGATGGATGATGAGGAATTCCTTGAATGGGAGAACAGCGCATGTCCTTCATGCGGATCTTGTTCCGGTATGTATACCGCGAATTCGATGAACTGCCTCACGGAGGCAATCGGCATGGGGCTGCCCGGAAACGGAACGATTCCGGCTGTGTATTCCGAACGTCTGAGGCTTGCCAAGGAGGCGGGGTATCAGGTGATGGAGCTTCTTGAGAAGGGCATCACTGCGCGAAGCATCATGACGGAGAAGGCCTTCGTGAATGCGCTCAAGGTCGATATGGCCCTTGGCTGCTCAACCAATACGATGCTTCATCTTCCTGCGATTGCGCATGAAGCCGGTATAGATATCGACATATTCCAGGCCAATGACATATCCGCAAAGATTCCGAATCTCTGCCATCTTGCTCCAGCTGGCCCCCATCATATGGAGGATCTCTATCAGGCTGGCGGTGTAATGGCTGTCATGAAGGAGCTTTCGAAGAAGGATCTTCTTGATCTCTCCCTTCCCACAGTCACGGGCAGAACGATCGGCGAATCCATCGGGAATGCAAGGAACACCGATCCGGAGGTCATCAGGCCGATTGATAACCCATATTCGGAAACAGGCGGAATCGCGGTTCTCCGCGGCTCGCTTGCACCGGAAGGAGCTGTTGTCAAGCGCAGCGCAGTCGCTTCAGAGATGTTCGTGCATCAGGGCCCTGCAAGGGTTTTCAACAGCGAGGAAGAGGCTATTGCTGCAATCTTCGGAAGGAAGATCAACCCGGGCGATGTAATCATAATCCGCTACGAAGGGCCGAAGGGAGGTCCTGGCATGCGTGAGATGCTCAGTCCCACATCCGCAATCGCGGGCATGGGTCTGGATAAGGCAGTCGCCCTCATAACCGATGGCCGCTTCTCCGGTGCGACGAGGGGTGCATCAATCGGGCATGTCTCTCCTGAGGCAGCTTCCGGTGGTCCGATTGCTCTGGTAGAGGAAGGGGATATCATCTCGATCGATATACCTGCCGGCAGGCTTGACCTCATGGTTGATGCTGCTGTTCTTGAAGAGAGGCGGAAGAAGCTCGTTCCGCACGAGTGCCCGATCAGGACCGGGTATCTCTACAGATACTCGAAACACGTCACGTCCGCCCGTCAGGGAGCTATCGTTCTGGAGGATTGAAAATGAAGATGACAGGTGCAGAGATAATCATTGAATGCCTTATAGAAGAAGGGGTTGATACCATCTTCGGTTATCCCGGAGGGCAGGTTATCCCTCTCTATGATGCAATCTATAAGAACAGGGGAAGGATTCGCCACATTCTCACCGCTCATGAGCAGGGCGCAAGCCATGCCGCTGATGGATATGCGAGGTCTACCGGCAAGGTCGGTGTCTGCATTGCTACATCCGGCCCGGGAGCCACGAATCTCGTAACCGGGCTTGCTACGGCATATATGGACTCTGTGCCGATGGTTGCCATCACAGGAAATGTTCCTCTGCCGCTTCTCGGCCGGGACAGCTTCCAGGAAGTCGATATCCGCGGCATAACGCTCACAGTCACGAAGCATAACTACATCGTGAAGGATATCAGTGAGCTTGCGGATACGATCAGGGAGGCATTCAGGATCGCGCGCGAAGGACGTCCGGGGCCTGTCCTCATTGATATCCCCAAGGATATACAGGTAGGCGAGTATGAGTACGAGAGCTGCCCTGTATCCGTTCCTGCACCTGTATCTGACCGCCTGCACGAGCGCGATGTGGAGGCTGCTGTGGCCCTCATCAAGGCTTCAGAGCGTCCGATGTGCTACATCGGCGGCGGTGTCATCCGTTCCGATGCGGCAGCTGAGCTGAGGGAATTCCTTGATATGATCGATGCTGCAGCCGGTTCATCCCTTATGGGGCTCGGTGCCGTTGATTCTTCCTCTGAGCGTTTCACCGGCATGATCGGAATGCACGGGACCAGGCTTTCGAATATCTCGATAAACCGCTGCGATCTCCTGATAGTTATCGGGGCCAGATTCTCGGATAGGGTTATCTCCAAGAGCTCGACGTTCGCAAAGCAGGCGAGGATCATACAGATCGACGTCGATCCTGCGGAGTTCAATAAGAATATCATCTCTTCCGTTCATGTCGTGGCTGATGTGAAGATAGCGCTCCGTGCTATCATGGATAAGCTCGGCACGCGCCTTGAGCACAGAGAGTGGATGGAGCTGATTTCCGAGGATCGCAGGCGATTCCCCGTGAAGGTCTCTTCTGATGCCGCAAGGCCGAAGGAGATCCTTGAAGCGCTTGATAAGGTGTTCCCGAAGGATGGTTATGTTACGACGGAAGTAGGCCAGCATCAGATGTGGGCTGCCCAGTTCCTCCATTCCCGTGAGCCGCATCATTTCCTCACATCAGGAGGACTCGGTACGATGGGATATGGTACAGGCGCCGCTATCGGTACGCAGGTTTCGCATCCGGATAAGCGGGTCATAAATATCGCAGGAGACGGATCCTTCAGGATGAATGCGAATGAGCTTGCGACCATCGCTCGCTACCGCCTCCCTGTCATGATCCTTCTCATGAACAATCATGCACTCGGCATGGTCAGGCAGAGGCAGACGCTCTTCTATGAAGGACATTACTCCGAAACTACGCTCGATACCCCTCTTGACTGGGTAAAGCTCGCCGAGGCCTATGGCGTGAAAGGGATGCGCCTCATGCCGGAAGATGATCCGGAAGAGGTTTTCAGGAAAGCAGTGGAGCTCGGGGAGGCTGTCGTGATCGAAGCCATCCTCCCGACAGATGATAAAGTCTATCCTATGGTTGCGCCAGGCGCTTCCATCTCCGATATGATCGGATACGAGGAGCTGGACGAAACGAACAGATGAGGATAGCCATATACGGCGCAGGCAGCCTGGGAACGATCCTTGGAGCATATCTCTCGGAAGCCGGTATCCAGGCTGACCTCGTCTCGCGCAACAGAGCTCATGTCGAAGCACTGAACAGGAACGGGGCCCATGTCGTCGGCTTCCGTGATTTCACCGTTCCGGTCAATGCGCTCACTCCTGATGAGATGGGCGGCGGATATGATGTTGTCTTCCTCATGACGAAGTGCATCGGCAACCGGGAAACCGCTGATTTCCTGCGGAAGAAACTCTCTCCTCAGGGTATTGTCTGCACATGCCAGAACGGGCTTCCTGAGCCAGGGCTTGAGGCGGTGCTGGGTAAGGGGCGCGTCTATGGCTGCACGATAGGCTGGGGCGCGTCGTATATATCTCCAGGAGTCTCTGAGCTGACCAGCGGAGAGGATACCTTCACCTTCACTCTCGGACGCACCGAAGGAGGAAGCGATGGGAATCTCCATCTCCTGGCTTCCATTCTTTCAGGTATGGGAAAGGCTGAGATAGATCCGGATTTCATGGCAGCAAGGTGGTCAAAGCTGATGATCAATGCATCATTTTCTGCTGTGAGTGCTGCCGCTGGCATGACATTCGGCAAGGCTGCCTCATCATTCCGCTCCAGGGTCATCATCCAGCATATACTCAAGGAGTGCTACGACACCGCCGTTGCCCTCGGAATCAGGCCGGCCCCGATGCAGGGCAAGGATGTCGCTTTCATTGCAAGCTGGTCATCCTTTCCGAAGCGTGTGCTTTCATTTCTCCTGATCCCGCTTGCGATGCGGCGCCACCGGAGCCTTAAGTCCTCGATGCTGCAGGATATAGAGAAGGGAAAGCCTACGGAGATAGAGGCTGTTGATGGAGCTGCTGCTGCGGAAGGAAGGAGGGCTGGCATTCCTACGCCTTATCTCGATATGACGATACGCATCGTCGAGGATATAACCGCAGGCAGGCTTATTCCTTTGCCCTGTAATCTCAATCTGTATAAAAGCCTGCGCCATAAGCATTGATAGCCCTTCTTTTCCCATGATAGTGTCTTGGGTGAGGTAATAGCGATGTCACCGAAAGTGATGAGACGGATTGCTGCGGCAATCTCCTCCATTGTTCTAGCATGCTGCCTGCCTGCATCTCCGTTATCTTTCTCCATTGAGGCAGGGCTCAGCCATGATACTGTTTCTTCTTCTGACCTCGCCATAGGGGTCGGGGGAAGCTATGATGATTTCTCATTGCGTCTTC
>CALXKY010000090.1 GCA_944389055.1 uncultured Spirochaetaceae bacterium | reverse complement strand
CAGGCTCTTCCACGGGCGCTGGCTCTGCAGCAGCTTCCGGTTCCGCCGCTGGCTCCGGTTCCACCACGGGCTCAGGTTCCGCCGCTGGCTCAGGTTCCGCCGCTGGCTCAGGTTCCGCCGCTGGCTCAGGTTCCGCCACGGGCTCTGGTTCCGCCACGGATTCCGGTTCTGCCACGGATTCCGGTTCTGCCACGGATTCCGGTTCTTCCGCTGGCTCAGGTTCTTCCGCTGGCTCAGGTTCTTCCACAGTCTCAGGTTCTTCCACGGATTCCGGTTCTTCCGCAGGCGCTGGCTCTGCAGCAGCTTCCGGTTCCGCCACGGTTTCTGAATCTTCTGCTGTCTCTACGTCTGAAGCATCATCTGTCTCATCAGCTTCAGCCGCTTCGCTTATAACAGGAACGGAGTAATGCTCATGGGCAGTTTCTGAAAAGGTCTCGGCCTCGGCTTCCGCCTTCTCATACTCCTCCTCATCCTCTTCTTCAAACTCCTCCTCAGCAATCTTCTCAGCTTCCCTCGCATCATCATCGGAGAAAAGATCATCGAAGAATGTCAGCTGATCAGGATCATTGCTGCTGTCATCAGCATAGATATCCTCCTTCTCGGCCTCGTCATAGATATTCTCGGCCTCAGGATCGACATCATCATCCACAGCATCATCGTAATCATCAGGTTCATCATAGGCAAAGTCGTCATCATCGAGTTCCTTCTCGTATGCATCTGCCTCCGCCTCCATCTCTTCATCACGCTTGATGATATCCGACGTGAGCGCATACTTCTCAGCAAGCTTCTCTATCGCTGCGCTGTGTTCGTAATCAGGATAATCCTCGGGAATCTCCTCCTCGAGAGCCTTCTCCTTTTCTTCTATCTCGCGAGCTTTCTCATCCTCATCGGAAGAATCATACTCATATTCATCCGTAGTGCTGTCAGAGAAGACATCATCGTCATCCTTCAGCGGCTCATCGCTTTCCACTTCATCCTGATCGATGATGCTGTCGAATTCCGTAGGTTCAGGAATCTCGAGCTTTCCGAAGATCGTTCTGAAGAAAACACTCCGCTTCTCCGGGAATGACGCGGACTGGATGAGGAAGAATGCCGATGAGGAGAATACACCGTCCGAAAGCTCCCTCAGCTCGGAGAAATCATCGGGCTCCACGAAAAGCCCCTTATGCCCTGGCGCGGGCTTCCAGTTATTCTCCTCTGCCCTTCTTGCCACTCTCGACTGGAACAGATCAGGAGATGTGAATGCATTCACTTCAGTCAGGGAGGAGCGGATCTGAACATCTACCTTGTTCCCATCGAATGAGAAGACATCATCATCGTCAGTTTCGCGGAATATAAGGCGGAGAGCCTCAAGGGAAGCTTCCGTATACTGAAGGGAAAGTCCCGCCGTCTCCTGCAGGATCCTGAGGCTGTATGACTGAATATGCTGCGAAACGAATGAGAAATACATGCCTCCGATGCGGATGAACGGATAGACAGTGGCGGGCCAGAGCCCTTTGAGCATCATTGCGTGGATATCAAGAGTGCCGGGTTCCACGGAGAGCGCCTCGTAGGTTTTCGATGGAAGATCGGCGGCGAACTCCGGACGGAAGAGATCGAAATCATCCCTCTCCCCAGCAAGCCTCGCGACCCTCTGTTCCCATCCGTTCTCCCTGATTATCTCATGCACAAGATCCTCATCCGAGACAACACGCGTGGGATCTGCAACGCGCTTCTGGGCAATAAGGGTCTCCATCTCGGACCTGTAGATGCTTGCATCCTCCGAAAGCTTGTCTATGCCCTCGATCCCGCGTCTGATGATCCTGTACATCTGATCAATAAGAGTCTTCGGATCAGTGCCGAATTTCTCCTTTATGACATCCTCTGCCGACTGCATGGCAGCGAATGCAAGATAGGAAAGCTTCTCGGTCTTATCGAGATCCTCCTCAGGAGGAAAAGCCTCCTCAAAGAGCGTTTCCCTGTAGAGAGCGGCCGCTGACTCATCAATCCTGCCTGCCCTCACCATCAGGACTGCATAGCACTCTATGCTTCTGAGAAGCCTTTTCGTGACATCCTCTGTAAGAGCTTTGATCCGCTGCCAGTCCTTATCCTTGATATTCCTGTTCTGGGAAATCCGGGGCACGCTGTACATGGTGCTCTGGATGATCGACTGGAGAAGCACCGGCAGAAGCCGTCCGGCAGCAGCTGCTATCGGTTCACGGGCTTTTGTCCTTGAAACCCTCCTCTCCTCCCATGCAGCCATCTTCAGCACTTCAAGCGGATGGTACTGGCCTATGATGCTGCCAAGGTTACGGAAATCAAGCCTGAGATAATTCAGCGCTTCCTGGACGTTTTTATCCGCTTTCTCCATAGACATGGAAGAAAGAGACTGAAAATCAGCAAAAAGAGGATCCACAGCAATCTCCTGATGCCGATTATAACGGGAATCATGCTATTCGGCCACACGCATGTTATAATCAGACGCAAGAGGAGATTGAAATGCTCAGAATCGGAATCTTAGGCTGCGGCAATATCGCTTCAACGCTTGCCGCCACAATGCTCCAGATGACGGACAGGATCCGCATCGAGGCAGTTGCCAGCCGCGACAAGGCAAAGGCAGAGGAATTCGCCTCGCGCTTCGGCGTTGAGAAGGCATATGGCTCATATGATGAGCTCTATGAGGATGAAAGCGTAGACCTTGTCTATGTCGCAACCCCTCATGCATTCCATCATGACCAGATGATGGCTGCGCTGGAGCATGGAAAGAACATACTTGCCGAGAAGGCCTTCTGCATCAACGCTGCGGAAGCAGAGGATGTATTCCGCCTTGCCAGGGAAAAGCATCTCTATGTAGCAGAAGCCATCTGGACACGGTATATGCCATCGCGCAAGCTCATCAATGACATCATCGCTTCAGGCCGCATCGGACGCGTGGTATCCATAACGGCGAATCTGGGATACAAGATCATCCAGAAGCCAAGGCTTGCCGACCCCGCTCTCGGCGGAGGCGCCCTGCTGGATGTAGGCGTATACCCTCTCAACTTCGTTCTCATGGCAACAGAGGGTGACACGATAAAGTCAATGGCTGGACTCGCAGTCAGGAGTGACAGCGGCGTAGACCTCAGAAGCACGATCGACCTTACATTCGAATCTGGAATCGCCGCCCAGATCTTCTGTGATGCTGAATGCAGGTCAGACAGGAAAGGCATGATCTACGGAACGGAAGGATCGCTTGAGATCACCAACGTCAACAATCCCGAGGAGATCAAGATCTGGTCAGCAGACAGGAACGCCGTTCTTCTCGAGACGATTCCTATCAGGAATGAGATCAACGGATATGAATATGAGCTCGAAGCCGCTGCAGAGGCAATCGAGAACGGGGAAATCGAACCGAAGGCCATGCCCTGGAGAGAAACCCTCCGCGTTCTCCGCATCACAGATGCAATGCGCTCCGTATGGGGCATCAAGCTCGGCAGTGAGCTGAAAAACTGACAGCAGCAAGGCTCCCTTTCACGAAAATCTGGAGCCTTTTCTCTGTCTCATAAACATCCCCTCGCGCCGGAAAGCGCAAGGGGAGAATCATCTGGAGAATCTGATTTGTAAAGAAGCTTGTTAAGCTTCCGGGAATGTGAGATTGAATGTAAGGGTATATGTGCCCTTCACCTTTCCGGCGGAATCAATGACGACATTATCCCTTCTGACGGTTGTTGCATCTTTTCCTGCAACATTCGAACCATAGCCAACGAGGTAATAGCCGAAATCAGAAGCAGAACCGAGATCATATCCAGTTGACTTGACTACGAAACCATCGCCTTCCTTGGTCTCATTGAGAATAAGGACAACATCACCGTCTGCCTTTCCATCATATGCAAATGATACAAGATGCTTAGAGTCATTAAGTCTGACATCAAACTCATTCGTTGAGTCAGCTGCTGCTTCGATTGTGCTACCTTCAGCAATTTTCATGTCTGCAACTTCAAGGTCCTTGGAAGCTGCAACAGGCTCAAGAACATCAATAACCGTTCCATTCACCTTCACTTCCATGCCGAACATTTCAGAGAAGAGAAGCATTGCATTGTTGATGCTGAGTTCTCCATCCTCAAGCACATAGACCTTGTCCGTGAAGAAATTGTTGTTTCCGATTGAAACAGCGAAGGTATCATCCTCTGAATCATATTCGTTACCAAAAAGTTCCACGGACTCTACAGAGTCATATGTACCGACAACTGAATAGAAATCGATCGATGTTCTTGCAGCAGTATTGAGTTCGGCAGCGCCATACTCTTTTGCGGAAGTGCCGGCAGCAGGAAGCTTTGAGAAAAGGCCGAAGAAATCCTTCTGGAAATCAGAAAGATCAACCTTGTTCTCTATGGGACCATCATTGTTCGGATCGCATGCCGTGAATGCAAAGAGCATCATGATGCTGAGTGCGATTACAAGAAATTTTCTCATTTTCATCCTCCTGTAAGAATATTTCTTACAGAAGCAATACTACCCCCCCCCGGTAATATATTGTCAATGAGATTTCCTTCTGCATCTGAAAAGGCCTCCCCTATCCGGAAAGGCCTTTCATTCAGTCCCTGATTCCCATCACGCTGCGCCGGTATGCGGCAAGCCCGCGCTCTATGCATTCCGCAGCCATAAGGAGCTCATCCTCATTGAGGACATACGCAATCCTCGCCTGCTGCTTTCCCAGTCCTGGCGTGACATAGAAGCCTTCAGCCGGTGCGAACATGGCGGTGCAGCCTTTGTAGGAGAAATCACGGAGCATGAAGATAGCGAACTTCTCAGCATCGTCGACTGGAAGATCGACCACGAAATAGAATGAGCCTTTCGGAAGATTGCATCTGACCCCAGGGATCCTCTGCATGCGGGAGATCATGACATTGCGCCTTCTCTCATACTCCGCACGGACCTCTTCGACATAATCATCGGGAGCCGTGAGCGCAGCCGCAGCCGCGACTTCCTCGACAGCAGGCGGGCAAAGGCGCGCCTGAGCAAGCTTCATTGCCGAATCCAGGACATCCCTGTTGCGCGTGACGATTGCGCCGATTCTTGAGCCGCACATGGAGAAGCGCTTTGAGAATGAGTCTATGCAGATCACCCTGTCCTGATACTCCGAGAAGGAAAGCACTGATGTGAAGCTCTTGCCGTCATAGCAGAACTCACGGTAGACCTCATCGACAACGAGGAAGATATCATGCTTCCTGCAGAGCTCGAGAAGTCCTCTCAGCTCCTCATTGGTATACACATGCCCCGTCGGATTATTCGGAGAGCAGAGCATGATGCCCATCGTCTTCTTGTTGATGCGCTTCTCGAACTCATCGATCGAAGGAAGCGCGAAATTGTCATCTGAGGAGGATGTCACAGGACGGAGCGTCACCATGGCGATGTTCGCGAATGTAGCGACATTCGTATAGTAAGGCTCCGGGATGATGAACTCATCGTACGGATCGCAGAGCGTCATGAATACGAACTGGATGGCCTCTGAGCCTCCTGTGGTTATCATGATGTCCTCAGGAGCTATCTTGAGGCCGTATTTCTTGTAGTAATCCGCAAGACCACGCCTCAGGAACAGCTCACCCTCGCTTATGCCGTACTCGATGATGTCCTTGTCATAGCTGCGGATCGCATCAAGTGCTTCCTTCGGCGTCTTGATATCCGGCTGCCCGATATTCAGATGGATCACATGAATCCCTTTGTTCTCAGCATCACGTGAGTAAGGCACAAGACGGCGTATAGGGGAAGCCTGGAAACTGGAAATCCTGTTCGACATCTGCATATGCGCCTCCTCAGTCCTGATTCGCTTCCTGGATGAGCGGAGCGCTGGGATTAGCCTGCGAAGTATCGATGAGCTTCTGGATGAAGCGGCGGTTATCGAGGAGCGGGGAGATCGAGCGTCCGTGGTGGAGGCGTGATATGACGCGTGCGAAGAGCTCCGTGACATCTGCCTGCACGAACCACTCCTTCTCGAGAAGTCCCTTTCCCTGGTAGACAGCGTTGGTTCCGATGATTCTCCAGAAAACACCCTCCTTGTAGGCAGCATCGAAGTTCTCGATCGCATTGCCATTGAAGAACGGGAGGGAAACCATGCAGATGATCTTCTTCGCACCTCTGTTCATGAGCTCACGCATAGCGATGATCATCGTTCCGCCGGTAGCGATCATGTCATCAGCCATAAGCACGGTCTTTCCCTTGACGTCGCCAAGGAGGTTAATGCTCTTGATGTTGGTATTCTTCGCATCGCGGGAGACGATGGAGTAATCACGCTCCTTGTAGAGCATGGCAAGCGGCCTGTGGAGCCCCTGCGCATAGAATTTGTTCCTGGAGACGGCACCGGTATCAGGTGATACGACGACGAGATCAGGATCGGAGAAATCGATGAGCTTGCGCAGTGCGATCAGCGTCTGGTACGAGCCATGGAGATTCTCGAGGTGGCATGTAGTGAAAGCATTCTCGATCTCGCGTGAATGGATATCGAGCGTGATGATGCGCTCAACACCGAGATTCTCGCAGAAGTGTGCGAACATCGAAGCCGTGAGGGCTTCGCGGCCTGCCTTCTTATGCTGGCGCGCATATGGATATGTAGGGAGGACGAGCGTCACAGACAGAGCACCCGCAAGCTTCACGGCATGGATTGTCGTGAAAAGGAACATCAGATGATCATTGACGCTCAGCGGCTGAGGCTCATCCAGTCCCGCTACCTTTATAGGAGCGGAGTTCGATACATCGTGGATGATATAGACATTGAGGCCGCGTACAGGATCAATGATCTCCGCCTTCTCCTCACCATTCGCAAACCTCGTATACTTCACGTTGATCGTAAGATCCGGGCAATGGAACGACGAGGGGAGCTTCCCGGCAGGTATCTTGCGGCTGTCAAGATCATCGATGAGCGTGACAGCCTTCAGGAGTTCCTCTTCCGTCATGTTATGGCGCTTTGTAAGGACCTCCGACAGTTTTTCATAGCGATCGATATAGAGACGTCTGAGATGCTTTACGACCTTTCCGGTGAAATACTCTGAACCCGGGCCTGCAATGACTCCGAGCTTGTGGGGTTTGATGATGCTCATATCGCAACTTTATTACATTCGCTCAGGCCTTTTCAAGCTGAGAAATAACCTGCAATCCTCCCGGGCTCTCCCGCAGAAGCAGGAAAACGGCCATTAAACGCTTAAAAACGCATTCTGCGGCATTTTCTGCAATGATAAGAATTTTTTTCATGACGGGCATTGCAAGGCGGCAATGCCGGCTGAGAGGACCGGAAGGCCTCTGCCGGCACAAAACAACAAATAGAAAGAGGAAATAATGTATTA
>CALXKY010000089.1 GCA_944389055.1 uncultured Spirochaetaceae bacterium | reverse complement strand
ATGCAAAGATATATAAAAATTATATTAGAAACAATTAAAGACATATCAATATATAATCTGAGCAATAGGATATTCATATTTTTATAATTCATTTATCTATCATACTGGATGATTATCCATCGATATATCATATGATAGCATACAGATATTGCATTGGTCATATCTGATTATGCTGTAGAAATCCATAGGTTTGATTGCATCCTGATTCAATTCAGCAATAGGAAAATACAAACTATATCGGAGTCCGATACAATGCAGCAGCTTGAATGGGCACATACGAAGTACGGTCTGATCAGGTTTCATGATGAAAAAACCCGCTGCATGGTGCAGCGGGCAGGTGGAAGGAGCGGGACTCAGCCTGCAGATTCTTCCTTCGCCTTCTTTGATTCGGCAATGACATCTTCCGCAAGCTTTCCATGGAGCTCTTCATAGTGATCGAACTCAAGCTCGAAGGAGCCTGTTCCTGATGTCATGGATTTGAGCTCGCTCGCATAGTTCCTGAGCTCGGCCATCGGGACTTCAGCCCTGACGGATACGACATGGCCTTTCTCTTCCTGGCCGAGGACACGTCCGCGCTTTGATGAGAGATCCGAGAGGATTGCTCCCAGGTATTCGTTCTCAACGAAGACCTCAAGCTTCATGAATGGCTCAAGAAGCACGCAGCCAGCCTTGGCAAGCGCTGCCTGCATAGCGCCTTTTGCGGCCATCTTGAATGCCATTTCAGAGGAATCAACCGGATGCTCCTTGCCATCAACCAGCGTAACGGCAATGTCTACAAGGGGATAACCTGCAAGATATCCTTCCTCCATTGCCTCGTGGATTCCCTTCTCGATGCCTGGGATGTATCCCTTGGAGACGTTTCCGCCTTTGACGGCATTCTCGAATTCGTAGTACTTTCCGCGCTCTGTCGGCTTGATGTCGATGACAACGCGTCCGAACTGTCCATGGCCGCCGGTCTGCTTCTTATGGGTATATTCTGCAAGCCCGGAATCCTTTGTGATCGTCTCCCTGTATGCGATCTTCGGAGTGCGCGTATTGATCTTTATCTTCTGCTTGTCCCGGATCTTGTCGAGGATCATGCCGATATGAAGCTCGCCCATGCCTCCGATGATCGACTCCTTCGTCTCCTCGTTGTACTGCATCACGAATGTCAGATCCTCTTCTGCGATGCGGTGGAGAGCGTCGTTCATCTTATCCTCGCTCTTCTTGTCCTCAGCGGAGATCGCAAGCTGGTAAACCGGCTGCGGCATCTTCAGCGGTCTGAAGCGCCTCTTGTATTCAGGCCCTGCAACGAATGTTGCATTGGTGTATGCGATATCGCACTTGGTGATGATACCGATATCACCGGCTGAGAGGGAGTCGGTCTCGATGAGCTTCTTTCCTACAGCCCTGTAGAGCTTACCAGGTTTTTCCTTCTTGCCGATCTCATTGTTGTACATATCCGTATCGGGGGTAAGCGTACCGGTAACGACTTTCAGGAAGCTCATCTTTCCTGAGAACTGATCGATCGTGGTCTTGAAGCAGTATGCGGAGAACGGCTTGTCCGGATCGATCTCAAGCGTTGTCTCCTCTCCGTCATGGCCGATGATGTATTCCTCGATTCCGAGCGGCCACGGGAAGTTGTTCTTGATGAAGTTGAGAAGGGAAGTGATGCCGGCACCTTTATCGGTTGCGCCGCAGAATACGGGAACAACCCTGTTCGTTCTCATGCCGACCGCAAGTCCGTGCCTGATATCATCCGGCTCAAGTGTTCCTTCGGCGAAATACTTCTCAATAAGCTCATCGGTACCCTCTGCGGCATTCTCGATCAGGCGGGAACGGAAATCCTCGACGACCGCGGCATATTTCTCCGGAATCGGGATAGGCGTTTCCTTTCCGCCTTCATGGCATTCATATGCCTGGTTCTCTATGAGGTTGATGACACCATGGAATTCCTCAGCTTCTCCGAGCGCCATGACGACAGGAACGAAATGTGCTCCGAATTCCTCAACAAGCGAATCTATCGTGAACCGGAAGCTTGCCCTTTCCTTATCCATCTTGTTGATGAAGACAGCTCTCGGCTTGTTTCTCTCGTCCAGTCTTCTCCAGAGCTTGATCGTCTCTATCTGCGCACCCTCACGGCCGTCTACGATCATGAGCGCTGCCTCTGTTGCCCTGAATGAAGAAATCGCCTCTCCGATGAAATCTCCGGTTCCCGGAGTATCCAGCACGTTAATCGTCTTCCCATCCCACTGCATTGAGGCGAGTGTGGAGTGGACGGACATCTTCCTCTGTATCTCCTCGTCGGTATAGTCGCTGACAGTCTTGCCGCTGTCTACGGTCTCAGGGCGGGAAAGAACGCCTGCATAGTAGAGCATCTGCTCTATGAGGTTCGTCTTTCCCGTACCGTTATGGCCGATGATTGCCACATTCCTGATATCCTTGGTATTGACGCTCATCTGAATCCTCCTTTTGAATTGAAATAAGCTTATTGGGAAAATGTTAAATTGCCGGAGGTGAGAAGTAAAGGAAAATCGGGCAGAAACGGTTTCTTTTATTGGTAGGCATGATTGCACAGCAATCAGATGCCCGGAATAAGAATCTCATGAAGATGCTCAATCTGCTCGGAACAGGTGAGCGCCGGCTGCGGAATGCCTCGGATCCTGTCAACAGAGGAGGATAACAGGCTTGGCACTTCTATAGTCCACGGAGGATTATAAGTGATGCTTCCATTATCATCCGATGTTCCGCAGAAATCAGAAATGAGCGGTAAAACGAGCGATAAAATGAGCGGTAAAAAACATTTTACCGCAAAGAATTAAGCCTCATATGAAGAGTGATCCGGATGATAATCGATTATCTTTCTGATAATGTGGATTCACGGATCAGTGATATGGCCAGAGGTATCGTGTTCAGTCCGCAGAGGACAAGGAATCTGCTGAATATCAGGCGCTCTGGAAGGTTGATTGCTTTGTATGGTACGGATAACACGGAGCGATACCACATTGATAAGTCATCTTCCTGATATTATCGGAAAAGCAGGCAGACCCTCCTGGAATCTGCCTGCGGATGCTTACATCGTCTTCTCGGCGTAGTGGGAGAACTCCATGCTGAATGAGCCGCGGCCCTGGGTGGATGACCTGAGGACTGTGGTGTATCCGAACATCTTCTCGAGAGGTGCTTCAGCAATGACCGTGTCTGCACCGGGACGCGATTCCATCGAGAGCACGATGCCTCCGCGCTGTGTGAGGGTAGAGATGACATCGCCGATATACTCGGATGGTGCAGATACCTGTACCTTCATCACAGGCTGCATGAGCACCGCTCCTGCCTCAGCTGCGATCCTGTCGAAAGCCATGGCTGCACAGGATGTGAATGCGAATGGCGTTGATGTGTTCTCGTCGTAATCGATGGCAGTGACATCCGCCTCGATGTCGGTGCATTCGTAGCCGAACTTGATACCGCCGGAGAATGCACCATTGACTCCAGCCTTGATCGCCTCGACGATCTCTTCCGGGATATCCCTGGTGGATGCCGTGATATTGAGGATGTTCCCGCTCTTCGGCGGCAGCGGCTTCACCGTCATTGAAAGACCGGCGGTATTCTCCTTGCCGGCAATAGTGCGGGAGAACTCCTCCTTCCCTGATGCCTCGCCTCTGATGCATTCGCGGTAGGAGACCTGCGGATTGCCAACGCGGCAGTTCACTTTCATCTCATCCTTTATGCGGGTCACGAGCACATCGAGATGGAGCTCGCCCATACCGGAGATGATGAGCTGTCCGGTCTCGGCATCATCCTTGTAGGTGAATGTCGGATCCTCCATGGCAAGCGTCTGCAGCGCTTTCTGGAGCTTCTCCTGCTCAGCAGTGGAGCTTGGCTCGATGGCTACGGAGATGACAGGATTCGGGAATGACATCTTCTCAAGGAGGTAGGGATGGTTCTCTGCTCCGATGGTGTCTCCTGTCTGCGCCATGCGGAAGCCGATGATCACACCGATATCCCCGGCTTTGAGCTCTGAAAGCTCTTCCGGCCTGTCCGCATGCATCCTGAGAAGCCTGTTGATCCTTTCCTTCTTGCCTTTTGTTATGTTGTATACCGAGACACCCTTCTTGAGCGTACCGGAGTAGATACGTACGAAGCACATAGGCCCTGCCTGCGGATCGACCTGGATCTTGAAGATCAGTGCCTCTAGCGGGCCTGTGGTGCTGTGCGGCAGCGTCTCTGTCTTGCCGTTTTTTGCATTGATGATCTCAACAGGCTCAGCCTCCGGAGGAGATGGCAGGAGATCAACGACACCGTCAAGGAGCGTCTGGACGCCGATGTTCTTCAGCGATGAACCGACGAAAACAGGCAGCAGCTCGCGGCTGAGCGTACACTTCCTGAGAGTGCTGATGATCATATCCGCCGGGATGTCAGCACCTTCGAAATAAAGCTCCGTGATCTCATCAGAGAATGAAGCGACGCTGTCTATGAGCTTCTCCCTCCATTCATCGGCTTTTGCTTTCTCCTGCTCTGGGATGGGGGAGCGCGTGATCGTCTTTCCCTCGTCGCCGGAGGAGAATGTGAGGTATTCCATGGAGACAAGATCGATGATACCTGAGAATGCATTCTCGCTTCCGACTGGAATGAAGAGAGGAACGGGGTTCGCTCCGAGCTTCTTCCTCATATCCTCGAGGACGCGGAAGAAATCGGCACCGAGCCTGTCCATCTTGTTCACGAACGCGATGCGCGGAATGCGGTATCTGTCCGCCTGCCTCCATACCGTCTCTGTCTGGGGCTCGACGCCGCCGACAGCGCAGAATATGCCTACAGCACCATCAAGCACCCGCAGCGATCTCTCTACTTCCGCAGTGAAGTCCACATGGCCCGGGGTGTCGATGATGTTGATCTGCGTATCGCGCCAATAGCAGGTGGTAGCGGCAGAGGTTATGGTGATGCCTCTGTCCTGCTCCTGCTGCATCCAGTCCATGGTGGCTTCGCCGTTGTCGACTTCGCCGATCCTGTGATTCTCGCCTGTATAGTAGAGGATTCTCTCCGTTGTCGTTGTCTTCCCGGCATCGATATGCGCCATGATGCCTATATTGCGAATGCTCTTGTCGTCCATAGCGTGGATAATCTATCACAAAATCCTGTCCCTTTGAAACAGCCGGAGCAGATGGTATATTGAGGTTATGGATAATAGCGAGGCAATACGCATGCTTGAGGCTCATGACAGCCTCAGCTATGCGGATATAATCGATGCCATCAGGCGGGACCTGGGTGTTCTTGAGTATTCAGATCCTGAAGCAGGAATGATTTACAGGCACAGGGAAGGGCTTGCATATATAGCGGCATTCAGCGACGATGCTGCTTCCATTCTTCCTTATATCCCTGATAAGGGACTTGCAGTCGTCCATGGCGGGGAAACTGCCCGCTTCATGATGGAGGAGATGGGATACGAAGGTGTGGAAGCTACGTATCTCTATGTGTACAGAGGCTCCCGCCCGGATGAGGTCTCCGCGGATATCCGGCCACTCGACGCATCGTATCTCCGTTTCGTGACCGAGCGTTACGATACTTCTTCCGAGAGCGATATCATGAATGCGATCGAGAACGGGCATCTCTATGGAGCATTTTCCCCCTCCGGCGATCTCATGGGCTTCACCGGGTTCCACTCCGAGGGCTCAATGGGCATGCTGACCGTGCTTCCGGAGTATCGGAGGCATGGGGTCGGGGAGGCGCTGGAGAAGCATCTTCTCCGTGTCGCGATCGATGAGGAACGTACGCCGTTCTGCAATGTCTACATTTCCAACAGCGCAAGCATAGCGCTTCAGGAAAAGCTCGGGCTTGAGCGCGGGGATGTGCTTTCCTGGTGGATCTGGAAGGAGTGAATCAGCGCACGATCCTGTTCTGCATCGCTATGCGCTGATGGTGGTATATGCCGCTGTTCCCCGATGACAGATAAGCTATCGCAACCGTCATGAAGAGGAGCGCAGGCTCTCCGTAGCCGAACAGCTCGAGACCGAGAGCAAAGCAGACGAGCGGGAGATTCGTGCCTCCAGTAAGCATCCCGATGGCACCGAGCACCGCATACGGGCCTGTCTCAAGTCCGAAGACCGAGGCAAAGGCGTATCCGAATGTGCCGCCTGTAACCAGCAGAGGCACCACCTCTCCGCCTGCGAAGCCTGCCGCTATGGAGAGGAAGACAAGCACGGCTTTGAGCATGAACGCATATAGCGGTACGCCCCTGCCATCTATTGCGCGGTACAGCAGGTCTATGGATAGGCCGCTATAGGAAAATGATCCTGAGATTAGCGCGATGACGGCAAACAGCAGCATGACCAGTGCAGCCGGCACGATAGCAGCCAATGCCTTGCTTCCGAGTTTTTCCGCAATTGCCTTCCTGAAACCCTCGAGAAGGTTCAGGAATAGCCTTGCGAGCAGTCCGATCATGAGCGCAAAGACCATAATCGTCATGAGGTTCGCAGGATTGAGCACAAGTTCCGTATACGGCGGGATGACCATGCGGTGTATGCCGAGACTCTCCGCGGTGATCACGGCAGTGTACGATGATATGAGGCAGGGGTAGAGCGCATCGAGGCGGAGCACGTCGGGCGTTGCGAACATCAGACCGAAGAGGACGCCTGTTATCGGGGAACCGAAGAGCGAGCCGAATGCGGCAGCAGAGCTTGTCATGAGGTAATAATCAGGCCGTCCTTCCTTCTCCAGCGGGAGGTTATGGTCAGCTCTCCTCAGCAGCTCTCCGACCGATAGCCCGATCTGTATGCCGACGCCTTCTTTTCCGACCGAAGCGCCGGTTAGATGCGAGATCGATGCCGCTATATATGCAACCGGCCCCATCCACGGGGAGATCCTGCCCCTGGTGATTCTGATGCCATCGGTGGCGGCATGCTCCATATCATGGATCGTATCGATTGCCGAAACCGTCGTCTTCCTGTATGCATCCCCGAGCTTCTGATAGATCCTGAGCGTCAGGTAAGCACCGAGCGGCAGCAGAAGAATAAGGAACGGATAGCGCTGGTTCAGCGTTCCAAGGAACGAGACCGTGTTGGCGAAAAGCGTGATGCAGGCAGCGACAGCAATGCCGACGGCAATGCTCCTTATGGTCCTCAGTACGATTATCTCAGCATTATCCCTTAGTCCACTCATCTCATCAGAAGCCTCAGCAGCTTCAGCTTACCCTTAAATGGTGCGTAGCGTACAGGGAGATCGAGCCAGAGGGCCTTATCCATGATGGATTTATCATGCGTGAACGCTTCGAAGCTCTTCTTTCCGTGGTAGCTGCCCATGCCGGAATTCCCCACACCTCCGAACGGAAGCCCCGGAGCTGTGAGATGTACGACCGTGTCGTTCACGCAGCCGCCTCCGAACGAGAGCGATGAGAGAGCTTTCCTGATTGCTGCCCGGTTCCTGCTGAAGATGTAGAAGGCGAGGGGCTTCTCCCTCTTCCGTATGAATGAAATCGCATCGTCCAGAGTGTCATAGGTGAGGATCGGAAGCACAGGGCCGAATATCTCCTCCTGCATCACCGCATCCGTCTCTTTCACGGGATAGAGGATCGTCGGGCTTATCTTCATCCTGCTGTCATCCCTCTCTCCTCCGGAAGCAACCGCTGAGCCGTCGATGAGGGAGAGTATCCT
>CALXKY010000088.1 GCA_944389055.1 uncultured Spirochaetaceae bacterium | reverse complement strand
TTTAAGCAGTATTAGGCGCGATATGCGGGCCTGAACCCGGATTCCTTCAGAAAAAGAAAAGAGCCACTGCCGTTAAGCAATGGCTCCATGCTGATCTGACAGATCTCAGTTAAGCGAACCTGCCTGTGCAAGAGTGATAGCTGCCGTGACCACGATGTCGTCTACGGAGCAGCCTCTTGAGAGGTCGGATACCGGCTTTGCGAATCCCTGGAGGATCGGGCCATATGCCTCTGCTCCTGCAAGGCGCTGCACGAGCTTGTAGCCGATATTTCCAGCCTGGAGGTCGGGGAAGATGAGGGTGTTGGCGTGTCCTGCCACCGTCGATCCCTTTGCCTTGAGGGCTGCGACTTCAGGAACGATCGCTGCATCGAGCTGGAGCTCTCCATCAATCTCAAGATCAGGGCACTTCTCCTTGACGAGCGAGAGAGCTGTCGTGACCTTGTCGATGAGCTCGCCCTTTGCAGATCCCTTGGAAGAGTAGGAGAGAAGCGCGATCTTCGGCTCCGTTCCGAGGAATGTACGGCAGGAAGCTGCTGATTCCTCAGCAATCTCCGCAAGCTGCTCAGCTGTCGGGTTCGGGATCGTTGCGCAGTCAGCGAAGATGAACTCGCCGTTGAAGCCATACTGCGTCTTGTCCGTTGCCATCACGAAGCAGGATGAAGCGCTCTTGATACCCGGCTTGCACTTGATGATCGTGAATGCTGCGCGGAGCACATTCGCTGTCGTGGACTCTGCACCTGCGACCATCGCATCGGCGTATCCGAGGTGAACCATCATCGCTCCCCACCTGAGCTCATCCACGATATCGATGAGAGCCTGCTCCTCGGTCATTCCCTTGTGCTTTCTCATCTCATAGTACTCATGAGCGAACTCAGCCTTCTTGTCGGAAGCCTCAGGATCGCTGATCCTGATTCCATCGAGCGAAACACCAAGGGAAGCGGCATTTGCCCTGACCTTCTCCTCGTTTCCGACAAGCGTTACGGAAGCTGCGATCTTCTCGTCTGCGATCTTCCTTGCGGCACGGACTGTTCTCGGCTCGAGACCCTCGGCAAGAACAAGGTTCTTTCCGGCAGCCTTTGCCAGTCCCTTCATCTTTTCAGCGAATGTCATATTCAAATCTCCTTAGGATGGATTTCTCCACTTAAGGATAATATAACCAAACATGAGATGAGTGAAGGGCGGATGTGGTATCATACGCGCTATGCGCATAGGAGATTTCATCATCAGGCGCCTGGATAAGGATACCTGCGCCGTAACACAGTACAAAGGCAGCGAGGCCGATGTCGTCATCCCCTCCGTCATAGACAGATACACAGCTGTCTCCGTCGAGTCCTCCTTCCTCAGGAAGGGAAACAGAGTCAGGTCGATCACCGTGCCGAAGACGGTTGAGAGCATCAGCGCGGAACTGTTCCCTCTTCTCTGCCATCTCGAGGCATTCATCGTAGAGAAGGGCAGCCATTCATACCGGAGCGAGGACGGGGTGCTGTATGACAGCTCATGCTACAGTCTTGTTTTCTATCCTCCGGAGAAGGATACGGAATGCTTCATGCCTCCGAAGAAGCTTGGGTGCGTAGCCTCCGGTGCATTCTCATGCGGTACGCGCTTCCGCACGTTCGGATACACATCAAAGCTTGAGGAGTTCCATGCCCTGCCGTCACAGTGCCCGAACCTTGAGGCGTTCGTTCCTGAGGACGATTCCCCCGATCACGAAGGCGTTCTCATCCATGGCAGGACGCTGCTTTTCTATCCTCCTCAGCGTGATGGGAGCACATACTCCATCCCCGATGGCATCGAGGAGGTCGCAGCCCTTTCCGGGGAACCGTTCTTCCCGGTATCGGTGAAGAAGATCTTCATGCCTTCCTCCCTCAGGCGCGGTATGGAGAAAGCTCTCGGAAATGCCGAGGCTGCGGATGCCGGCCATGGATCCGCCGCGTACCTGACATCGGACGGTGTGCTCTATTCACGGAAATCGGAGCTCATCGCATACCCAGGACGGAAGAGCGATGAGGTATTCGTCACTCCGGAAGGAACCATGGGAATCGGGGACGGAGCATTCAGGGGCTCCCGGCTGAAGACGCTTGTCATCGCAGAAGGAGTCAGCGCTATAGGGAACGCAGCATTCGAGGGGTCTTCCATAACAAGCCTGGTCATTCCAGCATCCGTGCGGGACATAGGTGTGAGGGCTCTTTCCGGTGCGAAGAATCTCAGATCCGTCTTCGTAAGGAACGGAAGCGTTGCCGAGATCTTCCTCCGCGGCGAGGGGCGTGATGATCTCATAAAGAGGACAGGCTCTCTTTTCTGATTGCCCACTTCCCGCAATAAATGTATGCTCACCGGTATGAAAGCTGCAGTATACGGGCTTGGAAGGTTCGGTTCCTTCTGGGCTGAATGCCTATATAAAGCGGGGTGCGAAGTCATCGCTTATTCGCGTTCCGAGCATCCGCTGCCGGAAGGAGTGAGGAAGGCCGATGAGGAAGAGGTCCTGACCGCTCCCGTTCTCTTCTTCTGTGTGGCTATATCATCATTCGAGAGCGTCCTGAAGCGCGTGGGAAGCCGCATCGGCAGGGATACGATCGTGATGGACACATGCTCAGTGAAGATCATGCCTTCTGAGTGGATGAAGGAGAATATACCATCGGACCGCACGATAATCGCGACGCACCCGATGTTCGGTCCCGATTCCGGCAGGAACGGCGTGAAGGGCCTTCCGCTTGTGATGTGCCCTGTCTCCCCTGTGGGAAAAGGTTATGAAGAGATGAAGTCATTCTTCCTCTCAATGGGCCTCGATGTGCGCGAGATGAGCGCGGAGAAGCATGATGAGGAGGCTGCATACTCCCAGGGTGTCACGCACTTCGTCGGCCGTACGCTCAGCCAGATGGGGATGAAGCCGACCCCGATAGCCACACAGGGATACCGCAATCTGATGACGATCGTTGAGCAGACATGCAATGACCCCATGCAGCTTTTCTATGACCTCCAGCGCTACAATCCCTATGCGAAGGAGATGAGGCTCTCGCTGCAGGTCGCAATCGAGAAAGTGCTCAATGCGCTGAGGAGGGAGGAGAGTTGAACGCTGGTGTATACACGCTCGGCTGCCGCCTCAACCAGGCTGAGAGCGAGGCCATTGCCGACAGTTTCGCAGCAAATGGATTCTCCGTCGTCCAGCCACAGGATGCAGATCTGGTGATCGTCAATTCATGCACCGTGACGCAGAAGGCAGAGCAGAAGGCAAGAAGGATGATACGTCTCTTCGCAAAGCATGCTGAGGTGATAGTCACCGGGTGCTATGCTGCAGTCAGCCCGGAGGAAGCAGGAGCGCTTTCGGACCGGGTTACGGTCTTCTCCCTGAAGGAGAAGGCTTCGCTATTGCACCTCGCGCAGCATCTGAAGGATGCCCTCGATGCCGGGATGACGCTCCATGAAGCTATAGATTCATTCTCATACAGATCGTCGGACCCGTTTGCCTTCGACGCATCATCGTTCCAGTATCATTCGCGTGCGTATCTCAAGATCCAGGATGGCTGCGATAACCACTGCGGCTACTGCCGCACCACCATTGCCCGCGGTCCTTCGGTATCGCTTTCGGCGGATGAGGCTGTCGAGAGAGCGCTCAGGCTCGAGAGCGAAGGTTTCCATGAGATAATGCTCACCGGCGTTAACCTGACGATGTACGACCATGACGGGGAGGGGCTCGGCGGTCTTGTCGAGAAGATGCTCTCACGCCTTGGAAGCGGCATGAGGCTCCGCCTCTCTTCAATGGAGCCGGACCATGTCGATGACAGGCTTCTCGATACGCTCTCGGACAGGCGCATGCAGCCGCACTTCCATATACCGATCCAGTCTGCTTCCGATAAGGTCCTGCAGATTGCCTCAAGGCGCTATTCGATAGCCCATGTGGATTACATAATCTCTCGGATGAGGAAGGCCAAGGATGACCCGTTCATTGCCTGCGATGTCATCGCAGGGCTTCCGGGAGAGGGTGAGGCGGAATTCAGGGAAACCTATGATTTCCTCTCCTCCCATGATTTCTCTGCAATGCACGTGTTCCCGTATTCCCCGCGTCCCGGTACATCCCTCTTCGGCCGCAGGGACAAGCCTGAGGAGAGAGTTCGCGATGAGAGGGCGGAGAAGCTGAGAGCGCTGTCGGCAGAGCAGAGCAGGAAATACATTGAGCGTCAGAAGGGCAGGATCGTGGAAATCCTTGCCGAGTCCGGTGATACCGGTACCACTGGCAATTACCTCAAGGGCAGGATCGTGCTTCCCGGAGGCCGCAGCCCGATTGCAGGCATGATCTACACGGGGGTGGTCTCTTCCACAGAACCGCTTGCCGTCACCGTCCAGCCATAGGTTCTACGGCAATCTCCGTATTCGCCGTGCGTACAACGGAATACGGAGGTATGTCCTCGGTGATCATCGTGCCTGAGAATATCGTGCTTCCGCGTCCGATCGTTATGTTTCCTAGTATCGTGGCATTGGCATAGATCGTCACATCATCCTCGATTGTCGGATGGCGCTTCTGGCCTTCGATGGCCTTCCCGTGATTGTCCACCGAAAGGGCACCGAGCGTCACTCCGTGATACATCTTCACATGCTTTCCGATGACTGCTGTCTGCCCTATCGAAACACCTGTTCCATGATCGATGAAGAAGCTTTCCCCTATCACGGCCCCGGGGTGTATGTCTATCCCGGTCCGTGCATGGATTGATTCGCTCATCATGCGCGGGACAAGAGGAATTCCCATGGTGTGCATGAGATGGGCTATGCGGTAGACGGCAAGCGCCGGGAGATAGGGGTAGCAGAGTATGACTTCATGGGTGCTGCCCGCAGCCGGATCTCCTTCATAGCCTGCCGAGGCATCTGTCTTGAGCATGCGCCTGATCTCCGGCAGCGCCTCGCAGATCCTGTCGCAGAATCCCTCGGCCTTGATCTCCGCCTCCTCCGGAGAGAGCTTCTCATCCTCGTACATGAGGGAAAGCGCTATCGAGTCGCACAGCAGATGCATCGTGCTGTCCAGTGAGTACTGTATGACCTTCTTCAGCTTCTCAGGTGTTTCGGTGCCCAGATGCCCGGGGAAGAAGAGATGCATGAGCATTCCGTTCAGCGACTCTATGTCCTCCATGTTCGGAAGCGTGGAGACTGCCCTTGTGAATTCCTTCCTGTGCATGCGGGAGAAGGAGCCGAGAAGTGGTTCAACGAATCTGCCTGGATCGTACATACCAAGGATTATGCTCCGCCGCCTTCACGCATTGCAACATCAATCATCCGTGC
This sequence comes from uncultured Spirochaetaceae bacterium, assembly GCA_944389055.1. Lineage (GTDB taxonomy): Bacteria > Spirochaetota > Spirochaetia > Sphaerochaetales > Sphaerochaetaceae > Ornithospirochaeta. Next base: position 2,356 of record CALXKY010000088.1, on the reverse strand, counting down.
TATCATCAGAGCATGAGGGGAAACGCTGAAGAGAGAATGCTTGCGATGCTTGCAAAGGGAAAGCATCCCGGCCCCGGCGATCTCGGCATGGGACGGGAGGAGTTCGTCCGCCTTGCCGCGGATGCGGTCTCTGCGGGGCTGATCGAAGGCGTGTATGTCTCTTTCTGCGATAGCCAGGATCCTGATCAGATTCTCTCATCGGCGGTGCTTACGCCGAAAGGACGCGCAGCGGTTCCTCCATCATTCCTTTCCCGATTGCAGAAGCTCCTGCCAAAACTATAGAATCAGGCTTATGAATGTGAAGGATGAGCTTCTCTCCATGCTCCTGAAGGAACCGGAGGGCATTTCCGGATCGCTTCTCGCAGAGCGCATCGGATGCTCGAGGATGGCTATATCGAAGAGCGCATCAGCCCTTGCGGAGGAAGGTTACGCCATAACCGTCTCGAGAAGCGGCGGATACAGGCTTGGCAGGACCGATATCCTCTCCCAGCCGGTTCTTGACCATGAGTTCAGCATGCCCGTCTATTTCAGAACGTGCTGCAGGAGCACGATGACAGAGGCGAAGGATCTTGTGAACAAGGGGGCTGAGGCTCCGTTTGCAGTCGTTGCCGCCAGGCAGGAAGGAGGACGCGGGCGTCTCGGCCGCAGCTTCTTCTCCCCGGAGGGCGGCGTTTATATCTCCATTGTGCTTCCAGGGGTTTCGGTCCCTGATCCCGATCTCCTTACGACATCCGCATGCCTTGCCGTTGTCCGCGCGATTGAATCGCTGACAGGCATCGGATGCGCGATAAAATGGGTCAATGATATCTACATCGATGGACGCAAGGCTGTCGGTATCCTCACCGAAGGCATCGTCAATATGGAGGAAGGAGGGCTTTCCAGCGCCATCGTCGGTGTTGGCGTCAATCTCCGTCCCGGGGATGCTGCGGTACCGGATGACCTCAGGGAGAAGATCATCTATCTCTATCCAGATGGCGGGAGTCCCGTGACGAGGGCTGAGCTTGCTTCACGCATCGCACGTGAGATCGTGGAGATACAGGGAAAGGATTTCATCGATGAATACCGATCGCGCTGCTTCATCCTCGGACGTGAGATAACAGTCATCAGGAATGGTGAGGAACGTCCTGCCGTGGCAGAGGCCGTGGATGACAGGGCCCATCTTGTGGTAAGGTATCCTGACGGCAGCAAGGAAGCGCTCTCCTCCGGAGAGGTCACACTGAGAATCTGAGAGGTCATAATGATTAGCGAACTCAAGAACGAATGGAAGAATGCAATAGAGACTGAACTGAGGGCATACCTCGGCACTGACAGCATCCCGGAGCTTACGATCGGGGTTCCCCCGAAGAGCGAGATGGGCGATGCCGCTTTCCCGATGTTCCCGTATGCCAAAGCTGCAGGCAAGGCTCCCGCGCTTATTGCGAAGGATGTGATGGCGGCCCTTGAGGCAAAGGAGCACCCGGCAGGGGAGATGCTCGCTGCAGGTCCGTATCTTAATATCCGCTTCGATATACCATCGCTTTCGGATGCGATACTCTCCGAGGCTGAGACCAGGGGGGATGCTTACGGCCATACGGAGGATCTCTCCGGCAAGAAGATCATGGTCGAGTTCTCCTGCCCGAATACGAACAAACCTCTCCATCTCGGGCATATGCGCAACGACTCGCTCGGCGAATCCGTGTCAGAGCTTCTGAAGGCGGCAGGTGCCGAGGTCATGAAGGTGAACCTCATCAATAACCGCGGCGTCCATATCTGCAAGTCGATGCTTGCGTACAAGCTCTTCGGCAATGGCGAGACACCTGAATCGACGGGTGAGAAAGGTGACCACTTCGTCGGCCGCTACTACGTCAGGTTCGCCCAGTGGGAGAAGGAAGCAGAGGAGAAGAAGAAAGCTGATCCGGAGATTGTCAATGATCCTTCCTTCGTCGATCCCGATGCAGCCGCGCAGGCGATGCTCCGCGACTGGGAAGCAGGAGACCCTGAGACAAGGGCTCTCTGGGAAAAGATGAACAAGTGGACGCTTGATGGGCTTGCGGAGAGCTACCGCAATATGGGGATTTCCTTCGACAAGCTCTACTATGAGAGCGAGACATACAAGCTCGGACGCAGCGAGGTCATGAAAGGCCTCGACATGGGTGTCTTCAGGAAGGAGGACGATGGTTCGGTTCAGGTCGATCTCGCACCGATCGGACTCGACAAGAAAGTCCTTCTCAGACGCGATGGCACGACGCTCTACATGACACAGGATCTCGGAACGGCCGTGAAACGCCATGAGGACTGGCCGTTCGATTCCCTCATCTACGTCGTTGCTTCTGAGCAGAATTACCACTTCAAGGTGCTTTTCTATACGCTTGGTCTT
>CALXKY010000087.1 GCA_944389055.1 uncultured Spirochaetaceae bacterium | reverse complement strand
CGCTCTGCCTTCTGGTTTTCATCATCATCGGCATCTTCGGCTCGATGCTCCGCCGTGTGCTCGAGACGATACCGTCGCTTGACCATACGCTCGGCTTCGCATGGGGCCTCATCGCCTCAGCCGTGTCCCTCTCGATAATCCTTGCGATACTCAACTTCCAGTCATTCATCGATATCTCCGCATACACGGATTCCAGCGTGATCATCAGGGAAATCATTGCACCGCTTTTCCCTTCGCTTGTGAATGCCGTGAAGGGAAGCGCCAATGCTTGAGGCGCTGTCGAGAACGCAGGGAACGCTCGCTGATGAGATACGGATGCTCATTGCGGAAGAGAGGCTTCCTGGTGCAGTGCTTTTCGGTGGGCCGAAAGGATCCTCGAAGCTGACCGCAGCTCTGGACGCTTCCTTCGCTCTCACAGGAGAGGAACAGCTCCGCTCCGTGCTGAGATCGCGTTCCGTGCTCTATCTCTCATCGCGCAATATGAGAGTCGAGACGGAAGCTGCCATCTCCCTTTTCCGGAAGCAGCGGACTGAGAGAAGCCGCATGTTCCTTATCGACACCGTGCGCCGCACGCTTCTGCAGTACCATGGCGCTATCGCACCTCTGTACGACGGGAAGAAAAGCTCGGTGAGGATCCGTGACGAAGAGGGAAGGGGCGGGTCTCTTTTCTCCAATGCCCAGGCAATAGATGCGATAATGCTATCGCTTGAGGATGGCATGCCAGAGGAGAATGAGATCGACAGGATTGCCAGTACGCTTCAGCAGCGGACCGCCGATGATTTCTTCACGATGGGAAAGAAGACACCTGGAGCCACGATCGATGAGATAAGGGCGGTGCAGGACTGGCTCGAGGAAGGCAGCGATGAGAAGTGCGTGATCATCGAGAATCCGGAGGATTTCACCGAAGGAGCCAAGAACAGCATGCTGAAGATGCTTGAGGAACCACCGATGCACAGTCATCTCTTCCTGATTTCCGAGCATCCCGCGCGCATCCTGCCGACGATACTATCGCGGCTCAGACGCTTCCAGTTCCCGGAGCTTTCAGCTGCAGCGGTATCATCATTCATCGGGGAAACGTTCGCTATCTACACAAGCTATCCGTCATTCTCCTCATTCTTCTTCGAGGAAGGCACGGATGAGGATGACCGCAGGAAGACGGATGAGGCTGTATCTCTCTATTCTTCCGCGCTGCTGGCAGGGAAGATGCTCACCCTTGATCAGGAGAATGAGGTATTCGGCATCCTCGACAGACTCGGATATGGTATCTTCAGGGAACGCGTGACAGAGAGGATAGGAGAGGAGATCGGCAGAGGAACGTCAGCTCAGAAGGCCTGGTCCGTCCTTTCCTCCGCTCTCAGGAGCGCTGATACATATAATATGAGCATGAGGACTGCGCTTGATCTCGCGCTCAGGGAGGCATCGAGTGGCAAATAAGCTTCTTGTGAAGGTGATTGATGATCTTTCTTCCCTTCCGGAGAGTGAGCTCCGGAAGCTTGTCCAGGATCAGATTGATGAAGCGGACATGCTCGCAAGCGTGATAGATTCCCTTCCTGAGGGGCATATAGTCGTATCGCCGGAGCAGCGCATCGCTTTCGTAAATAAAGCGGCATACCATCTCCTTCCATCTGACAGGCGGAGGCGGATGAAGCCAGGAATGGCGATTGATGAGCTGATGATCGATCCCGATGTGAAGGCATTCATCCTTGATGTCTTCGCAGGAAAGGAGAAACCCGATCCGAAGGACTTCGCCTTCAGCAAAGGTGATGAGGTAAGGACGGAAAGGGTCTCCTTCTCATCCCTTCAGCTTGATGGCGGACGCTACGCGGATATCGTGGTGAGGGACATCACGGAGGAAATCATGAAGGAGACGAGGCTGAGACGCACGGAATCCCTGGCCTCGATGACGACGATGGCTGCCGGGATCGCCCATGAGATAAAGAATCCCCTCGCTGCCATGAAAATCCATCTTCAGCTCATGCGCAAGTCTCTGCGGAGCCGCGGACAGATTGATGCGGAAGGAGCGGAGCGTTACCTCACCGTCATAGATGAGGAGATAGATCATCTCAACAAGATAGCTGTGGACTTCCTCTTTGCCGTTCGTCCGATGAACATCGAGCTCCGGCTCGGTTCTCTTGCGGATGTGATGAATGACCTCATAACATTCCTTACCCCGGAGGCCGTGGAGAAGAATATCGATGTGAAGGCGGATATCGAGAAGTTCCTGCCGCGCGTGGAGATGGATTCACGCTATCTCAGGCAGAGCTTCCTGAACATCGTGGAGAATGCATTCGCGGCGATGCCCGGAGGAGGGAAGCTTTCGATCTCGGTGCGTCTCGATGGCAATTATGAGACCGTGAGGATCCAGGATACGGGAACAGGCATCGATGATGAGCATATCGGAAAGATCTTCGAGCCTTATTTCACGACGAAAGCATCGGGAACAGGCCTGGGCCTTACCGTCGTCTACAAGGTCATCAAGGAGCATCGCGGAGATATCTTCGTGACCTCTGAGCCGGGTAAGGGAACAGTATTCACGATAAAGCTTCCTGTACCATCATCGGAGAGGAAAGCGCTTAGCGACAAGGAGGAAGCTGATGGCATCCCTGCTGATAGCTGATGACGAGAAGAATATACTTTCAGGACTGCAGCTTGCGTTCGAGGATGAAGGATACGAGGTGATTCCGGCCGCAAATGGCAGGGAAGCCTGGGAGAAGCTCCAGAAGAACATCGTCGATCTCGTCATAACGGATCTCAGGATGCCTGAGATGGATGGCTACGAGCTTCTCAAGCGCATTGCAGCTGCCTATCCGACGCTGCCCGTGATTGTCCTGACCGGTCATGGCACGATCGAGACGGCGGTGGAGACGATGAGGGACGGCGCTGTCGACTTCTTCACCAAGCCCGTTGACATTGACAAGCTCATGCTCGTCGTCAGGAAGAGCATCACAGCCTCGGAGCTGAAGGAGCAGAACCGCAAGCTCACTGAGGAGATACAGCGCCTGAGGCGTGAGCATGGATACTCACGTATCATCGGACGCTCAGAGAAGGTCTCGAGGATGATGCAGACGATATCGCAGGTTGCCGATACCCGTGCGACAGTGCTTGTCACTGGTGAGTCAGGGACTGGTAAGGAGCTTGTAGCAGATGCACTCGTCGCGCTCTCATCGCGTTCTGACAAGCCTTTCGTGAAAGTCCATGCCGCAGCGCTTTCAGCATCGCTGTTGGAAGATGAGCTCTTCGGCCATGAGAAAGGAGCATTCACCGGCGCCGTATCGATGAAGAAGGGACGCTTCGAGCTTGCCGACGGAGGCACGATATTCCTCGATGAAATCGGGGAGATCGACCCGTCCACGCAGGTGAAGCTCCTGAGGGTTCTCCAGGAACGCGAGTTTGAACGCGTAGGAGGAGAGAAGCCGATATCAGTGGATGTGCGCGTCATCTGCGCGACCAACCGCGATCTTGCGAAGGAAGTGAAGGAAGGACGTTTCCGCGAGGATCTCTACTACAGGCTCAATGTCGTCAGGATCGAAGTCCCGCCGCTCAGGGAGCGCAAGGAAGATATAGATCTTCTCGCAGCATCATTTCTGGAGACATTCAACAAGGAAGACAAAAGGAAGATCGAAGGTTTCACTCCAGCTGCGAGGAAGGCTCTCTTCGCGTACTCATGGCCAGGCAATATCAGGGAACTGAAGAATGCGGTTGAATCGGCCGTCGTGCTTGCGCGCGGAAGCATGATAGACAAGGATGACCTTCCGGAGCAGATCCGGGAGACGGGAAGCGGCAGCCGTATTTCCTTCGATCTTCCCATAACGCTCGATGAGGCGGAGAAGCGCCTCATACTCGAGACGATATCGTATGCGAAGGGCAACAAGACAAAGGCCGCAGAGCTTCTCGGAATCGGACGCAAGACGATAACGAGGCGCATGCAGGATCTCCGGATCGATGGAGAGGAGAAGTGATGGATATAGATTCCATCTTCTCCCCCGGCGGAGCGCTTGAAGCCGCGCTTCCTTCCTATTCGTTCCGTGAGGGCCAGCTTGAGATGGCTGAGCTTGTCAGCGGAGCGCTTTCGGATCATGCCCATGCGATCATCGAGGCCGGAACCGGGACGGGCAAGAGCTTTGCCTATCTTGTTCCTGTCATTCTCTCAATCGCTTCTGACAGATCGCGCCGCTTCGTCATCGCGACAAGCACGATCACGCTGCAGAAGCAGCTTTATGATAAGGACATACCTCTTGTCATGGATGCGCTTGGGCTGGAGGTGGAGACAGCGGTCCTTTTCGGACGCGGCAACTACCTCTGCCTCCGGCGTTTCATGGATGCCCGCAACGAGAAGAGCGCAAGAGGCGAGGAACGCACTGACATGGAGCTGAAGTTCGAGGCGTGGGTAACGGAGACGGAGACCGGTGTGTTCCAGAATCTGCCGGCAGATGTTCCTCCAGATTTCTTCTTCAGCTATTCATGCGATGACAAGGACTGTCTCGGATACCGCTGCCCGTTTGTCTCGGAGTGCTTCTACTACAGCGCAAGAAGGAATGCCCAGAAAGCCAGGCTCATTGTCACGAACCATCATCTCCTGCTTCTCGATGCGAAGAACAGGGATGAAGCAGGTCTCTCATTCGATGAGGATGCGGTGCTTCCAGGCTACAGTGCCGTAATCATGGATGAGGCCCATCATATCGAAGCTGAAGCTACTGATGTGATGTCACGCGTATATTCGTCCTATCATGCAGGACGCATCCTCGATTATCTCACGCGCAAGGAGAAGCGTTTCGGTTCGGCTTCCATCATCGATTTCCTCTCCACAGAGGAAAAGGAGAGGGGGAGCGGAAAGGCCCTGAAGGATGCGATTGCCCACCTCAGGACGATGCTTGGCCAGCTTGACCGCATCATCGCTCTGACGCTTGCATCCTCCGGAGAGAAGGAAGTCCTCTTCACGCCTGAATACTATTCATTGCATGGAGAGACAATCAGGCCATCCGGTGAGGCCATAGCTGCGGAGCTGGAGAGGATAGGCAATTCCATCGCATCCGGATACAGCGATCATCCTGCTGAATCAAATGAGATCTTCGTCGACCTCATCAGACGCTACGGCTCATCCCTCTCGCTCCAGGCAGATGTGCTCCGCGACTGGCTGGGATTCTCCCGCTGGGATGATGAGATCCCGTATTCCAGGGAAGGCTATGATGGCAAGCCTGAGATACATCTCGCTCCGATGAATACCGGTCCTGTGCTGTCCCGCACGCTTGTCTCGCATCTCGATTCGATGATCTTCTCCTCTGCAACCCTCTCCGTAAACGGCAGCTTCCAGTATTTCGAGAAGCGCTCGGGCCTATGGGAGGAGAAGGAGAGGGTCAGGACAGGTATCTTCCCGTCCCCATTCGAGTACAGGAAGAATCTGATGCTCCTCCTGCCAGCCGATGGCTCTGCATACTCCAATGAGAACACGGCGGAATATACGGAATACGTTTCAAGAGCCGTAGGCGAGGCGATTGAAGCCGCAGGCGGCGGAGCGCTTGTGCTCTTCACATCCAAGAAGATGATGAATGCCGTCTACTCATCGCTGAGGGACAGGATATCGCCGCTGCTTATCCAGGATGACAGGACGCCGCGCGCACAGCTATTGGAGGCATTCAGGAAAGGGGAGGACACATCTCTCCTCGCTGTATCCTCATTCTGGGAAGGCATCGACGCGCCGGGTTCAACGCTCCGCCTCGTCATCATCGTGAAGATACCGTTCACCGTTCCCTCCACACCGATAGTGAAGGCACGCTCTGCAGCCATCGATAAGAGCGGAGCCTCATCATTCATGGAGATGGTCGTGCCAGAGGCAACGCTCCGTCTGAAGCAGGGACTCGGAAGGCTCATACGCACCGAAACGGACAGAGGTGTCGTCCTGATCCTCGATGGCAGGATACTCCGCAAGAGCTATGGCCGCCTGATGATATCATCGCTGCCTGACTGCTACATCCCGGAGGACGTCACCATCAGCAGCATCGGGGATAAGATAGAGAGATTCCTCTACTGAGAAAAGAAAACAGAGCGGTTTCCCGCTCTGCTCTATCAGGCTTTGGATGTGCCTTACTCAATGACTGCAAGGATGTCTGCATAGCTGAGGATGAGATAATCCTCGCCGTTGTCCTTGATGGCTGTTCCAGCGAACTTGTCGTGGATGATCTGCTGTCCGGCCTTGACCTTGATGGTCTCGTCATCGCCTACTGCAACGACTGTTGCGATCTGCGTCTTCTCCTGAGCAGTCTGCGGAATGAAGATTCCGGAAGCTGTCTTCTCCTCGACTTCCTTTGCCTTTACAAGAACTCTGTCACCAAGCGGTATGATCTTCATGGTATCACCTCTAATACTTTAGTCGGCCTCATTGGCCAATAAGGAATATACAAAGGCTTTGGCTTGCAGGCAAGTGCTTTGGAAAATTATCGCTGTGCCTCTTCACTTTTTCCATATATTTGTTATTTTCCGGTAGAAGGTAAGAAGTATGGACAAGACGATGAGCCTGGTACTTTATAAGGAAGGTAACAGAAAGGCGCGGATGCTCAGCTATGCGGACGCCCTCGATGACTATGTCGAAGCCTTCCTCCCTCGTCTGAGGAATGCGGAGTTCACCGCAGAGTTCGTATCATTCTACCGCTATCAGCTGCTCAGATATCTCGCTTCGAAGCCCGTCTTCACGCTCTCTCTGCCGGAAGGCGATATGATCTCGGATCTCATCAAAGATGCCTATGACAGCTTCATGGAGGCGATGGAGGACTCTCCGTTCAACATCACAGGGGAAGGGCGTGCGAATCTCCTTGAATCGGTGAAGATATGCTTTCCGTGGCAGAATGACCCTGACTCGCTATCTGACGCGCTCTGAGGGTCATAATGTCCCACTAGGACGTGCTTTTGCCGCAGATGGGTCATAATGACCCTTTTTCTGTTTTCTGCACATCTGTTCTACATAATACTAATTCATTGCGATATAAAGAAATAGCTCTTTTAGTCGATACTTGGCATGCTTCCTGCATATCTGTTTGTACCAACGATCCAAGGAGGATGACATGGAAGATATAAAGAGAAAAGAGATGATGACGGAGAGCGATAACGAAGTCCTTTCCATCTATCTCAGGGAAATAAACAGGATTCCTCTTATCTCCCACGAGGAAGAGTATGAGCTTGCAGTCAGGGCAAAGAAGGGAGACAGGATCGCACGTGACCGCCTTCTGAGGGCGAACCTCAGATTCGTCGTTTCAGTTGCAAAGAAATTCCGCGGACAGGGACTGCCGCTTGCAGATCTCATCAACGAGGGCAATATCGGCCTCATAACGGCTCTCGATAAGTTCGAGCCGGACAAGGGCTACCATTTCATATCATATGCTGTATGGTGGATCAGGCAGTCCATCATGAAGGCAATCTCGGAGAAGGGCAGGACTGTACGTCTTCCTCTCAACAGGTCGAATGAGCTCATGCAGATCCAGAAGGCTCAGAAGGCCATCATGCATGATAAGGAAACATCGGATCCATCTGTCGAGGATATTGCGGAGGCGACTGGACTGGATTCCCAGCTCGTGAGCGATCTCCTGTCCGTTTCCGGAGAGGTCGTATCCTTCGACAGCCCTGTCAGGAAGGGAGAGGAATCGGATTTCACATTCGGTGATTTCATCGAGGAT
>CALXKY010000086.1 GCA_944389055.1 uncultured Spirochaetaceae bacterium | reverse complement strand
AAATCCGCATTTTCCTCAGCAGTGCGATGCATCATGCAGATGAGCCGCGTCTGCGGATCGGAGAGATCCACGACCGGCAGAGGAATGCTGCCGTAGAACCACCTGGCATCGTTGCAGCGCTGGCTTATCTCCCGGAAATCCGCTGCCGGAAGCGGTGCGATCACCTGGAAGTCAGGGAGATCCGGCAGATCACCGGCGCCATTCCCGTTTTCCCTGAAGCTCCTGATGATCATCAGCGAATCAGCCTCGATGCTCCAGAAATCACGCCGCGCATTGATGAAGCCGTCCTTTGAAAGCTTATCGACGATCTTCTCGTACCGGTCAGGGAAAGAATCACTGATCCCGTTATCACCGGCTATCCTTATGACGCTGACGGGAAATGAGAATGAGATATCCAGCATCTCCATCACACGCCCTATTCCTTCGTTGTCACCGTTGCCGGCCGCAAGGAGCCCGAAGAGCTTCGACCGGAGCGAGAGATCAAGGAGCCTGGCTTCCATCGTCCCTTCGATCTCGAAATATTTGTCGGCATAGATCTTCAGCAGCTGGGCCATGTCCCTGACCTGCTCAGGGATTCCGTACATGCCTATGACGCCGAACACGCGGCCATGGAATGTCAGCGGCATGTTGTATCCGACTTTTGCCCCTGGATAGTTGGGCAGAAGCTTCTCCGTTATGGCAAGATCATGCCCGGAAGTGACTACATGCCGTGCTCCGGTATGAAGCGTTCCTATCCTCTCCTTATCCGTGGAAGCGATGATGATGCCATCAAGATCCATTATGTTGATTGTCCTGCCGCCCAGAAGCCTGGAGACAGCATCCACCAGCTGCTGGCAGAACGATGTCAGTTCTTCTATCTTCAGCATCTTCTCATCCGATAACAGCGGTATCGCCTACTGACAGCCCTGAAGCAGAAGCGCCGAGCGCCTCCCTGGCCATCTCCTCCGCATGAAGCCCTGAGCAATGGCACATTCCTATGATGCCTACCCCATCCGACCTGAGGCCGCAGATGGAGCTCTGGATCCTTGCATCATCGGCTTCGACGAGATGAGTGCCGCCGAAGAGCGCATATATATCCTCACCCGCCCTGGCGCGTATGGAATCGATCATATTCATTATCCCCGGATGCGAGCAGCCTACAATGACAACAAGTCCCTTCTCCGTCCTGACGGAAAGCGCGATCTCATCTGAAAAATCATCGGGAATGAATCCATCCGGCGTTTCCCTTACGAACCGCTCAGGTATCGTCTCTTCCTCATGCACACGCGGGAAGCCCTGATACAGCGTCACGCCCGGCAGGATCTCCTCCATTCCTTCCACGGTGCACACGGAGAATCCTTCCGAGAGCGCAAATGGCTCATCCCAGCCTGCTGAAAGATCCGTATAGCGCACGCCGGATACCGCATACTTCTTCTCGAAGAAACCTTTGCCGACATACAGGCGCGGTGCTTTGTGGCCAGCTTCGGCGAAATCACGGAAACCTGCGGCATGATCGTAGTGGCTGTGGCTGATCACAACCGCATCAAGCCCGTCAAGCGAAACTCCGAGCTTATGCGCATTGAAGAGGAAGTGGCTTCCAGAACCGCAGTCGAAGAGCAGACGATGGCGCCCATCATCTATGAGCAGGCTGAGCCCGTGTTCGTTTATCAGCGCCTTGTTCTCGGACGGCGTATTTTCCATAAGAGCAGTTATCCTGAGCATTGCATCCCTCCACTTTTCTGGCCCACAGATACTATTCTAGTCCCCAGGAAACCCAATTCAACAATGTGTTTATGTTATGCATAACAACAAAGGACGGACCATTCGCCGGATCCCATGTTATGCAACACCTTCACGCAGCCGCCTCAAGCCACCGTACGGCTGGTATATTCATATAGGGAGTCAGAGATGATACGCTGTTTCAGGAAAAGCCTCATAACGGTTTCGGTGATTGCGGCAGCAGCGCTGCTGCTTTGTATCTACGTCATTTTCTTCAAGAGCTTCGTCATATGGTGGCTTCGGCCTGTCACGGCAGCGATCGTTGCCCTCATAGGAATATTCGCAGCCAGGACAGCAGGGAACATCGTGGCTTCATCCGAGAATACGAAGCTGCTGGGACTGCTGTTCCATGAGATGAAGCCTGCGGAATTCATCGAGGCATACAGGCCTGTGGCTGAGAAGACGGACAAGAAGAGCTTTGATGGCTTTGCATCATACGCATATCTGGCAGATGGTTATTCAGCAGCCGGCAACCCCACCGAGGCTATCAGGATCATAGACGAAGCATTCATGGCTTCAGGGAGAAGCACCAGGCTCAGACCGTACTACATGACGAACAGGCTGAGATACCTCATTGCTGCCGGCAGATACGGCGAGGCTGATGATGAGCTTGAAGCGCTGCTGCAGGCCATCGGGGATGCGGGAAGCACGCTCAGGGCGAATATAGAGAAGAATACGCTGCCGATGAAGGAATTCCTCGACGCCTATCTCAGAGGCAGCACAGACTATTCATCCCTCGAGGATGAGATGAACTACAGCAAGGTGCTCACAAGCAAGCTTGAAGCCGCGCATCTTGTGAAGGTTCTCAAAACAAAGGAAGGAAAGAAATCCGGAGAGGCAGATAGGATCCTCGCCTCAGCACCCGGGTTCAGGACAGCACAGCCTTCCTGACAGCATCCTCATCGAGCGGAATGAGCACGGGCTTCCCCTGTCCTTCCATGAGGACGAACTTCACGCTCCCGCCTTTCTTCTTCTTATCCTTGCTCACTGCATCCATGAATGAAGGGAAGAGATTCCCAGGCAGGCGGAATGATGTATCGAAGCCGTAATCCTCGATGAGCCTGATCGCCTCATCGGCATAATCCGAAGCGGTGATTCCCTTGTCTCTGCCGACTCTGAAAGCGGCCGCCGTACCCCAGGCCACGCCTTCGCCGTGGGAGATGGAGAAATCCTCGGCAGCCTCAAGCGCGTGGGAGAACGTATGCCCGAGATTGAGAGCTGAGCGTATGCCTTTCCTCTCCTCGGGATCGCGGGTGATGTAATCGATCTTCACCTCAAGGGAAAGCCTGATCATCTCCTCCATGACACTGCTGTCCCTGCCAAGCACCCTTTCCCTGTTATCGGCAAGGAAATCATAGAGCCTTCTGCTGCTGGAAAGGAATGCATGCTTCACGACCTCTCCCAGCCCGCATCTGTATTCCCTCTCAGGCAGCGTCTCCAGCACATCCGGAAGGATGAGCACGCTCTCGGCAGGGAAGAATGTGCCGACGAGGTTCTTTCCGCCGCCGTAGTCGATGCCTGTCTTGCCGCCAAGCGTCGCATCGACCATCGCAAGGAGCGTGGTCGGGACGAGGACAGCCCTGGCACCCCGCATGTAGATGGATGCGGCAAAGGCTGCCATATCGAGGATCACGCCTCCGCCCACGCCGACGAAGACAGAATCACGGGCAAGGCCTGAGGAGAGTGCTGCGCTGAGTATGCGGTCCACCGATTCCCAGTTCTTCCAGCGCTCACCATGAGGAAGTATGACGCGCTCTGCCCAGTCCGGGAGGAAGCGCTCCGTATTGTCATCCGCAACAAAGAGCATGCTGCTCCCCATTGCACGGAGGCTCTCATGGAGCTCCGCAAGGGAAAACGCCGAATAGACATCCGTTACTGCACCGCCCTTCAGGGGTACGCTGAAGATCCTTTCCATGCGCTTCATGATAACCGCCTTGCAAAAGAAAATGAATATCTGTCTAATCTATTGCCATGGATCTCTATTTCGATAACGCGGCGACTACAAGGATTTCCGGGAAGGCGCTGAATGCATACACCGAAGCATCCCTTGGATGCTGGGGCAATCCGTCATCGGTGCACAGGCCGGGACTGGAGGCAAGGAAGAAACTCGAAGAGGAAAGGGAGCGCATCGCATCCCTCATGGAAGTTCCCGCTTCCTCGCTGTTCTTCACGTCAGGTGCGACTGAATCGATTGCGGCAGCGGTCTCTTCCCTTCTCTTCACGACTCCGGGGAAGATCATCATCTCATCAGCCGAGCACGAAGCCGTGGCGTCATGGCTTCCGCTTCTCCGTCAGTATGGCTGGAAGACCGCGGTGCTGAAGGCAAAGGGAGGAACGGTTGATCCGGACGATCTCAGGGCCGAGCTTACGCCGGACACGAAATTCGTCGGCATCATGGCCGTCAGCAATGTCACAGGTGCAATCGAACCGGTGAAGGAACTCGTGGAGACTGTAAGGGAATATGAGAAGGCAGGAAGGAGGAGGATATTCTTCTTCTCCGACTCGGTCCAGGCACTCGGGAAGACCGATTACAGCGCTGCGGATCTTGGCATAGATGGCGCATCTTTCTCTGCGCACAAGATAAACGGGCCCAGGGGAATCGGGATGCTGTACCTCAGGAATCCCTCATCATTCCGTCCCCTTGCCCAGGCGGGCGGTCAGGAAAGGGGGAAGCGGGGCGGCACGGAGAACCTGCCAGCCATCTCCGCCTTCAGGGCCGCGCTTGAGGAGTGGATGGATGGACGCGCGGAGAAGAATGCGGAAGCGAAGCGCAGGAAGGACATGATCGTCACAGCGCTCATGGAAAGGGGCTTCAGGATCCTCTCCCCTGTCAATTCATCGCCTTATATCATATCATTCGCATCGAAGCTTCCTTCAGAGGTCTACACGAGGATTCTCTCCGACAGGGGCGTATATGTCTCGGCAGGATCCGCATGCTCGAACAATTCCAGGGGTGAAGGAGAGAGAATACTCCTCGGCATGGGATTCAGCCCCGATGCGGCACGCAATGCCGTGAGGATCTCGATGTCGAACAGCACGACCGACGAGGAATGCATGGAACTGATAAGGATAATCGGAGAAACAGCAGATGGCAGATAAGCTTTACCTCATCAAGGAAGGGGAAATATCCCTCAAGGGCGGAAACAGGAATCTCTTTGAGAAGCAGCTCAGGCATAACATAAAGAACAAGCTCAGGCCCTACCATTCGGATATAACGAAGCAGAAAGGAAGGCTCTATGCCAGGATCAGCGATGAAGCGCCGGATGAGCTTGTGGAGAAGGCGCTGAAGACGACACCGGGAATCACGGGATTCGCAAGGGCCCACCAGGCTGAGAAGAGCGTGGATGGGATCATAGCGAAGGCGAAGGAGATACTCGCCTCCTCAGACTTCAGGAACGGGGACACATTCCGCGTGACGGTCAAGAGGGAGGATAAGGCATTCCCCCTCAATTCCCATGATATGGCTTGCGAGCTTGCTGATGCCGTATTCTCCCTCTTTCCTGATATGACAGTGGATCTCCGCCATCCGCAGCACACGCTTACCTGCGAGATCAGGAACGGTGTCTATCTCTACACGGGCGAGGAGAAAGGCGAAGGCGGACTGCCCTACGCAACTGCCGGCAAGGGGATGCTGCTCCTCTCCGGCGGCATCGACAGCCCCGTGGCGGGATATATGATGGCAAAGCGCGGGATGAAGCTCGATGCAATCTACTTCCATGCCTACCCCTATACATCGGAGCTCGCGCTTGAGAAGGTGAAGAAGCTTGCCTCCATCATAGCGCCGTATCTCGGAGGACTGAGGCTCTTCGTCGTGCCTTTCACCGAAGGGCAGGAATATATCCGCGACCATGGCTATGAGGAGGAAGCGACGCTGATGTTCCGTGCCGCGATGATGCAGACAGCGGAAAAGCTTGCGAAGGAGAACGGTGCACTTGCCATCGTCACGGGCGAAGCGCTTTCGCAGGTTGCGTCCCAGACCCTGGACGCAATGAGCTTCACAGACAGCATGACGGAGCTTCTCGTTCTCAGGCCTCTTGCAGGCATGGACAAGGAGGAGATAACCGAGAAGGCAAGGAGGATCGGCTCCTATGAGACCTCGATACTCCCCTATGAGGACTGCTGCGTCGTATTCTCCCCGAAGCATCCTGTCACACGGCCAGTGAAGGAAGTGGCAAGGAAGCACTTCGAGGATCTCGGCATGGACAGCATCATCGATAAAGCTGTCAGGGAGACTGAAGTCTATTCATTCGATCCGATGGGAAGGGAAATAACGGATGAGAATGCCTGATAAGCGGAAACTGGTCCTCCCCTGCATCGCGCTCATCGTCATGCTCCTTTCATTCATCGTCTCCCTGCCGACCGGCGAGATGATCGTCTCCATGGGATGGAACGGCATTGCGGCGATGTTCGTCATGACGCTCACGCTCAGCGGCATAAGGAAGGAGGGGCTGATGGCCTCCATCGGAAGGACCGCGGGAGCATTCACGCACATAGGAGCCGAGGCGGCGTTCTTCGCGGCGGTTTCGATGCTGCTGTCCCCATTCGTCTCCTCGCCATTTGCCGTGGCCTCCCTCGTACCGGCCGCGTCAGAAGTGCTTGATAAGCAGGAGAGGAAGGAATTCATCCCGCGCTTCACAGCGCTCATAGCCATTGCCTCCGCTGCAGGCGGCATGATTCTTCCGGCAGGCAGTCCTCAGAGCATGATGCTGCATAAATCAATCGGAGAGGCATCCTTCATTGCATCGATGCTCCCGTTCTTCCTCTTGTCCATACCGGTCGCAGCGCTGATGGTGCCGGCAATCCTCGGACGCCGCCTTACGGAAAGGACATACATCACTGAGGATGCCGCGCCGCAGGAAGGGAACAGAGGACTGAGGATGCTCTACGTCTGCCTTGCTGCGGTGGTCTTCCTCACCTCCCTTTCGCTATTCCAGTGGCCTGATATCGTGATTTTCACGGCAGCCCTCCTTCTCGTGTTCGACAGAAGCGCGTTCCTGAAAGCGGACTGGTCCCTCTTTGCTTCCACGCTGCTTTTCTCAGTGGCGGGAAGCTGCCTTGGACCAGTGCTGGCGCCACTGCTGGAAGAAGGAGCATTCTGGAAGGCCTTGCTTGCCTCCGCCGTTCTCGGAAGCTTCCCCGTTGCCTCGGTCATCTCCGGAGCCGGTGCAGGAAGCCTCATGCTGCTTGAAGCCGTCAATGCAGGATCGCTCTGGGTATCGCTTACGGCAGCGGCGGCGCTTTCTTCGCTGCCACGCGCCCAATGGAAGGGATTCTTCCTGTCCTACGTTCCTGCGGCGGCTGTCATGACTGCCGTATACATAGCCACTGCAGTGATATAGCACAATGAAAGCCCTTGCCCATTATCACGATTTTATATAAATTTCTCTTACTGATATGCTGAAAATCGGAATCGATGTCGGTTCTACGACAATGAAGGCTGTGGCACTCGGTGAAGATAACACCCTCGTCTACAGCGATTACCAGCGCCATCGCTCCCAGATCATAGAGAAAGGCCGTGAGATGCTTACGGCGATGATGGATGAGATCGGAGATGCCGAAGCGGTCATCTCCCTTTCAGGTTCTGCAGGCATGGGACTCTCGGAAGCTGCCGGTATCCCATTCGTGCAGGAAGTCTATGCGACAAGGACTGCAGCAAAGGCATTCATACCCGATACTGATACGATCATAGAGCTCGGTGGAGAGGATGCGAAGATCCTTTTCCTCAGGCATGGGCTCGAAGTCAGGATGAACGGCACATGCGCAGGTGGCACAGGTGCATTCATAGACCAGATGGCAACGCTTCTTGGCATTGGTATGGAAGACATGAATGCCCTGAGCGAGAAATCAACGGAGATATACACGATAGCGTCGCGGTGCGGCGTCTTCGCCAAGTCGGATATCCAGCCGCTGATCAACCAGGGTGCGAAGACGGAGGATATCGCATCCTCGATACTCGTCGCTGTTGTCAACCAGACGATTGCGGGACTCGCGCAGGGAAGGAAGATCGAGGGCAATGTCGTCTATCTCGGAGGCCCTCTTACATTCATACCGCGCCTGAGATACTTCTTCGATGAAGCCATCGGAACGAAGGGCATCTGCCCTGAGAA
>CALXKY010000085.1 GCA_944389055.1 uncultured Spirochaetaceae bacterium | reverse complement strand
CCACCTCATCATATATCTTCCTGTATTCTGTCATCTGCCGGCATTCCTTATTGCATCGATATGATCCTGATCCATTTTCCGGAGCTCATCGCGGTGCCGTCTCTTCATTGCACGCCTCTCGATAGCCCACTCGTGGAGAAGGATAAGCTGGCGCTGCACTTCCTCATTGCGGGATGAGATGGACGGGTTGGAAAGTATGACGCTGCGTGCAGAATGCCTGACGCTGTCCTTGTAGCGTTCAAGCATAGCCTCAAGCCGTTCCCTGAGCTCGTCCGCAAGCTCGGCCTTACCCTCACCCTGTAGCGCACGGACACGCTCTTCTGCCTCCTGGCGGAACGCACGGATCTTAGCGAGCCCATCGCGGAAGGATTTCATCTTCACGACTGAAAGCGAGAGGTCTGCTGCAAAGAGGGCCGAAAGAAGGACAGCAAGAGGATGAATGACCATCGGGCTGATGGATCCGACGATCCGGCCGACCCAAGGCTGGACAAGGTACTCCACGGCAAGCGACATGATGCCGAAAAGCAGGGAGTTGCGGAGACAGACACGCCCGTTTATGTTCACCTTGTGCTTCGAATAATCCCAGAGCTTCACTGAAAAGAGCTTCTCAAGAAGCCATGAAGTGAAGTATTCAAGGCATGATGTGAACAGGAACCCCATGATGAAGACAAGCACGGGATACGATGCGAACGGATGGAGTATGATGAGGACTATCATCGCACCGAATCCGTAGATCGGAAGCCAGGGCCCATAGAGGAATCCCCTATTCACGAACCGCCGCTGAGGCACGGAGCAGAAGATCACTTCGGATACATATCCGAGGAACGCATAGATGAAGAATACTATGATATACCTGTCAGCCACTATCCACCACCAATGAGAAGCTTAAACCAAAGAAGAGCAAAGGGAAAGCCTTACGCTTCCTTAGCCTTCCTGTTGACGACATAGATACCGGCAGAGACCAGCACCAGGGCCGCCAGCTTGTTCCAGGCAAGAGCCTGCTCAACCTCTCCGAGGAAGATGGCCGAGAGCAGCACTCCGAAAAGCGGGATCATGAAGTTGAATATGGAGACCCGGCTTACGGGATTGTTCTTCATCAGCATTCCCCAGAGCGTATATGCAACTGCGGAGATCAGCGAGAGATAGAGAAGGAGGATGTATGCCGAGAACTGCGGCACAAGATCCATCCGTCCCCCGAGCGCGAAGCCAGCTGCCATCATCACGAGTCCTCCCACGATGAACTGGTAGCCAGAAAGCATGACTACGCTGAAGCGGACCGAGTATTTCTTCACGAGGATGCTTGAAACCGCGAGCGAAACGGACGCAAGAAGGAGAAGGAATTCCCCGTTCAGGGCGAAATGGAATGATGTGCCTCCATCAAAGGAAAGATTCATTATGACAACGCCGAGCACACCCATCAGACAGCCTATGATCTTAGGCTTCGTGAGCTTCTCGTACCTGAAGATGATACAGGCGAGGATTATCGAGAAGAATCCTGAAGTGCCCGAGAGAATCGTACCTGTAACGCCGCTTGTGTGAGCCAGTCCGACATAGAAGCAGAAATACTGGATCATGGTCTGCGCCAGGCTCAGCTTGATGATCGATGGAAATGATCCTTTCTCCGGCTTTATGAAATGGCCTGCCATCAGCGACTGGAAGAGTATGATGAGGATTCCCGCGATGAAGAACCTTATTCCTGCAAAGAGTATGATCGACATCGTATCAGTGCTGTCTATACCGAATATCTGATACCCCACCTTGATGGAAGGTGTCGCGCTTCCCCAGAGGAAGCAGCAGACCATGGCAACAAGGAAAACCACTGGCAGATCCGTAAGCCCGAGCTTTTTCTCCATTTCAGAACCTCTTTCAGATGAAAACAGGCCACTGCCGCAAGGCAGAAGCCATCAGGAGAAGAATCTATCAGGAGGGATGGATAATTGCAACCTCAGCACCTGTCAGAAGGCATCTGCCATGACCCTCTGGCGGAGATATGCGAAGAATGTTCCGTACAGCTCGGCGGATATCGTCCGGGGATACGTCATCACGGTAAGCTCGTGGCCATCAAAGCCTTCATGATAGGGAGGATGGATATGATGGAAAGGATTCTCATGGAAACCGCACCTGAGATAGAAGCTTTTACGCCTTTCTGAAATGCTGTCAGAAGGAGGATCGATCTCAAGGATCAGAGGCTTTCCCCTTCTGCCGAGGCATTCAAGGATTCTCTGGCCATATCCGCATCCCCTCTTCTCCGGCAGCACGGCAAGATGCTCGGCATATATGAAATCCCCCGTCTCCCAGAAGAGGACAAGAGCAACGAAGTCTCCGCCTTCATGCACAAGGCTGAAATGATATTCCCTGTCGGAAAGGATGCGGTCCTGCGATGGACGCTCCCTCTGCTCATGGAACGGAAAGCTGAGCCCATAGAGCTCCAGTGCCTTCCCGTACAGCGGATGACCCGTATCCCTTATATCCTCAAACCTCATGCCACGCCCTCCATCTCCGCCCGGTACAGGAATGGTACAGGGAAAGTACGGATGATGAAAAAGCTCCCTGCAGTGCAAGGAGCTTTTCCGATGGAGGATACAAGGATTGAACTTGTGACATCTTGCTTGTAAGGCAAGCGCTCTCCCGCTGAGCTAATCCTCCGGACTATGCTACCTTAGCATAGATGTATTCTTGTTGCAAGTGCCCTCTCAGTACTTAGCTGACACTGTTTCCCTATCCTTGAGTATGACGTCATGCGCACCGCCTTCCTTTATGGAAGTAGCGCTGACAACCGTCAGCTTCGCCTTTTCCCTGAGCTCGCTGAGCGTAAGGGCGCCGCAGTTGCACATCGTCGACTTGATCTTCGAGACGGTGAGTGCGACATTGTCCTTGAGCGAACCCGCGTACGGGACATAGGAATCGACACCTTCGGGGAATGAAAGCTTCCTGTCCCCGCCGAGATCGTAGCGCTGCCAGTTGCGGGCTCTCTGGGAACCTTCACCCCAGTATTCCTTGAGATAATTGCCATTGATGTTGACCAGCGCCGAAGGAGACTCATCGAAACGGGCGAAATAGCGTCCAAGCATGACGAAATCCGCACCCATGGCAAGCGCAAGCGTTATGTGGTAGTCGAAGACGATGCCGCCGTCAGAGCAGATAGGCACATAGATGCCCGTCTCATTGAAATACTCATCGCGCGCAGCTGCGACCTCGATCAGTGCACTGGCCTGACCTCGTCCGATTCCCTTCGTCTCGCGCGTGATGCAGATTGAGCCTCCGCCGATGCCGACCTTGATGAAATCTGCGCCGCACTCGGCAAGGAACCTGAATCCTTCCCTGTCAACGACATTGCCGGCACCGACCAGGACGGAATCTCCGTACTTCTCCCTGATCCATCCGAGCGTCCTCTTCTGCCACTCCGAGAAACCCTCGGAGGAATCGATGCAGAGAACATCGGCCCCTGCTTCGACAAGCTTCGGAACGCGCTCCTCATAGTCGCGTGTGTTGATTCCAGCGCCAACGATGTAGCGCTTGCTGCCATCGAGAAGCTCGCTTGGATTCTCCTTGTGAACAGAGTAATCCTTCCTGAATACGAAGGATGAGAGCCTGCCCTCGCTGTCAACGATCGGGAGCTGGTTGAGCTTATGCTCCCAGATGATATCATTCGCCTCCGAAAGCGTTATGCCTTCGCGTCCCGTGACAAGACGCTCCGCAGGCGTCATGAATGAACGCACAGGCGTCTCTACACCCATGCGAGAGATGCGGTAATCACGGGAGGTGACAACGCCTTCAAGCTTTCCTGTCGGGGATCCGTCGGATGTGATCGCAATCGTTGAATGCCCTGTGCGCTTCGTAAGCTCAAGGACATCGGCAAGGGTGCTGTCAGGGCTGAGATTGCTGTCTGATACAACGAACCCCGCTTTATACGCCTTCACGCGGCGGACCATCTCCGCTTCATCATCGGCTGTCTGCGATCCGTAGATGAAGGCAATACCGCCTTCACGTGCAAGCGCCTCGCCCATCTTCTCGCCCGATACAGCCTGCATGATAGCGCTGACCATCGGTATATTGAGATGAAGCCGTGGCTCCTCCCCCTTCCTGAACTTCACAAGAGGTGTCCTGAGAGAGACGTTAGCCGGTATGCATTCCGCTGAAGAATATCCTGGGATGAGAAGGTACTCGCTGAAAGTGCGCGAGAGATCCTTATAGAAATAGGCCATGGAAAAACTCCTTGGCCTATTATGTGAACAGCAGTCTCTTTATGCAACACCGCTAAGCACGTACAACGCTGCCTTTTTCAGAGAGGATGATGACTGCGCTGGAGAATGCGGGAAGCCTTACCGATAGATAGTCTCCGGATATCGTGGCCTCCGCTTCACCATACCAGAGCGAAGCATTGCCTGATGGCATCGCGAAAAGCGGAAGCTGAACAGAGCGTTCCCTCGGGCACCTGTTCACGATCGTGAGTGCGGCGCTTCCTGCAGCGATGCGCTCTATCGCGAAGGCCTCTCTGTCGATGGCCTCGAGCCGGACGGCGGAATATGCATAGAAGGGAAACTTCCTCAGCTCGGCCATGCGCCTGTAGGCTTCATGGACCTTCATGTCCCAGCGGCTTTCATCCCAGCACATAGGATAGCGCGAAGCCTCGACCGACCCCATCTCACCATCGAGGAGGTTCTCATCGCCGTAGTAGATGCTCGGCATGCCAGGAAGCGAGAAATACGCAAGCACGCACCCGATATACACATCACGCTGGAAGACTGCCCTGTTGTTATGGAGACGCGGCGTGTCATGGCTGTCGAGGAGATTCATCTCGAAGAATGCCGCCTGATCAGGAACGGAGGCTATGGCATCCTGCAGCGCCTTCACGACCTCCTCCCCAGTCCAGTTCGCTTCGTGCTCTGGATCATGGCCCCAGCCCGGCGTCAGGAATCTGTCCCTCTCTCCCATCCAGGACCTCAGGGGACGTGATGACCCATAGTAGTTCATCGTTGCATCCCATGTATCGCCCTGCATGTACTCGGTGCTGTCGTCCCAGTCCTCACCGACAAGATAGACATCCTTCTTCATTGCCTTCAGGCTCTTCCTGACCTCACGCCAGACCTCCATCGTCATCTGATCGCTTCCGGTCCTGCCAAGCTCCGGCGCTACATCAAGGCGCCACCCATCCTGATTGAATGGCGGCTGCAGATACTTCTGCATAGCAGAGTCCGGACGGCGGTAGATCCTGTTCCTCAGCTCCTCCGAACGGTAATTGAGCTGGGGAAGCGTCTTCACGCCCTGCCAGCAGCGAGCACTGGTGCCATCGAAGTAGTAGAAGCCGTGTTCGGGGGAACCGGGATCGGAGAGAGCCTTCTTATACCAGATGGCTTCTGTGCCCGTATGGTTTATGGAGATGTCAAGGATGATGCGGATACCCATCGAGTGCGCTTTCTCTATAAGGCGCATATATGCCTCATCACCTCCGATCTTCGGATCGACATGCATGAAATCCACAGCATCGTAATGGTGGACAGTACGCGCATCGTTTATCGGGTTGAGGTATATTGCGGTGATACCCAGCTGCGCGAGATACGGAAGCTTATCCTCAATGCCCTTCAGATCGCCATTGTAGAAATCGAGACAGCGTGCTTCTGAGAACGGCTTCGGAACAGAATCGAACGGAGGAGTGGTCACGCGTCCGCCATCGAACTCATACTCGCCTTCCCTTCTTCCGCAGTCCTCATCGCCTCTGAAGAAACGGTCCGGGAATATCTGATAGCAGGTGGAAGACGCGACCCATTGCGGCGCCTCAAGCGAAGGAATCACTGAGAACCTGTCTGAAAGCTTCGGGACATTCCTTGTGATTCCGGCTTTCGAATAATACCAGCTCACTCCGTCTGAAATGAATGCGAAGTAGAAATGGAAGAGACCCTCGCACGTCGTCACCGGCGCGGAAGCAGAATAGAGAACCGCTCCATTGAATGTCCCTTTCTTACGCATCGCATATGAGGACACAAGCCCATTGTCATCATCCGAGCGGAGGATGGCTGCATCCGGATCGGATGAGAATGCGATTGAGAACTCCGTCATCTCTCCCTTTCCGGGGAAGAATGGCGATACGAATGGCTCTGAATATGAGAAGAATGCTCTGATCATTAAAACGCCTCTCAATGAATATATCACCGAGAGGCGTTCATGGCTTGCATTTTCAGGCCTTAAGTGCTGCGAGAACGGCCTTGAGGACCTCTTCCGGAGCGGGAGCTGCATCGATATCTATGATCCTGCCCTTTCCGCGGTAGTAACCGATAAGCGGTGCTGTCTCCTCCCTGTAGACGTCAAGGCGGTGCCTGATAGCCTCCGGCTTGTCATCATCGCGCTGGATAAGCGGCTCTCCGGTCTCATCGTCGAAGCCTTCCTTCTTAGGAGGATTGGTGATGATATGATAGATCCTGCCTGTCGACGGAGCGAGGCGGCGGCCTGAAAGCCTCTTCACGACTTCCTCATCGTCGAGCACGAAGTTTATGACCGCATCGATCTCATCCATCTCATCGAGCGCTTCTGCCTGCCTGATGGTGCGCGGGAATCCATCGAGGATGTACCCGGATGCCGTGTCATCCTCACCGAGCCTTGCGCGGACCATCTCGATCGTGACCTCATCGGGAACGAGGGAACCCGATGCGAGGATACCCTGGACTTTCTTTCCAAGCTCAGTGCCGTTCTTGATGTTTGAGCGGAATATATCCCCCGTGGAGATATGCGGGACGTCAAGCTCTTTCTTCAGAAGAGCAGCAAGAGTGCCTTTGCCGGCCCCGGGAGGGCCAAGAAGTACTATATTCATTTCTCACCTCTGCTGTGAGTATAGCAGAAGGCGTGATGCTTTCCCACTCCGTGACGCATTGATTGACGCACTGATATGGTCTAACATGCAGTAAGCATGGGTAAACGGCATTGGAAACATCTGAATCATGCATTGACGGCGCTCACGGCGGCAGCCGTGCTTTTCATCGCTTCGTGCAGCAGCATCTCCTATGAGGATCTGTCAGAGCCATATCTTGCAGCAGCCCACGGCCTCCACGGGGATGAAGCAGCCGGATTCTATGAAGAAGCCGTCGCCGAGACTGAGACGCCGCAGCTCTATTACAACCTTGCATACTTCCAGCTTGAATCAGGGGATGCCGAAGCTGCCATAACGACAGCGGACAGGGCCCTTGAGATCTTCCCGGAGTATCTGAGATTCCGCTATCTGAAGGCATATGCGCTCCGGTCTGAGAAGCGCTATCACGCATACGAGATGGAGCTTGAGGGAATTCTTGCCGAGGATCCGGGGAATATGACGATACGCACGATGCTCCTCGATCACTACGTCACGATCGGAAGGAAAGCCGATGCGGCCCGTATCGCACGCGAGGTGCTCAGGCGTGATCCCGAGAACCGGACAGCCCTCAGCGCGCTCGCACCATACAGCAGCTTCTTCAATGCGATAGCACCTAAGGCCACTGAAGCGGAGAAAACCAGGGAAAGGCTCTGGACAGAGCCGCCGCGCCTCTGGTGGCCGGAGGAGCTTCTCGGCAGAGAAGACCTCTCAGGAATCAGCTTCTGAACTTCTTCCATTCAGCCACTGCCATCTCATCGCAGCGGTTGTTATAAGGATTATCCGCATGGCCCTTGACCCATATGAACGTTACACGATGCTCCCGGATGAGCGGAAGAAGCCTCTTCCAGAGATCCGTATTGGGAACAGCCTTGCCACGGCGGACGAATCCGGCCTTTTCCCACGCAAGGAGCCAGCCTTTGGCAACGGAATCAACGAGGTATTTCGAATCGGAATACAGATCGACGGCACATGGTTCCTTCAGGATTGAAAGAGCCTCGATTGCCGCCATGAGTTCCATACGGTTGTTGGTAGTTGCCGCCTCGCCTCCTGAGATCTCCTTCTCAGCCTCCCCGAACTTCAGGATGGCTCCCCATCCTCCGGGTCCTGGATTGCCGGAGCAGGCGCCGTCGGTATAGGTATCGACCTTCTTCAATCGCGGGCTCCCGTC
>CALXKY010000084.1 GCA_944389055.1 uncultured Spirochaetaceae bacterium | reverse complement strand
AAACGGAAGTCCACGGCAACGCGTACAGGCATCCAGGAAAATACAGAGCGCTCATAGAAGAACGAATCAGAGAACCTTTCATACGCAGTGACTACAGGAGCTGAAGCCAAACCATCCTTATTTTACTGCCGGTTTTAACAAAAACCGTCCTGATTTTACTTCCGGTTTTGATAAAAACCATCCTTAATTACTGTACGGTTTGGTATTCCTGCTTTATACTCATATCATGGCACTGAAAGAAACGCTTCAGGAAATAATAATCGAGCATCAGCAGCTGCCTCTCATGGAGATCGTGCAGAGGGATATAGCCATCGAACGTATTCCCAGGAAAGCAACAACACTGATAGGAATCAGACGCTGCGGAAAAACAACGGTCATGCTGCAGAGAGAAAAGGAAATTCTTTCACAGGGAATCAGCAGAAAGGCAATCTGCTTCATTGACTTCTCCGATGACCGGCTCATCGAACTCAGGCATGGACAGCCTGGGATCGTTGCAGATGCCTATTATTCCCTCTATCCGGAAATGGAAAACCAGAAGGTCTTCTTTTTCTTCGATGAGATCGAGAATCTCAATTCCTGGGAGCATTTTGTGAACCGGCTGATGAATACCCGCCAGTGTGAGATCAATATCACAGGATCAAGCGCAAAGCTTCTGGAACGTGAAGTCTCCACTGTCATGGGAGGAAGGAAGATGTCATGGCACCTGTATCCATATTCATTCGCCGAATACCTCAGAGCAAAGGCCATAGACAGCAGCATGCCATCCAGCGAAGGAGGCAGGGCATTGCTGCTGAAAGCATTCAGGGAATATATGACGACAGGAGGTTTTCCGGAGTCACTCATGTTCTTACCACCGAATGTGACAAGATACCTTCAGGACACCGCGAACGATATTGTATTCAGGGATATCATCGAGCGATACAAGGTCACGAATACAATCGCGGTGAAGATCATGATGACAATCCTTGCCGGCCAGATGTCATCAAAGCTCAGCACAACAAAGCTGTATCAGAGGCTGAGAGGAATGCAGATAAGAACATCAAAGGAAGCAACAGGGGAATATCTTTCATATTTCGTCGATGCATTCTTCGTGGTACTAGTTCCGATACGCAGCTACAGCATCGCTCAGACCAATACAAACGAGAAGAAAGTCTATCTGGCAGACCACTCTTTCGCAAAAGCGCTCTCACCGCAGAAGCTATCTCCCGGGCTGATACTTGAGAATATAGTAGCCATTCATCTGATACGCCTCTTCGGTGAGGATAAAATCACCTATGGCAGGACCCCAAGAGGATACGAAATAGATTTCGTCATAGGCCCCGATGACGGAATCATTTTCATACAGGTCTGCCTCAGTCTCGATAACGAGGAAACAAGGGAACGTGAAATACGTGCGCTCAAGGATGCAATACCTGCATTCCATCCCATCAGATCCTATATCGTAACACTCGAGGAAAGCGAGATAATCGACACTGAAGAAGGCAGCATAGAGATCATCCCGGCATGGAAATTCCTGCTGTTCACAGATCTTCAGTAAGATTGACAGCTGCTGGATAGGAAATTCTGGTTATCAGACGGAAGAAGCTGCCCGCAGGCAGCTTCCCTTATCTGGATATCGGCTTCAGTCCGCAAGGAACTGCAGGGCCTTCTCGATCTCTGCCCTTCTCTGGGCATCGCGGGCTGCAGCATATTCCTCTGCGGATGAATCAGGGCTGATGATTCCTGTATCAGCGAATGACGGATTGGCAATCGGCCTGCGCTCCGGGGCAGGTTCCTCGATAATCGCAGGAGACTCCTCTGTGGAAGCGGAAGCCGGCTGGGAACCGATAATCGAAGCCACATCGGAAGCAATTGACTCCCTGTACTCATCATAGAGCTCAAGCGCCTGCTCCTCGATATCATGCTCGGGCAGATCAAGAAGGGCAATCTTCTCATCATCCGTGAGCGAGGAATAATCCGCTATGAGCGCACTCTCGATATCGCCGACGATGTAATCACGGTTCTCGTCATAAAGCTCTGCCGCGACTGCCCTGATCTCCTCCGCGGTTATCTCATCAGCAGGAACGGATGAGATGATGTCCGCAGCTATCGCATCGCGGTAGTAGCTGTAGATTTCCTCAAGAGCAAGCGTAACAGCCTTGTCCTCAGCATTCAGAGCTGCATAATCGGAAAGGATCGCCTCTTCGATATCACTGATGATGTAGCTGCGGTTCTTCTCATAGATCTCCGCCGCAAGCGCCTCAGCTTCCTCTGCAGTGATCCCATCGGAAGGAATCATCGAGATGATATCCTCAGCAAGCGCTGTGCGGTATGCAGGATAAAGACCGAGAAGGAGGACATCGAGCGAAAGAACCTCGCTCTTCTCCTCATCGGAGAGAGAGTCATACTTATCGAGAACAGCCATCACGAGCTCTTCGGTAATCTCTGCCTTGTACTTCTCATAGACGGCGATGGCATTGGATTCAAAGGATTCATCCACCATCGAAGCAGCCTGCTCTGCGATTGAATCATAATCATCGGAGATGCGCGCATAGACTGCTTCCGTGATTTCCGGGATATAAGCATCGACGGGGATGATTCCTGCGATGGAAGCCGCCAGCGATGAGATGAAATCCTCATCAGAAGAGAGGATTCCGGCAACCTTCTCCGCCATTTCCTCCTCTGCAGTCAGTGCCGCTACATCCGTCTCAAGCGGCTCGGAAACAGAAAGAAGAGGCTCATTCTGTCTTTCCCTCGCGGCTTCGAGAACCGCATTCTGGGAACCGGGTCGCACAACCCACATCGCGGAGAACGTGAATACCGCTAAAGCTGCTGTTATGGATAGCAATACAATCCTTGTCTTCTTTCCCATATAAACCGCCTCTTTCAGATTTTAGCACACAGAAATGACAATTGTAAACGAAGAGAATTCTCGTCCCCGTCATTGACTATAGTTATGACACGGCGGCCCGATGAGAAGAGCGAAAGCCCTATATTCTTCTGGCTTGCCGCCCTGTCGCGGAATTTCTCCTTCGTCATCCCATCCCGCTTCATAGCCCTGGCCTCCCGCACCTCATACGGAGCCACTGCCAGTATGATGAGGTCGCAGTCCTCCACGAAACCCATCGACTCAAGGAGCGCCGCGTTGATAACCGGGATAAGTCCTTTTTCCTCTGCCCCGCGGGCAATACGGAGCGTCTCATCATGCATCCACGGGTGGGTTATCGCATTGAGCGCTTCAAGCTTGGCAGGATCGGAGAATACCATCGGACCAAGCACTTTCCTGTCGACACGGCCGTCGGAGGAGAATATGCCATTGCCGAAAGCCTCGCGGAGCTTTTCATGGTTCGACTCAAGCGCCTGATGCCCGAGCGCATCCTCGTCGATGACAAGGAACTTCTCAACCGGAAGCATCCGGGCTATCGTATCCTTTCCTGCACAGCTTTTTCCCGTAAGACCTACTATCATCAGTGCATATCCCCCCAGGATGATCCGAACTCAAGGGAAGCGCGGAGCGGCACTGAGAGCTTCACGGCATTCTCCATCCTGTTTCTGACAAGTTCTTCGATCTCATCCTTCTCCGCCACAGGCACCTCGAATATGAGCTCATCGTGCACCTGCAGGAGGATCTTCGTGCTGTATCCTCCATTCCTGAGGGCATCAGCAATCGAGATCATCGCGATCTTCATGATCTCTGCCGCGGTCCCCTGTATGACGGTATTCACGGCAACCCTCTCAGCGCCGGCACGCTCGACCTTGTTCGAACTGTTTATGCCAAGCACTTCGCGGACATGGCCGAAGCGGGTACGGACGAAGCCATTCTTCCTCGCCTCTTCCTCAACGCGTTCAACGAAGCTCTTTACCCCGGCATAGCGCTGGAAATACATATCTATGAAAGCGGCGGCCTCCCGGCGCGGTATGCCCAATTCATTTGAAAGCCTGAATGCGGACATTCCATACATGATTCCGAAGTTTATCGTCTTCGCGATCCTTCTTTCCTGATCGGTAATATCCCCGACAGGACGGCCGAAGATCATGGATGCAGTATACCTGTGGACATCCGTTCCTGTATTGAAAGCCTCCATGAGTCCCGGATCCTGAGAGGCATCCGAGAGGACGACAAGCTCGATCTGCGAATAATCGGCTGAGAGGAATACCGTCCCTTCAGACGGGGTGAACGCGCTCCTGATGAGCCTTCCCTCATCTGTGCGTACAGGGATGTTCTGCAGGTTTGGATTCCTCGAAGAAAGCCTGCCTGTTGCCGTTCCCGTCTGCAGGAATGAGGTATGTATGCGGCCTTCGCTGTCAGCCAGGGCAGGAAGGACATCGATGTACGTGCTCTTCAGCTTCGAAAGCTGGCGGTAATCGAGGATATCTGAGATGATAGCACCGCCCTCAGCCCGGAGCCCCTCGAGCGTTGCAGTATCTGTTGAGTATCCTTTGTGGGTACGCTTCCCCGCTTTCAGCCCCATCTCCTCGAAAAGCACCTTCGAAAGCTGCATGGTGCTGTTGAGATTGAACTCATGGCCAGCTTCATCGTAGATCCGGGATACAAGAGCGGCGACCTTCTCGTCTATATCCTCCTTCAGCCGTCCGATCCGCTCTGATGAGAGATGGATCCCATTGACTTCCATCATCGCAAGGATTCTGATCAGCGGCAGCTCCAGGGTGCGCATCACCTCTTCAAGCCCGCGTTTCTCAAGCTCGGCCTGGAACAGGAGATAAAGCCTGTATGCCATATCGCTGTCCTCAGCGCTGTATGGCACGGCCTTCTCAAGAGGGATGTCAGAGAAGATCTGCCCCTTGTCCACGACATCCTCGTAATGGATCGTCGAACAGCCAAGGTACCGCATCGAGAGATCATCGAGATTATAGACATTGGAATTCGAGTCAAGGAGCCATGCCGCGATCATCGTATCGAACGCTATCGTCTTTATATCCGACCCGAGCCGCCATATTGCCTTGAGATCGTATTTGATATTCTGGTTTATGACCTTCAGGCGTCCGGAAGCAAGATAATCATCGAAGAGCTTCTTCACTTCGCTGCGGCTGTTGTACTCCCTTCCTCCGGCAACGAGGGGCACGTAATATGCATGGCACTTCTCGAACGAGAACGAGAATCCGATGATCTCAGAATCCTCTTCAAGCCCTGTCGTCTCCGTATCAAGCGCAATCAGTCCATCATGTTCGGCAGCAGCGATATCAAAGAGCTTCCGCACTTCCGCAAGATCCGTAATGGCGCTGTATATGCCGCGTTCAGCCTCCGGGATACGCGCAGGGCTTTCCTCTCCGCGCGGCGCTGGTTCAGAGGAAGCTGAACCGATCCGCCTGAGGAGAGAACGGCAGCCTTTTTCTTCAAAGTCGGGGGCGGCTGCAGCAGCATCCAGACGGGATGCATCGAGGCTCTGGATCAGGAAATCATCAGGAAGCGCATCCCGTCTGAGGACGATGAGCGAACGTGAGAGCTCCCCATCTGCTTTCCCATCCTCAAGCTTCTTGCGGACGCCCTTCTGAAGCATATCGAGATGACGGTATATGCCATCGAGCGTTACGTATTCGGAAAGCAGCTTCAGTGCGCCTTTCTCGCCAAGGCCTTTTATGCCAGGGACGTTATCGGCCTTATCCCCGATTATCGAGAGATAATCCACGATCTGCTCAGGAGTAACCCCGAATTCCTCCAGGACCTCTTCACGGCGGAAGAAACGGTACTGGCTCTCCCCTTTGCGCGGAGGACGCAGAGCGAAGACGTGATCGGTCACTAGCTGCAGGAGGTCCTTGTCACCAGTCACCATGACGGTCTCGATTCCTTCCTTCTCCGCCAGCTCTGCCAGCGATGCGATGATATCATCAGCCTCATAGCCGGGGCGCGAAAGACAGGCTATCCCCATTTTCTCAAGCGTGCTTTTTATCATTGGGACCTGAGCATGGAGATCCTCAGGTGCCTTATCCCTGTTTGCCTTGTACTCTGGATACATCTCCTTGCGGAATGTCGGAGCCCTCTCATCCATAACAACGGCAAGATAATCCATCCTGTATGCTGACATAAGGGAGAGAAGCGTGGAGAAGAAGCCGAAATATGCGCTTATGTTCGCACCATCCCTGTCCGTGAGAGGATTGGAAAGATGCGCAAAGTAATTCCTGTAGATAACGGAGTATCCATCGATTACATAAAGCCTTCTGTCGAACGAGACAGCTTCTTTCCCCTCCGGTTCCGGCGCGTTCTCTTCCTCTGCCCTGGCGGCGGCTGCCGCAGCCTTTTCCTTCATGATGACTTCGGGATCAAGATCAGCCTCGGAGAAAAGATCACTCATCCTCAACCTCCAGTACAAGTGTATCATAAGCTGGATGCGCTTCCGGAGAGAAACGCCTCTCTGCCTCTGCGTGAAGCGTCGCATGGCTCATATGGGTGAAATAAACCGAACGTGCACCGATTGCCCGTCCAGCCTCAAGTGCCTGGGCAAATGTGAAATGGCTCCAGTGCGGCTTATCACGGAGCGCACCTATTATCAGGGTGTCCACTCCCCTGAGGTACCCG
Source organism: uncultured Spirochaetaceae bacterium (assembly GCA_944389055.1). GTDB lineage: Bacteria > Spirochaetota > Spirochaetia > Sphaerochaetales > Sphaerochaetaceae > Ornithospirochaeta. The sequence continues at coordinate 1,496 of CALXKY010000084.1, read as the reverse complement.
GCATTCTCCTCCATGAGGATATCTGAAGCATCCGTTATGTACGCCGCTCTGCCGAATCTGTATCCAGCTATCCGCATGCAGCCATGCATCACCGGAATGGCGGTGAAGGAAAGCGATCCGATGGAGAACGTCTCATGCTCCTTAAGCTCATGCTTCTCAAGCCGAGGCACGCCCTTGTATGGCATATCGTGGAATGCATATGGGAATATCCTCTCAGCATCCGCAAGGACCTTCGGGAAACCATAGACGGGAAGCTTATGCTCATCGGTGAACACCCGCAGATCATCCAGTCCCATCATATGATCGGAATGCTGATGCGTATAAAGCACTCCGTCCAGATGCGTTATTCCTGCACGGAGAGCCTGCAGACGGAACTCATAGCCCGTGTCGATGACAACTGCCGTATCATCCTTTGTGATGAGTATTGATGAACGCCAGCGCTTGTCATGGGGATCTGCGGACATGCAGACGGGACAGCTGCAGCCTATGACAGGAATGCCATGGCTCGTACCCGTCCCCAGGAACTCTATCCTCGTCATTCACCAGCCTCCGCAGCAAGCTCGCTCTTGATCCTGCTGCTCAGCTCCTGGACTGTCGAAACACCTGAGTCCATGAAACCCTGCACATCTGACCTGAATTCCTCTGAATGAATAAAGGAAATCATCTTATCAGCAGAAGCTCCCACCGCATTCTGCAAATCCTCAGAGGAAAGAGCATCGAGCAGATCCGAAAGCATGCCTTCCGGAAGATCCAGATCAGAGAGCGAATCCTCGAGAGCAGCTTCCACATACTCATCGGAGTTCACCGATATGCCGAAGAACTTTATCGAAACCTCCGGGACGAGGAGGTATATGACGAAGAATACGATTATCGAGAAAATGAAGAGCGCGAGGAGCCCTCCGAAGAATCCTTTACCTATTCCGAACATGAATACATTCTAGCCCGAAACGGCAAAGGATGGAAGGAAACGGAAGAGGAGCCCCTGCGGACTCCTCTCATATCACGCTTCAAGCGACTCTGCTTCCTTCAGCCAGGCATCTGCCTGAGCATCCGATGGCATCCTCCAGTCAGAACGCGGAGAAAGCGTTACCGTACCGACCTTAGGCCCATCCGGCAGGCAGCTGCGCTTGAACTGCTGCTGGAAGAAGCGGCGGATGAAGACAATAAGCCACTTCTTTATGAACGATGGCGAATAATCGCTCCTGAACGATTCGCAGGCTATACGGAATATCTTATGCGGCGGGAAACCGAAACGGACCATGTAGTAGAGGAAGAAGTCATGAAGCTCATACGGTCCCACGATATCCTCCGTAACCTGTGTGATCTGGCCATCCTTTGCAGGAAGAAGCTCAGGGGAAACAGGCGTTGCAAGGATATCATAAAGCACGAGCGATGATTCATCGGACATGCTATCAGCCGTATGGCGGACAAGATAGCGCACAAGCGTCTTCGGAATCGAGGCATTCACGCCATACATGCTCATGTGGTCGCCATTG
>CALXKY010000083.1 GCA_944389055.1 uncultured Spirochaetaceae bacterium | reverse complement strand
AGCACCGGTATGTATACGAGTGTTCTTGAGAAGCCCTTGAACCTGACCCGGTCACTGCAGAGCAGCGCTGCGATCAGAAGCGGGATGATTACCTTGAACGGGAGGCTGAACAGCGTATAGACGAAAGTCCGGCCCAGCGCACCGTAGAAATTCCTGTCCTGGAAGAGTTCCCTGAAGTTATCCAGTCCTATGAAATCCATAGTCTTCCATCCATCGAAGTTGGTGAAAGAGAAGGCTATGCTGAGTACAAGCGGGATGAGGAAGAATATCGTGAATAGTATGACGCTTGGTGCAACGAATCCCCAGAAAGCCGCCGTGTGCGTAATTCTGTGCATTCTCAGAGAGGATGCTTTCATAATCTGTCTCCTTTTGAATGAATCATCCGGGGCCGATCCCCGTCCCCGGATGAGTATCAGCTGGCAATGATCAGTAGACCATCTCCCATCCTGACTTCCTGGAAAGCATCTCTGCGAATCCTGTCAGTGCTTCCTCTGCCGTCATATCTCCGTTGACAGCCTGGTGGAGTGCATCCCTGTATTCGTTGTCGTAGTAATTCCTCCATGAAGAACTCTCATCGACGTTGAAGAGCTCTGAGGTGTTGGCAACTTCTCCCTGAAGGATGACATAGTCATCAGCAACCTTCGGGTCTTCCGGCGTGTATGTCACTCCGACGATCGAGGAAAGTCCCTTGTCGAGGCTGAGGAAGTAGGAGAAGTTGTCCGTATCCTCGTAGAACCACTTGATGAATTCGATGGCAAGCTCTTTGTTCGGAGCATTGACAGGTACTGCGAGTCCTGTTCCTCCGAGGATTGCAGAGCGTCCCTCAGGTCCGACCGGTGAAGGCATTACACCCCACTCGAAGGAGTCGATATTCTGATAGAACGTGTTGTAGTTCCATGTGCCGGAGAAGTAGATGCCGACATCACCGTTCTGGAAGTAGTCAGCCGGGTTGTCGGTTGTTCCGCCTGCCCAGATTGCCTTCGGCATGACGGAGTTGTTCCACTCAATGAACTCCTCAAGCGCAGCGACTGAACCAGGTCCGTTGACTGCTACTGCGAATGAATCTCCATCCTTCTGGACCATGGAGCCGCCATACATGTACATCATGTTGTCGTAGCGTGCTCTTGAATCATCCATTGCGATGCCGTACTTCACGCCGCCTTTCTCCATGAGGACCTCAGCTGCGTCCCTGAATTCCTCGATTGTCCATGGATCGTCAAGCGTAGGAGCTGTGAGTCCAGCCTTGGCGAATGCATCCTTGTTGTAGAAGACATTCGTGATCGTGAACTGGTAGGGAAGGCAGTAGTTCTTTCCGCTCGTATAGTCCTGACCGATGATCATGAGGGCCTGTGGCTCGAAGATGCTGATATCGACTTCCTCTGTGAGGTCAAGGAACTCCTCAGGATAAAGTCTGGTGAGCCTTGTCGTGGCAATGAGGTCCGGAAGGTCATTGTTCCTTGCCATGAGGGGGAACTTGGTGAGCTGGTCGTCGTAGGGAATGACCATCAGATCGATAGTGTTGCCTGTTTCCTCTGCCCACTTATTGAGAGTCGATGTGAATGCATCACCCGATGTCGGCTCCTCGCTGAGAAGGACTCTGAGAACCGTAGGATTCTCCGCTTCCTTGGCTTCCCCGGATCCTCCTGCGAATACCGGTGCTGCAATGAGAACAGCAAGAAGTAGCAGAATGATTGACTTTTTCATCGTAAACCTCCTTGGTTTTACTTGATTTTTGACTTATATAGTGTGCACTCAGGTTATTAACCGTCATGCAGGCCATCAGATGTCCAGGATTTCCACCATGCCTTCCGGCGTGAAGCCTGTGTAAACCTCAGCCCTGCCATTGACCGACAGGCTGTGATCCATTCCAGCTTCTATCACGCCATAATCAGGATCGTGGAAAGAGTAGGAGAGGGTATCCATGCAGAATGCGAGCTCTGCTCCTGTGATCCTTCCGATGAAGACATCCAGACTGCCTTCCTTCCATAGGTCGGAGCAGCGGATGATCCAGATGTTCCTCTTCCCGGGACTTGTGAGCTCCCTCTGCATGTTCGGCCCTTTCTCTGTCAGCGTGAGGCCATTTGCCGCTGTTATGGCGATCAGGCCCCCGTTCTCAGTCTCTCCGAATGCCCATCCATCCTTCATTGCTGTCTGCCTGAATGCGAAGACTGGGAAGTATGCATGGGTGAAGTCGACAGGATGCTTCTCGTTCACGTCCCATACGGCCGAGGCGAATCCTCTGTACTGATCCGCCCGCGGGAGCGTTCCGGAACCGGCCCAGTAAGACGGGCGTGCCTGTCCGTAGAGCGCGAACTCGCCGGGATGGGTTATCCACACATGCGCCTCTGCCCCGAGAACAGCATGGATCACATCCTCCTGGAAACCGCGCCGTCCGGGATTGAAGTCATTTGCCGCAGACAGAAGATAGCCGGATGTCTTGTATATGGTGACATCTGCATAGCCGTTGTAGCCATGCGTGGATTTCCATGAGAGCGCCTTTCCCACAGGCATCCTGTGGTATCTGAGGTGTTCAGGAGAGGGTGTGTAGCCGCTCATGAGCACAGGGACTGAGCCCTTGCCGGCATGCGTCTCATTTCCGATGCCGTAGCCGATCCAGTTTATGAACGAAGGGCAGTTGGAGTAGTTTCCCATCAGCTCCTTCAGATACGTCCTCCCGCTTGTGGTGCTGAAGATGCCCTCATAGGATGTTATGGCGAGGAGGCGGAAGATCATATCAAGAGCCTTCTCCGCGTTTCTTCTCATCTCCTCGTTCTCCGTCTGGGCATAAAGAGAAGCGAATCCGAGCGCATCGATTGGGAGGTAGGGAGGGCTGTTCCACTCTGTGAATCCCGTCCTGAATAGTGTCTCGAACCATGGGCGGAGCATTGAGATTGCCTTAGCCTGCTTCTCCTTTCCAGTCATTCCGCTGTTGGTGAAGATCCTGTCCGGGTACATCTCTCCTGCAATGAGCTCACAGACATGGAACATGAGCGCATGGTTCTCGCTCCAGAACCACATCGCATCATCTCCTGGCTCGTCATGCCAGTAGCGGAAACCGAGAATGCATGCCTCCATGTCATCGAGCGTCTCCTTCCTGATCATTCCGGAGCTTCCGAAGTGTCTTATCATGAACGGGAAGTAGGAGAGATAGAAGTCAGAGCAGTCGCTGCGCCTGTTTATGAAGTCCAGCTGACGGCGGAGTATTGTCTCGATCTCATCCTTGTCGCCGTCCGTATAGAGAAGCGCCATTGCCCTGTTTGCATTGCATTCACCATGCTCTGCCAGATATCTCCAGGCTTCCCTGCGTCTTTCCCCGATATCCTGGCTCGTCCTGCCGAGGAAGGAGAACGGGAAGTTCTCAAATGTTCTGATGGTCCTTATCCAGAGACCTTCGATCTCCGAAGAGACATTCATCCTCAGGAATCCGACGGGGAAATCCTCTACGGGCCCGAGATCCGCGTGGCAGCTTCCCGCACTGAATACAGCTTCCGTCTTACTGAGGATGCCGAGGAATGTGTTCTCCTCCGTGGCGCCTTCGAGATGGATGATGAAATCCCTGTCTGTGAACGGGTTATCCATCGTCATTGACACATGTCCCTCTGTGAATGTGCTTCTGTCGAATGCCAGGGATTCCATGGCTTTCTCAGCCTGCATGATGACTTCGGTGTTCCTGCTGCCCATGGGGACTTTCTGCCTGATGAGCCCGGGACCGCTGATGAGCTTCATCGAAACGGCGATCTCCGTATCGCGCTCGGCGAACTCATCGGCTTCGAGGATGATTGTGTTATCTCCCGCTCCGAGGTGAAGCACGCATTCCGTCTCCACAGCTTCATTGCGCTTGTATGGCCTGAATGAGAATATCTCGCTGCCGCTGCTGAAGAGGGACATCCCTCCGGTGACGGACAGGTGGAAGCAGTAGTCTCCTTCCGTATCTGCCGAGAGCACGATCATTGCTGCGATGCTGAGCCAGCGGGGTGTCGAGGAGAACATCGAAGCCCCGATGACGGGGTCTCCGAATGGAGCCCTGTATCCGGTTCTGACCTTATCTCCCATAAGCACAGCCTTTCCCTCCGGCTCGGGATCGGTGAATACCGGAGCAGGGATTCCATCCTGGACCTTGCCGCTGAGAAAATCCTTTCTGATGGGATTCTCGTGGGTTGCTGCCGCCGTGGAACCGATCCACACGTTCGATTCCTCGGCAATGGCAACAGCTTCACCGCGTACATCCTCTGTCCTCGGCTCCGTGATCAGGTAGCGCGTGATGTATCCATGTTCCAGCTCAGAGACGTGCCAGTTCATCCCTTTTCCTCCCTTCTTTTCTGCAGTATATCCCAGCGAACCATGAATTCTACTTGATTATTGCTTAGATATGTTAACTATTGCCTATTTATTGCGTATGATATTGTTGTTATGGATTTAAAGGATTCCCTCTATTTCGAAGACGGCTATTCATTCAGCATAAACAATGACACTGACCCCATGTTCCTTCTCTTCGATTATGGTACGCGCTCGTATCCCGTTAACATGGCAAACCAGCATTACCATAATTTCCATGAGATATTCATCCCGCTCGGGGAAGGAGCTGCCCATCTGGTAAACGGAAGGACCATCCCTCTTGAGAAGGGGGATATGATCTTCCTCAGACCCCAGCTTCTGCATATGTCAATGTATCCCCGTACCTCGCATCCGAACAGAAGGATCGTCATCAATTTCAGATATGGGGATAACCCTGCCGGACTCGACTTCCAGCTCGCGAAGATCGAATCGCTGTTCAATCGAGACGAGCCGGTGCTGAGGGTTCCTCCTGAGAATCTGGCTGTGCTTGTGAATCATCTCAACAGGATATTCATGCTCTCGAAGAAGCGTCCATCAGGATGGCAGCTTGAAGTCTTTCTTGTGTTCATGCTTTTCCTTCTTGATGCCTCCCGTTCGCAGCGGCACAGCACATACACCCCGGTTTCCGATACCAGAAGCCTGATTGATATGAAGATCTATTCGATAGCCGAGTATATCGAAGCTCATTACATGGAGCAGATAACTCTCCGTGAGACAGCAGAGAAATTCGCCATCTCCCCGTATTACCTCTCGCATCAGTTCACTTCGATACTTGGCATGCCTTTTGTGAATTATGTGCAGAAGGTCCGCATCCGCTACGCCCTTCAGATGCTATCCTACACGGGCGCGCGCATCCACGACATCATAACAGGATGCGGCTTCTCCTCATCCTCGCAGTTCAACAGGACATTCTCAGCCTACTGCGGCATGAGTCCATCCGCGTTCAGACGTCTCGGCACATCCGACCGGGAGAACATCATCAATACGGTAAATCCGGAACTGACTGAATTCGCCCCGTCCAACCTGCCTCCACGCCATAAGCTCACACAGAGGAGGAAAGGGTGCCACCTGATAGGCGTCGCCGCCTCTTCGCTGTCACCTCAGGGGCCCGAATCGCTTTCGGAGAGCATGAAGCTTCTCTCTGCTGATACCGTGATGCTGGATATACCGGCATGCTTTCCATCGATAGGCTCCTATAGTGCTCTCTCCGGCAGGAAACTGCAGGATCTCATATCGGCGGGTATCAGCATTTCAGCTGTATGCGTCCGCGGCGATTATCTTGCTTCCCCTGATGAATCGAAGCGGGAGCTTGCTTCCAGCGAGTGCCTTGCGGCGGTTTCCGTGGCTTCCTCTCTTGGTGCAGGCACGCTGTGCATCATGCCTGGGAATGGTGAAGCCCCTCTGTTCCTCAAAGCAATCCGTCCTGTCGCTGCTGCAGCTGCAGATCATGGGATCAGGCTTGCAGCCGTCCCTGTCCATGGCAGTGCAATCAGCGGGATGGAAGGCGCGGAGCGTTTCATCGGGGCTTATCCGGATGGAGGTATCTTCCTTGACCCTGTGGATATCCTTGGCGGTGATTTCCGCAGGAATACCTTCTCCTTCTTCGAGGAAATCTTCTCCCGCTTGGGAGACCGGATCACAGGACTCCTTCTATGGGACTGGCTTGATGGGCATCCGGTGAAAACCGGGAGGGGAGTGATGGCGAAGACCTATCCGCATATCGCGGCGCTGATATCTGACGGCGCGATACTTATCCGCGCCGCAGTTGAAGGGGCCTCGATATCCGATGACGTGAAATATATCCGCAGGGTTTTCCTCTGATCAGCCGAGTACCGACACGATGTAGTCGTTGAGCGTATCCGTGCCGTACAGCAGCCTATAAAGGGCCTGCACGAGAGGGAAGTCCTCTGCAGCTTCCTTGTCCCTTGTTATCTCTCCGATGAGCTTTATCGTTCTCAGGCCCTCTACGACCGTTGATGATTTTGAATCGGGGTCATAGCCGAAACCCTTTCCTATGAGCATGCCGAGCGTACGGTTGCGTGAGAGATCGTTCAGAGCGGTGAGCCCGAGATCCCCGATGCCGCAGTAGCGGAATATCGTGTCCTCATCGCAGCTGAATATTCTCAGGAGCGCACGCATCTCGCTGACTGCCTTCGTGTAGACAAGGAAGTCGACGTTCGGGCTGTTGAACTTTCCTGAGACGATCCCGATCGCTATCGCGTACATGTTCTTCAGTATCGACAGAAGCTCCACGGCCCTGACATCGCTTGAGTAGTCGAGCGAGAACTGTGTGCCGGGAAGGACATTCTTCCTGAAGTAGTCGTAATCCTCCCTCTTTCCTCCGAAAGTGAATGAGGTGGGGAAGCCGTTTATCGTCTCGATAGCGAATGACGGACCTTTCATGCTTGCTGTCCGCTGGAATGGTATATTCTCCGTGATGAATGCACCATCGTCGCTCATGCCTTTGGCCAGGTTGATGATCAGAGGCTCTCCGTCCGTATTCTTCCTGATCTCCCTGGAGAAGGGGACGATGGCTTTCGACGGGATTACCAGCATGATCACGTCGGCTTCCCTGAAGACGGAGAATGATGAGGTTGCCGAGAGATATCTGTTCAGGAAGCGTGTGGGAAAGTATTTCCTGTTCGTGTGCTTCTCGTTTATCTCCTTCCCGACATCCTCCTCGATCGTGTGGATAACGACTCTGTTGTCCACATTCCATGCAAGACGCTCCGCAACAGCCGTTCCGAATGTCCCGGCGCCTGCGATGATTATATTGTTCACTTCTCGATCCTCCTGATGATGTAGAGCCTGGATGAGAAATCCCCCAGCATCCTCATTCCTTCATGGCTGCCTGTCCCGGAAATCTGCTCCGCAAGAGAAATCCCTCCCCATTTGAGCGCATCGCCCGGAATCGTATAGCATTCGGATTCCGGATAGGCATAAGCCTCCTTCTCTGGCAGGAGCCGGCTCCTTGTGAATACCCTGTAATCATAGCTTTCGTTCGCATCTGGCACAATAAGACGCTCTGCTGTCGTGTTCGGTCTTATGATGTACTGGAAATACATCGCTATTATCGTTGACCTGTCCTCATCTGAAACGGTCCAGATGAGCCTTCTTCCATCATCGTAAGCCCTGAACCGTCCCGTCTCGAAAAGAAGGCGGAATGTCCTGTAGAATGCGATCTGCTCCTTGTATGCCCTCATCTCGTCCTTCTGGAATGAGGATGGGTCCATTGAATATGAGAGAACGCCGAATGCCGCTATGCTGAATCGCGTCTCCCTGTCCACGATCCTCCTGGTAGCGGCATTAGGAGACGGGGATACGACAGAGCCGATGACGTTCTGCGGATACATCAGCGAGGCCGATGTTATGAGGCGTGCGCGCTCAACCGGATCGGATACGCAGCTCGGGGCGATGGAGGCCGAGACGCTGAGCATGCCGAGATCGAACCTGGCCCCGCCTCCGGCTGTAGTCTCTATGTACATATCCGGGCAGTGTTCGCCTATTGCAGAGAGTATCCTGAAAAGCGCCGAGGCATACTGATGCGCATACATGCCGTAATCCCTGATTCCAGTCATCGTATAGAGGTCGGAGTAATGCCTGTTCATATCCCACCTGAGGTAATCCAGGCGCACGAGATCCGCAAGCTTCGTGATCGTGGTTATGATCCAGTCCTG
>CALXKY010000082.1 GCA_944389055.1 uncultured Spirochaetaceae bacterium | reverse complement strand
GGAGTGAAGGAAGTCCGGCTCTTCCCAGTTGCCATGATAACGCTCTCACTTGGCTTCTATCTCATCGCAGAGCATGGACTGACGAATTATCTGATGAAATACGGGACGGATCATCTCCGCCTCTCAGCAGCAGCGGCCGGCCTTGGCCTCTCGCTCTACTCCGCAGGCATCATGACAGGCCGTCTCGTGCTTGGCCAGATCGCAGACAGGATCGGAGCGAAGAAGATGCTGATCATCCTCCTTGTCTCAGCCCTCGCTGTCACTGCAGCAGTCTTCGGGACAGGGATACTGCAGCTGCTGTTCCTTACCGGTCTTTCGGTATCGCTGGTCTATCCGACTTCCGTCGCTATGGTCAGGAAGTATGTGCCGTCATCGCTAGGGGCAAGGGCAACGACAGCGGCAGTGAGCGCAGCTTCGCTCCTTGATGTCATATTCAATGCCGTATTCGGCAGCGCCATAGAAGCATTCGGCTATGGAAAGGCAATGCCAGCGCTTCTCGTGGCTCTTCTTCTGGCAGCATTGCTGATGGCGTTCTGCGACGCAGGAAAGAAAAAAGCCTGACAGGATGGAGAGATGATTCCTCTCTCATCTGCTCAGGCTATAGACTGCATGGACCTCATCGCTTACGGAAATCTTTCCAGGATAATACTCCATGCCTCCGGATTTCGGAGATGCCATCTCATAGAGAGCTGGAGATGCATAAGCCGAGGACGGAGATGAATCGGAGATTGAAATGAGGTCTCCGAGCATATAGCCCGCTGCATTGGCATATACATAGGCTTTGCTGTAGGCATCCTCGACAGCGAGCGATCTGGCTTTCATCGTCTCTGCGCGCTTATCTTCCTTATCGGCAGAGATCTGCCCGATCTCTATGCCATCGATGGAAGAGAGCCTGCTGAAGAGATCCGCCGCATCAGGAATGGAACGGAGCGTGGCCTCAAGGGTATAGACGGCTCTCTGGCCGGCAAGGACGCTTTCGCCGTCCTTCCATGAATACTCAGGAGAGACGGAGATATAAGCTGTAATGAGATTCTCATCGGCAATTCCGTATTCACCGAGAATCGTGACTGCGCTCTCAATCATCCCGGAGGCAATGCTCCTTGCCTCTTCCGTAGATTCCGAGAGAGCGGAAGCAGTGACAGAGAAACGGAGGATATCAGGATCCATCATCACGGAAGAGCTGCCTGTCACGGAGACAGTCGCAGATGTGTCAACCGATGCACAGGAAACAGCGGACAGGATGATCAGAGCAGCAAGCCAGAGCCTTTTCACTGCCTGCCTCTCAGTCCCAGCTCAGGGTGCTGTTCTGCATACCTCAGGAAGAACCCGATTGCCATCATCATGATGCCGTTGTCGTAGATGCCGGTACCCATATCGCGGATGGCTTCCTCGACTGGAACCTCGACTATGTCTATCGTCTCATCCGGATCGAGGGACTGGCCGGCCTTCTTCTCAAGGCCGGTGACGAGGAAGAAGGACTGGCGGTTGGTCATGAACGCGTTGTTCGGGCAGACGGTTCCGAGCTCGGTGAAATCACCGGCCATCCCGGTCTCCTCCATCATCTCGCGCTCTGCTGCAGCAGCAGCCTTCTCACCTTTCTCCACAAGACCCGCGGGGAATTCCCTTGTTACGGTAGCCGTTCCATGGCGGAACTGCTCCTCCATGATGAAATGAGGAACGCCATCCTTCAGGAACCATGGGATGGCAACAACCCAGTCAGGGGAATCGATTTTCACGAATGTCCCCTTCCTTCCGTCTCCTGCCTCACGCTCCGCCATGACAACGGAGAAGATGCGGCAGTCCATCACCTTCTTCTCAGAGAGGGTCTTCCACATCAGGTCTTCTTTCATTGCTTCTTCCTTGACGGGCAGTCAGATGTGCAGTGAGCACAGGCCGACGGCTTGCACGAAGGCGTTCCCAGGAACGATGTATCGCGGCTGGTCGAGCAGGCTGTGCCGTTATTGATCTCATTGGCTATTGCCTTCAGCGCCTCTGCTGACGGGTGAACACCCGGCTCGGTGATCCATTCCTTGCCGGAATCCTCCGCATCGGGCAGTCCTGCTTCCATCGGGATCGCGCCGAGGAACGGAACATGCATATCCTGGCACATCTTCTTTCCGCCACCTTTGCCGAATATAGGAATCTCATGCTGGCAGGACGGGCAGATAAGACCGGACATATTCTCGACAACGCCGATTATGGCAACACCGAGCTTGCGCGAGAAATTCACGGATCTCCTTGCATCGAGAACCGCAACCTCCTGCGGTGTCGTCACGATGATCGATCCAGTGAGCTCAGGAATGGACTGGCAGATCGTGAGCTGCTCATCGCCCGTTCCGGGAGGAGTATCGATGAGAAGATAATCCAGCTCGCCCCACTCCACATCGGACAGGAACTGGCGGATCGCGCTGTTCTTGAGGCTTCCGCGCCAGATGACAGGTGCATCCGGATCCTCGAGAGCGAATGCAAGCGACATCACCTTCAGGTTCTCGCGCGGCTGCACAGGTATGAATGTATGCCCATCCTCGCTCGTGAGCTCCGCGTCACGGCAGCCGAACATGACAGCTACGTTCGGTCCATGAAGATCGGTATCAAGCACGCCGACGCGGCATCCCATATCCACGAGAGCATTAGCAAGGTTCACTGTAACGGTTGTCTTGCCGACACCACCCTTGCCGCTCATTATCATTATCTTGCGCCCGATCCTGTCCATCCTCTCGCGGATGCGCAGCGACTGGGCCTCATATTCATCCATCTGATTCTCTGCCATAGAAAACTCCTGCTGTGAATATAGCACAAGAAAAGGAAAAAGGCTCTGCCTCAGACCTTCTCAAGTATGAATGTGACGATCTCATAAGGATGGAACACCCTCTCAATTGAGCTGGCTATGATGCCCTCGCTCCTGTTTTCCTCCATGAGATCCGACTCGGAGATCCTCCACTCCCTGCTGAATGCAATGACGGCCTTCTCCCTCATGCCGTATGCCTCATAGACACGCACAGCGATACCGTTTCCATCCTCCGTGCGCTTTATCGTCTCAATCACGACGCCATCGGTGCCGGAAGAGGCGAAGGAGAACGTCCGGACCGCGGCATTGAACGGATGGAGCGGTCTTGCGATATCCTCGGCTTCCAGCACCGTGCCGCCCTCCCTCCACGTACCTCTGTGCGGATAGAGCGAGTACGTGAATTCATGGTGCCCTCTGTCGCCCCTTTCTGCAGGGAATGTTCCGGATTTGAGGAGCGATACAGTCATAACGCCATCCCTTATGCTGTATCCATAGCGGCTGTCGGTTATGAGCGAAACACCGTAGCCCGGTTCAGAGATATCGCACCAGCGGAGTGCCGGGACCTCGAACTTAGCCCTGTCCCACGATGTATTTGCCACCGCAGGCCTCTCAACCGCCCCGAACTGGATCTCATAGGAGGCAGAAGACGCATGCACATCGACAGGAAACTCTGCCTTCACTAGCTGATGATCCCCATCCCAGTCCAGAGATGCGATGAAATCGATGCGGCGTGTATGGCGATAGAACACGATATGCTCCGTAAGCACCGATGACAGCGAACGATAAACGATCTCCACGACACCGCGCACGGGGCCGTTCTCAGCTATGACAGGCTTCTTCTCAACTCTCCATGGATACGGCTTCTCGCGGTAGTGCGCCTCCAGATTCCAGTTATCATACTCATGAGGCCTATCCTCATAGGATATGATTGCATTGCACTCCTGCCCTGCTCTGACGATCTCCCGCTCATTCTCCATGTCAAAGATCGAGACGAGACGGCCATCGCTGGAGAAGCGCACAGAATAGAACGGAGTCAAAAACGCTGCCGCTTCCCCATCAATCACGCAGTTTCCGCCGGATGCAGGAGAAACGGGAGAGAAACCATAAGAAGGAACATCCTCCGCTATATACGCATAACGCCCATCATATGTCTTCTGGGAAGCATAACCGGGGATTTCGCTTCCGATGATGAACACCGATGTGCGCCTGTGGCCTGAAGCGGAAGCAACGGAAAGCCCTGGATCATGATTGCCAGCCAGCGATGAAAGCGCATTGGAAATGATGCAGCGTGCCACCTCCTCCGCCTTACCGTATGCCTCTGCCGCCTCTTCATAGACTTCATCATTGGCAGAGCCTGGGAGGATATCATGGAACTGGTTCAGGAGTATCGTCTCCCAGATGCTGCCAATCTCCTTCTCCGGATAGGGAATGCCTGAGATGATTGAAAGGGCCTCTGCGTCGTGCACAAGATTCTCAGATAACCTGTTGTGCTTCTTCACCTCGGCGATGCTTGTCAGCGTTCCGCGGTGATACTCGAAATAAAGCTCTCCCGTCCAGCTGGCGAGCCGTGAACGGTCAAGGTTCCCATCAAAGCGCTCGAAGAATTCCCTGACACCCGTATACTCAGTCCTTGGGCAGCGTGCAATGGAATGGGAAAGGCGTTCGGTATTCTCAAGCATCTCCGCTGTCGGCCCACCCCCTCCGTCACCGTAGCCGAAGCATGTGAGGACATCGGTGGAAGCAGCCTTGTCCTGGAAGCGCTGCCAGGTGCCCATGATCTGCGAGGCATTCTGGAGCCCGTTGTATGTCGTGCTGTATGAACCATGGCGGCTGCCTTCCCTGTCGTAGTTCTTTGTCGAGATGAAGTATGCAAGCACCTCGGTACCATCGATGCCGCGCCACGAGAACGCATCACAGGGAAAACGATGGGTATCGCTCCAGTTCATCTTCGTCGTCATGAAGTACTTCATGCCGGATTTCGACATGATCTGGGGCATATTGCCATTGAAGCCGAATGCATCCGGAAGCCAGAGCACTGCAGGAGAAGGTGCGCCCAGGATCTCCGTGATGTATCTCCTGCCATGGATGAACTGACGCACGAGCGATTCGCCACCGGAGAGCACGCAGTCGCTCTCCACCCACATGCCGCCCTCTGCTTCCCACCGACCTTCCTTTATTCTCTCCCTGATGCGGTCGAAGATGCCGGGACAGAGACGGCGGACAGCTTCGTAGAGCCAGGGCTGCGAGAGCATGAAGCGGAATGATGGATAGCGCTCCATGAGGCTGAGTGCCGTAAGCGTGCTCCTCACAGCCTTCTCCTCCGTCTGCCTGAGCGGCCATTTCCAGGCAAGATCTATATGGGTGCTCCCGACAGCCCATACCGTGGGGACGGATTGAGGGCGTGACGACATATAGTCCCGGAGAACTGCCTGGGATGCCGCGGCCGAGGCATCAAGGAGCTCATGGCTTCTGGTGTCCAGAAGATCGATGGCCCTGTCCAGTACCTTGAATGCGAGGATGCGTTCCTCATCATCCTCATCGAGGAGATCAGCAGCCTCGAAGATATTCCGCATATCATTGAGGAGCGAGAGTACAGGAAAAGCAGGTTCCGAGAAGGAAAGACGGAAGAAATTCGTCGCTCCTGCGGTATTCGAATAGGCATAGAACCCGAGGCTGTACGCACCTCCATCAGTCTCAGGGATGACTGCTGTGCGATGATTCATATCGAATGTCGCATACAGACTCCCTCTGAGATACATCAGGATCTGCGGATTGTCCGTGTTCCAGATATCCGTGGCACCTGTGGAGAGCGTTATGGCGAGAGGATGCCCCTTCTCCGGGGACACGCTGGAATGGAAAAGGAAATGCTGATCCCTGCCTCCCCATGTGCTGTCCCGGCCGAATGGCTCCCACCCGTCCATGGTCTCAGGAAATTCCGCGGGTATGCCATAGCCGCAGGGTGCGTACATCACCTCCTCAGCTTCCGTCTCATTGCGCCATGCTGCTGATCCGAGATAATCGAGGATCGCTATGACCCTTCCCCTTCTGTCATTCATCCTGACCTCCTTCCAAGCTGCCATATTATGCCCTATCGAAGGCCATGCTTCCATAGTCCAGCACCGTCTTCCGTACATGGTCTGCAGCCTATGATTATTGGCTTTTGACAGGTTGAACCGTTTTACCCTTCTCTGATATATTCGACAGTGAAACCTAATACAGGTGCAGGAGTGTTTATATGTTGGCAATGTTGACAAATATGCCGAGAGAAGTGCTTATAGCACAGATCAAGGACGGTCTTGTACTTATGGTGCTTGGAATGGGCACGGTTTTCATCTTCCTTATAATCCTGATCTTCGCAACAAAGCTGATGAGCAGGATTATCAATGGGATTTCGAAGGACCATCAGTCCTCACCCGCACCATCAGCTGCTCCGGTTCAGGCCGCAGCTTCAGTACAGGTCCAGCAGAAGGCTGCCCCAGCTCCGAAGGGAGATGATGCAGCGGTCGCCGCAGCAATCGCAGCTGCTTACGACAGATCCAGGAATTGAAAGGGGTTCAGAATGAGCAAGAAGAAAGTTGACTTCATGTGCACTGCGTTCCGCGATGGCTTCCAGTCAGTTTACGGCGCACGTGTATTTACAAAGGACTTCATGCCGGCAGTAGCAGCAGTAAGGGAAGCCGGTATCACGCATTTCGAAGCAGGCGGCGGCGCAAGGTTCCAGTCCCTCTACTTCTATACGAATGAGGATGCATTCGAGATGATGGACGAGTTCAGGCGCGTAGCCGGACCCGATGCCAATCTCCAGACGCTTGCACGCGGCGTCAATGTCGTAGGCCTCGATTCCCAGCCTAGGGACATCATCAAGCTCCATGCACAGCTGTTCAAGAAGCATGGCATGACGACAATCAGGAACTTCGATGCCCTCAACGACGTCAACAACCTCATCGACAGCGGCAAGGCAATCCATGAGGCAGGCCTCAAGCACGAGGTCACGGTCACGATGATGAGCCTTCCTGAGGGAGTCACCGGAGCCCATACTCCTGACTTCTACGAGAGGATCCTCCGCGAGATCCTCGACGCGAGCATCCCGTTCGATTCCGTCTGCTTCAAGGACGCTTCGGGAACATCCACTCCGCACAATGTCTTCGAGACGGTAAAGAGAGCAAGGAAGCTTCTCGGACCGAATGTGAAGATCGTCTTCCATTCCCATGAGACAGCAGGTGTTTCCATTGCTCAGTACATGGCAGCGCTCGACGCAGGCGCAGATGGCATTGACCTCTCGATGTCGCCCTGCTCCGGCGGAACATGCCAGCCCGATATCCTCACGATGTGGCATGCATTCAGGGGAACGGACTACACTCTCGGTGTCGACATCGCCAAGGTGCGCGAGGCTGAGAAGGTATTCGAGAACTGCATGGCTGACTACTTCCTGCCTCCCGAGGCAACAGCAGTCAACCCCGAGATCCCGTTCTTCCCGCTTCCCGGCGGAGCTCTCACGGCAAACACCCAGATGCTCAGGGACAACGGACTCATGGACAAGTATCCGCAGATCGTCGAGGCTATGGGCGAGACCGTAGCAAAGGGCGGCTTCGGAACCTCAGTCACACCTGTTTCCCAGTTCTATTTCCAGCAGGCATTCAACAACGTCATGTTCGGACCGTGGAAGAAGTTCGCTGAAGGCTATGGCAAGATGGTCCTCGGCTACTTCGGAAAGACACCTGTCGCTCCCGATCCGGAAGTCGTGAAGCTTGCTTCCGAGCAGCTCCATCTCCAGCCGACGAAGGAGAAGGTCGTTGACATCAACGACAAGGATCCCAAGAAGGGCGTGGCCGCAGCAAAGAAAATGCTCGAGGAAGCAGGTCTTCCCGAGACAGATGAGAATATCTTCATCGCAGCAGCCTGCAAGGAGAAGGGAATCCTCTATCTCACCGGAAAGGCAAAAGTCAACGGCGTAAGGCTCAAGAGCGAGATGAAGAAGGCAGAGGAAGCCAAGGCCGCAGCAGCTGCTCCGAAGGCATCGAATGCCGGCAATGGCGACTACACCGTCACAGTCAACGGCCGCGCATACGGCGTCAAGCTCCAGAACGGCACAGCTACAGTCAACGGTGTCGCATACCCCTACTCCATTGCTGATGGAATCGCAGCAGCTCCTGTCCAGCAGGCAGCTCCGGCACCTCAGGCTGCACCTGTTCAGCAGGTAACCGTCACGGGTTCTGAGGAAGTCAAGGCACCGATGCCGGGCCTCGTGCTCCGCATCAACGCAAAGGTCGGCGATGCAGTGAAGAAGGATGATG
>CALXKY010000081.1 GCA_944389055.1 uncultured Spirochaetaceae bacterium | reverse complement strand
CTCAGCCTCCCTCTCCCCTTTTGAGAACTCGCAGCCGCACCATTGCTGCCTGTAGAGACCAAGCTCCTTCGACAGAATGATAGAACGGTTGAAGCCATCCTTCTTCTTGAAATCGAACTCAACGAATCCAGGGAGCTTATCGCCCTGCTCGAATATAGTGCTGCTTTTTTTAAAGCGGGAAACCGTCAGCGTGGTCGTGAACTCATCTATCCCGAGCTCCGCAGCCTTCCGAGCAGCCCGGGAAAGATTGAAGCGGAAGCAGATCGAGCAGCGTCCGCCATGCTCCGGATCAGACTCATGCCCTTTAACGGCCTCTCTCCACTCATCATGATCCCAGCTGTCAAGGATGACCTGCAGATGGTAATGCTCTGCAACGATGAGCAGATTCTCATAACGCTTCATGAATTCAGAATATGGGAATATGTTGCTGTCAGAGAAGAAGAGCACAGGTTCATACCCCTCGGAAAGGAGTCTCTCCACCGAGCTCGTTGAACAGGGACCGCAGCATACATGAAGCAATATCCTCTTTCCCATAGGCAATGGGGATGCTAGCATAACAGGGAAGCTATCGCAATAAGAGCATGATGGAGTGGCTATGAAAGGAAAATACAGATTCGTTCCCGGCGGTGCGCTGCTTGCGCTGTCGCTTATCTCGATGATGACGGAATCAGTTCCGGCATGGATAGGACCATTGCTGCTTGTCGCAGCAGCCGTGCTCGTGATCTTCGCAAGCAGAGGAACGGTGAAGTACACGAAGGCCGTGAAGCTCTTCAACAGCGGAGACCCGGTGCAGAAGATCGAAGCTGTGAAGCTTATGGACAGCGCCATCGATTACGGACTGTCCGCAAAGGAAAGCGTCGTCGCTGCAACAGTCCTGCTGCAGAACGGGAAGGAAGAGAAGGCAAAGCCGATACTCGAGAATCTGATCAGGTCAACGGACAGAAGCGTCTCGGGACCTGCGCTTGCCTCGCTCTCGATGTACTGCTGGATGGAGAAGGATTACAGCAGGGCAATCGAGCTCTGCGAGAAGGCAAAGCAGGATGGGTATACGTCACGCAACCTCTACGTGAACCTTCTCACATACTACCTTGCGGCAGGGAAGACAAGGGAGTTCAGCTCGCTTCTCGAGGAGATGGGCACAAGCGGGGCATCATCGCCAGCCATCGTTGATTTCCACGCAGTGAACGAGATGCTGCATGGAAGATGGAAGCAGGCTGGAGCATTCCTTGAGGCTCTCTGCGTTGAAGCTGTACCGGGATTCCCTGATCCCTATATCCACTTTGCTCAGGTCTATCTTCACTATGGAGATCTGGCGAATGCCAGGAAGATGCTCGGGGAAGCGCTCGATTCCGACTATGCAAGATATTCGGTATACACCATCGATATGGTGAAGGAAATGCTCCGTGCGATCTCTGACAGCCACGAATGCGTTCCTTTCACCGAAGCGGCGAACAGGGACAACAAAGCCATACTGAAGATCGTGAACGGCCGTCTCCCATCATGGGAAAAATCGGATCAGGCATTCGATCAGGACATGATACCGGGTTACCCTGAAGAGCCATCATTCAGGGAAATCATCGAGGAAGCGGCAGAGAATGACGATACACGGGATGCAAACACCGACCTCGATGAAACCGATGAGAAATGGCTCAGCCGCCATCAGTCCTGATACTTCAGCGTAAAGAGGAATGATGACACGAACCCATTCGCAAGCGAATCATAGCCAAGCCTGACACGCAGCGGCATCTCAAGCAGGCCGATAACGGAGAACGCTGTCTGGAAATCAATGCCGGCCGAGAAATCGAAAGCGGCATCGTGTATCAGCATATCGCAGTACGCAGCAATCTCCATATCGCGGAAGATAAGGAATTCTCCGAATGTAGGATCCTCCGGAAGCGCGTAGCCTGCGCTCACGCTTATGATCGTATTGTGATGATCTGAAAGCCTGGTGTAATCGCTTCCGGCCCCGAGAAGCGTGCTTGGATATCCATCCGAGAGGAAGAGAGGAACATTCCCCTGCCCATCGAGAGCGAATCTCGAGAAGACTCCAGCATCGATAAACCAGCTCTCTGCCGGAGGGATACGGAATCTTGCAGAGAAAGAGACTTCTCCGAAGTGATTGAGGCTGCGGAACAGGATGCTGTCTGCCGTCATGAGGTAGCCAGCGCTGGCCCAGAGATCGAAAAGCCCAAGCCTGATATTCCCATCGAACGCCCCGGAAAGCGCCACGGCATTGCTTCCTGTGAATCCAGTCGTGACCTCAAAGGCCTCGCGGAACGTCAGGCGATAGCTGTCCATCTGATGGAGAATCACCCAATCGAATCCCTGACGCACATAGAGATGCGGGATATACCATGGCTCATGGCACATCGTCAGGTCAAAATCCAGAGAAAGGCGGAGGTTCTCGAGGGGGTAATAGCCAAGGAACCCGCCGAGAAGAGGATATGCGCCGGCAACAGCATGCGTAGTCAGGTCGAAGGCACCTCCGGCACGGATACCGAGATCAAGGCCGCCTGTCCTATACTGATATTCGAATGCGAGACTGAATGTATCATTCAGATACTGCCTCACGCTCTTCCCCTGCCTAGAATCAAGACTCACTGAAAGGCTTGATACAGGTGAAACAGCATCAGCATGGCCAAAGAGCTCAAGGCTGTCTGCAGCAGCCCCGATACGCTCCCCCACCCCGCTCCTTGCTTCGGCAAGATCCTCAGGGATTCCGGATCTGTATATATCCTCAAGCTCATCGGCAGCGGCCGCTGCGCTTTCATAGCCCAGCTCAGCCATCAGCGCGCCCTTCCCGAAATCCATGAAAGAGAAGTTCTCGACATTGCAGCGGATCCACACGAAACCCTCATATCCCGAAATGGTCTCTGCTGCGTTCTGGTTCTTTCCGACGTCGAATGCGGTATTCAGGATCGTAACCGGATTAAGGAGATTGACCTTGCTCGCATTGTAGAATGTCGTGGAGACTATCACCGTATCCGTATACTCATATGCGGCCTCAAGGGGCAGGAGCGATACGACCCCGCCATCGATGAGGATATGCCCTCTGTATTCCTGCGGCGGGAAATAGAAAGGCAGGGCAAAGGAGGCCAGAAGCACAGTCATGAAGTCTCCTTCCGTTATCCTTATATCACGCTTTGTGACAAGATCGCTGCATACGATCATCACCGGGATGCTGAGATCCTCAAGCCGCAGATCCTTCCCAAGGACGGATCCGACAAGCGCCTCAAAGCCAGCGGGAAGGAGTATCCCGCCTTCAAGCGGAAGCGTGAAGCTGAATAGATCAGAAAGATCCGCAGCCATAAGAAGCTCAGAGATATCAGCAGGAGAAAGCCCTGCCGCATAGAGCAGAGCGATGATGGATCCCATCGAATTGGAGACAATGAAATCAGGAACGATGCCATTCTCCTCGAGATACTGAAGCACACCGATATGGGCAAGCGCACGTGCAGACCCGCCGGTAAGGACGAGCCCCACAGGATCACGGTCTCCTCCTGTTCTTTCCAGGATTCTCTCCCTGAATCCTTCATCACCATATGTCACAGGTATGTCCGAAATGAGAAGCCCTGTATCGGCAATGGCTGCATCTGATGGAAAAACCGAGGCAGCAAGGACAGCAGCCAGCAGCGCTAGTGCGAAAAACCTCTTCAACATATGGAAAGGATACAGCCTAAACCATTCCAGACTCAATATCACCTTGCTATCTGGAGCATTATTCTGATATCATCGCGCTGAGGCCGGCATGGTGGAATCGGTAGACACAGCAGACTCAAAATCTGCCGGGTTCGCCCTTGCCAGTTCGAGTCTGGCTGCCGGCATCGATTTTCAGGAATATCTCTTTTCAGCATGGAAAATCAGAAATCCACAGTCATGAAAAATGGAGAAAACGCTTAAATCATTCCTGGATCTGGACACGGATCCATATGCTGGATATCTCCCTCTGCATATCCATGTACGTAAAACAGCATCAGCTCCATGATCATCCATACGCCGGAGGAGAGCCAGACAGGAACCATCTGACCTTCCTCTGTGTTTTCTGGGAACCATGGTTGCCGGCTTCAGAAGCAAGCCCATACCCTTTCCGCACCATAGTAAATGTTGACTATACAGCCTGGAACCATGGTAATTGCTTTTCATTTTCCGGGATACGGGACAATAAGCCTCTTTTCACGCATATACCATTCCGTTGTAGATTCACGGCATGGGAAACTGGATTTCTGAGCATATCACGCTGCCGCAGCATGTCACCCCGTCAGAGGAGAAGGAGAATGCCATCTCCCACTTCATCGGCCTTGCCCTTGCTGTCATAGGATTCTTCATGGTCATAGCCGCACCTGCTGTTCCAGAACATCCCGGAGCGAAGGCCGGCATGGTGATCTTCGCCCTGACGAACATCATCCTCTATGCTGCTTCAGGTTTCTATCATCATATGAAGCCGGGACTGATGAAGAAATTCCTGCGGGTCCTGGATCATTCAAGCATCTACATCCTCATCGCGGGTTCATATACACCGGTACTCCTCTATATCGGCTCGCCGGTCACGAAGTGGTATGCCGTGGGAATATGGATAACTGCAGCTCTCGGGATATTCCTGACGATAAGATTCTGGGGAAGGCTTTATGCCGCGCATATCGCGCTGTATGTAATCATGGGATGGTCCATCGTCTCAATCTACGGAAGCGTATTCCCGAACATTCCTGACGAGCTTTTCCATTATGCGCTCATGGGAGGTATCACATACACGGCAGGAGTGCTCTTCTATTCGGTCAGGAAGATTCCGCACAATCATCTCATCTGGCATATCTTCGTGCTAGGCGGAAGCATCTGGTTCTTCGCAGGTTACTACCTTTATCTTCTTGCCTGAATCGCCAGGAAAGCGGAGACTGTCATCATGAAAACCAATGCAATGAGGATTCTCGACAGCCTTTCGATACCATACAGCGTTCATACCTATCAATGGGATGAGGAGCACCTCGATGCAGTCCACGCAGCGGAAAGCGCAGGCCTGGACCCGGAGCGCGTATATAAGACGATAGTGATGAGGAACAGCGGGAAAAGAATCTTCGTCTTCTGCCTTCCCGCAGAATTCGGCATATCATTGAAGAAGGCAAGAGCGCTCACTTCAAGCCGCGAGATCGATCTTATCAGGATGGATGAACTCTTGCCGCTCACGGGTTATATACGCGGAGGCTGCTCTCCGCTCGGAATGCGGAAGCACTACCCTACATACATATCAGATCTCGCCTCCCTCGAGGAAACGATATTCGTCAGCGGCGGCCAGAGAGGCATACAGATTGAACTCAGGCCCGATGATCTTGCACGGGCTGCGGAGGCGGAGTTCGCCGATTTCATCTAACGGATGCGGTATATCCTCCCATCATGTCTCGGAGAAGCCTTCTTCGGAAGATCGAGAGGATAGCCTATGATGCAGTGCCCGATACCCACAGGATCACCGGAAATGCCCCATCTTCTGAGCATCGCCTTTCCCTCTTCCGTCTCAAACTCCTCATAGGCTCTGTTCACCCAGCAGGAACCCAGGCCAAGCGCATGAGCTGCATTCATCAGATTGCCCAGTACAAGGCTTCCATCAGCCACCGCATTGCGATTGCTCCTGCTCTCGAGGACCACGATGACAGTCGGGGCACCATAGAACGGATCGCTGTCCGTTCCCATGATCCTGGCATTCAGCCTGGAAAGCTCCGCAATGGCTTCGGAATCCTGCAGCACAACCATCAAGGATGTCTGCCTGTCCCTGGCCGAAGGGGCATATTCACCTGCAAGAAGTATCTTCTCCAGATCATCATCGCTTATCTGACGGGGACTGTATTCCCTTGAGCTTCTCCGTCCAAGAAGGTCATCAATCGTTGATTTCATATGCCAATGATAGCATGAAAAGAAAAAACCTCATCCCTGTGGATGAGGTCCATGTATCGGGCAGAGAGGATTTGAACCTCCGACCCCTTGGTCCCGAACCAAGTGCGCTAGCCCCTGCGCTACTACCCGTAAATACCTCGCTGATTATAAACACTTGATGCCTCCTTGTCCACACTCCCCGGAAAATAATATAAACAGGATATGATCAGTTTCCTGGAAACCCCTGAAGCAAGAGCAGAAGCGGAGGCGATGGCCGCCTCAATAACCTCAAGCGGCTCGCTATCTTTCCCGCCATCATCCGCCTATCCGGCATCGCTTCTCTCACGGAGAACGATGCTCTCCGTACTTCTTGCCAAACCGCCATCGTCGGACACGATACGTGTCATCCGCGCATTTTCCGGAACGATGGGAGGACGGCTGAGGATTCCAGGCTATGTTCCTCCATGCTTCTCTGCTGCACAATGGACGGAGACAGCAGCGGCAAACGACAGAAGAATCCACGAACTGACAGCCCTCATAGAGAGCGGGCACAATGAATTCGAAGACGAGAGAAGGCTGCTCACGGCAGAAAGCCTGAAGGCCCTATCCTCCCTCTATGAATTCAGCTGCTGGGATGGAAGAAGCATAGGGCTTCCTGCGAGAGCGCCCACAGGTACCGGCGACTGCGCAGGACTGAGGTGCATCAACACCGCACTGAGGAAAGGCTGGGAGATCAGAGGGCTTGCAGAATTCACCATAGGCGAAGACGGCAGGCCATGCTTCCATCCGCCCTGCGAGGAACGCTGCGGTCTTCTGCTGCCGGAGATGCTCGGTCTCAGGTACATCTATGCCGACAGCAGCATTGCGGTGATAGACAAAGAGGCAGGCATGCTCTCCGTTCCGGGAAGAGGCGACGACAAGCTCGACAGCGCCGCATACCGCTTCCATGCTCTTTTCCCATCCAGCCCTGAGCAGTGCACATGCCATCGCCTTGATATGGACACATCCGGACTTCTGGTGCTCGCATTCACCCCGGAAGCGAAGCGGACAATGTCGATGGCATTCGAGGCAAGGAATGTGAAGAAGGAGTATGAGGCTGTTCTTGAAGGAGTCCTTACGGAAGATGAGGGGCTCATCGATATACCGATCCGGCTGGATACGGACAACAGACCATACCAGATCGAAGACAGGATCAGCGGGAAAAAGGCCGTTACACGATGGAAGAGACTCGGCGTCGAAGTGATCGGAGGAGAGAAATGCACGCGCGTCAGGTTCTATCCGGAAACCGGCAGGACACATCAGCTCCGGGTGCATTCAGCACTGATCGGCCATCCGATAAAAGGCGACAGGCTTTATGGGAGAAGGCTGGAAGGAGAAAGGCTCATGCTCCATGCCGCTTCGATTGCATTCACGCATCCAGAGGACGGCTCTGCTATGAGCTTCAGCTCTCCCGCCCCATTCTGATTCAGAGCCCCAGACGGCCTATGCGCATGCGCATGGCCTCTATATTGCTTTTCAGCTCCTCGATCTCGCGGTCTATCCTCTCCTTTTCCTTCTCAAGCACCATGATCTTTCCTTCCTCGCTTTCGATCATCGCGCGGAGATCATCAGCTTTGGCCTCGCGCTCGAGACGTGCCTTCTCTGCAAGCACCCTGTCATATTCGCCATGAAGGGACAGAAGCTCCTCAAGCGAATCGAGGATATCTGAAGGAGTATCCTTATCAATCCATGAGGATCCCTTGTCATAGAGGAAGCTGCCATAATCCGCAAGCGCTTTCTCCTCCGCGCTGGAAGCGCTCCTGACACGGCCATCTGCTGCAGCGAGATCACGCTCCGCATCGCGGGCCTTCTCCTTCGCATTCTCGATACGCTCCGAGATCGTATCAGCTTCATGCTCTGCTGCCTTCTTCCTTGAGACTGCTTCCTGCAGCTCGCTGAAGAGGGATTCTGAGCGTTCCCCCGCAGGAGGGGTTCCGGAAGCAAGCGCGATGCCTGCGTACGATATGAACCTGCTTTCCTCCCCCATCTTGCGGACCCGGGCCTTTCCTGATCCAAGAAGGCGGAAGAAGATGGAAGCACCATCCCTGGCCTCCAGCTGCCTGTCAGCTTCCACATCATCATATACGATCCTGTACTGCTCTTTATCGAGGAGGGAGAATGAGCATTGCTCGTAGATAAGAGCTCCGAGCCTGATGGAAAGCCTGCGTATCACAGCCTCTGCATTCCTTGCTTCCTCAAGCGCCGCCGAAAGGGCC
>CALXKY010000080.1 GCA_944389055.1 uncultured Spirochaetaceae bacterium | reverse complement strand
CCCTCCCGTTTCTGAACTCGAGGCGCTCGGCCTTCTTCATCTTCGCCTCATCCTTGCTCATAGCACCTTCGGCTATAGCGATGATATTGAAGGCCTTGCCGGAGTCGAGACGGCGCTTCACCATCTTCACGACGGTATCAGGATCATAAGGTATCTCCGGGAGCAGGATGATATCCGCACCGCCGGCAATGCCTGCGTAGAGCGTGAGCCATCCTACCTTGTTTCCCATCAGCTCGACGAGCATCGTGCGTCCATGGCTCGCTGCTGTCGTATGTATGCGGTCAATGCACTCCGTTGCGATATCTACGGCGGTATGGAAACCGAATGTGACATCGGTTCCCCAGATATCATTGTCGATTGTCTTGGGTATGCCGACTACGTTGAGGCCTTCGGAGGAAAGGAGTGCAGCTGTCTTGTGGGTTCCGGCACCTCCAAGCGTGACAAGGACATCGAGACCGAGCTCCTTGTAGTTCTTCTTCATCATATCGAGGCGGCTCTTCCCGTTCCTGTCCTCTTCGGTCATCTTCTTGAACGGCTGCCTCGATGTGCCGAGGATCGTTCCGCCGACGTTGAGGATTCCGGAGAAGTCCGATGGCTTCATGCGCCTCGCTTCCTTCTCGATCAGACCGAGGTAGCCCTCGGAAATACCTATGAGCTCCGCGTCCTTGATATTCGTGAATACATACTTCGCGAATCCCCTGATGACTGCATTGAGACCAGGACAGTCGCCGCCGCTGGTGAGAATTCCAATCTTCATATTAGCCTCCGCATCAGAGTTTAGCATACACACGATGGAAAGTGGGCTATATATACCAGCCCTGTGTTAAATCCCCATGAAGCATCGGAGAAGAAAATCACAGGATATCAGCAGTGACCGGCTTCCGGCCCTTTTCCTTCTGCTCCGATGTCTTTATCATCAACCAGAAGGAGGCCAAAGCCATGCATGATGAGACGCAGCGCGTGTATGAACACGTCAAGATGACCGATCCTGACCAGAAGGAATTCCAGCAGGCGGTCTACACATTCCTCGCATCAATCGACAAGATCATCGAGGATCTCCCCGAGGTGACCTACCACAAGGTGCTTGAGAGGATGACTGAGCCGGAACGTATGATAATGTTCCGCGTACCATGGATTGATGACGAAGGAAAGCTTCAGATCAACAGAGGCTACAGAATCGAGATGTCATCTGCGATCGGACCGTACAAGGGCGGACTGAGATTCCACCCATCCGTGAATCTCTCCATAATGAAGTTCCTTGCATTCGAGCAGGTTTTCAAGAACAGTCTCACAGGGCTTCCGATGGGCGGCGGCAAGGGCGGCTCGGACTTCAACCCGAAGGGAAAATCCGATGCTGAGGTCATGCGTTTCTGCCAGTCGTTCATGACAGAGCTCTACAGGCATATCGGCCCGGATACCGATGTCCCCGCAGGCGATATCGGAGTCGGCGGCCGCGAAATCGGCTATCTCTTCGGACAGTACAAGAGAATAACGAACCAGTATGTCGGCGTGCTCACGGGAAAGGGCATGGACTTCGGCGGTTCCAACATCAGGCCCGAGGCAACGGGCTATGGCCTCGTATACCTCTCTGAGGCCATTCTCGGCGGTCACGGGATGAAGCTTGACGGAAAGACATGCCTTGTCTCCGGTTCTGGCAACGTCGCACAGTATACGGTCGAGAAGCTCACGGAGCTCGGAGCGAAGGTCGTCACACTCTCAGACTCCTCCGGCATGATCTACGACGAGAGCGGTATCACACCCGAGAAGCTGAGATGGATCATGAATCTCAAGAACGTAAGGCGCGGCCGCATCCGCGAGTATGCGGAAGCATTCAAGGGCGTTGAGTACATCGAGCGCGATCCCTCCAAGCCGAATCCGGTATGGGACGTGAAGGCAGATTACGCGTTCCCGTGCGCAACGCAGAATGAGATTCTCAAGGAAGATGCTGAGAATCTCGTGAAGAATGGTATCAGACTTGTCGGAGAAGGTGCGAACATGCCCTGCTCGGTCGAGGCAGAGAACATACTCATGGGTAGCGGAGTGCTCCTCGCTCCTGCCAAGGCTGCAAATGCAGGAGGCGTCGCCGTATCAGGTCTCGAGATGGCACAGAACTCAGCCCGCATGCAGTGGTCGAGGGAGAAGGTAGACGCTGAACTCAGGAATATCATGAACAGCATCTACAGGAACATCAGCGAAGCGGCTGAGAAGTACTCCGAGAAGGACAATTATGTTGACGGCGCCAATATCGCAGGTTTCATGAAGGTCAGCCGTGCAATGCTCGCTGAGGGCTACGTCTGATGCATGGAGTTGGATTCGACAGCGCCAGGTACGTAAAGGAACAGACAGAATACATACTCGAGAGGGTCCGGGAGTCATCTTCCGGACATCTCTACATCGAATGCGGCGGAAAGCTCCTTCATGACAAGCATGCCGCACGCGTGCTTCCGGGCTTCGACGAGAACAACAAGATGAAGGTCTTCCAGGCGCTGGGAGACCGTGTCGATGTCATCATCTGCATCTACGCCGGTGATATAGAGCGCAGGAAGATACGCTCCGATTTCGGCATCAGCTACGATGCCGATGTCCTGAAGATGATCGACGACTTCGCCTCCTACGGCCTCAAGTGCGACAAAGTCGTCATCACACGCTTCGAGAACCAGGTCGCCGCAACGGTATTCAAGAACAAGCTGGAGCGCATGGGCATTCATGTCTACACGCATCCGGCAACCCCTGGCTATCCTTCTGATATCGATGTGGTTGTCTCCGAGCACGGATACGGGAGGAATGAGTATATCCCCGTATCTGCGCCGGTTGTGATCGTCACAGCCCCCGGCCCAGGATCAGGAAAGCTCGCCACATGCCTCTCGCAGATGTACCACGAAGCGAAGATGGGCATGAAGCCTGGCTACTCCAAGCTCGAGACATTCCCAGTGTGGAATCTCCCGCTGGATCATCCTGTTAACATCGCCTATGAGGCGGCGACTGCGGATATCGGGGATGTGAACCTCATAGATCACTTCCATCTCTCCGCATATAACAGGATAGCGGTCAATTACTCGCGGGACCTCGAGGCATTCCCGCTTCTGGCGAGGATCCTCACAAGGATCACAGGCGAGTGCGTATACAAGTCCCCTACCGATATGGGAGTCAACCGCGTCGGATTCGGCATCACCGACGATGAGGTATGCCGCAGGGCCGGCATGGAGGAGTTCATCCGCCGATACTTCCAGATCAGGACGGATTATGTATCCGGCAGGGCCGACAAGGAGACAGTGAACCGCATCTCCGCGATCATGGATAAGGCGGGACTCAAGCCTGAGGACAGATCAACGGTCATCCCCGCGCGTGAAGCGCTGGACAAGGCCATAGCGGAAGGGAAAGGCAAGAACGGCACGGTCTGCGCCGCTGCTATAGAGCTTCCGGACGGAAGGATCGTCACGGCCCACAACTCCATCACGCTCCATGCATGCTCCGCCCTCCTTCTGAATGCGATAAAAGCAATGGCAGGAATCCCCAAGGAGAAGGATCTCATCTCCTCCTCCGTCATCAGCAGCATCACGGCGATGAAGAGGGATATCCTCAGCGGCAAGGGTGTCAGCATGAATCTCGATGAGATACTCATAGCGCTTGCGATGAGCGCCTCAGAGGATCCGGATGCAAGGAAGGCTCTGGAGAAGCTCCCGCTTCTGAAGAATGCCGATGTGCATCTGACGCATGTGCCGTCGAATGGCGATATATCCGGACTGCGTAAGCTCGGTCTTCTCTACACGAGCGACCCCGTCTATCCGGAGAGAAATACAGGGAAAAAGGACTGAAAGAATGGAAAGAGAAACGCTTTCTTCCCGCCTTGGCTTCATTCTGCTCTCGGCGGGCTGCGCGATAGGACTCGGGAATGTCTGGCGCTTCCCGTATATCACCGGACGCTATGGAGGCGCAGCATTCGTACTGCTGTATCTGCTTTTCCTCGTCTTCATGGGCGTGCCTGTCATGATCATGGAGTTCGCGATCGGCAGAGCAGGAAGGAAGAATATCGTCGGTGCCATGAAGAACCTTGAGCCATCAGGCTCGAAGTGGCATTCCGTAGGATACGCTGCTGTAGCGGGCAACTACCTGCTTCTGATGTACTACTCAGTCATCACGGGATGGCTTCTCTACTACTTCGGCTCATTCCTGACAGGAAAGCTGAACTCATCCTTCGATACAGCTGCGGTCGGCGGATACTTCTCATCGCTCACGGCAGCTCCCGGGCTCCAGATATTCCTTACGGGACTGGCGCTTCTGATCACAGCAGGAATCGTCATCATAGGGCTCAAGAACGGAGTCGAGAAGATCACGAAGGTGATGATGGTCATTCTCTTCGTGCTCATGGCAGTACTTGCCGTCCATTCCTGCCTCCTTCCTGGAGCAGGGGAAGGCATCCGCTTCTACATGAGGCCTGATTTCGGCAACCTCGTCCACGAGTACGGCTTCTCAGAGTCCGTCTTCGCTGCCATGGGGCAGGCATTCTTCACGCTCTCGCTGGGAATCGGGGCAATGGCCATCTTCGGCTCGTATTTCGACAGGAAGCGAACGCTCGGAGGAGAATCTGTGAGGATCATATGCCTCGACACGACGATTGCGCTTCTCTCCGGATTCATCATCTTCCCGGCGTGCTCAGCATTCGGCGTGGAGGCAGGATCAGGACCATCCCTCCTATTCATCTCGCTCCCGAATGTCTTCACGCAGATGACTATGGGAGGCCTCTGGGGTGCTGTGTTCTTCCTTGCGATGATCTTCGCGGCTCTCTCGACGCTCATTGCCGTATTCGAGAATATCTGCGCCTACTGGATGGACATGCATGGCTGGACAAGGAAGAAGGCTGCTCTCATCAACTTCTTGCTTCTGTTCGTGCTTTCGATGCCTGCAGTTCTCGGATACAACATGCTTTCAGGCTTCCAGCCGCTCGGAGCAGGATCAACGGTGCTCGACTTCGAGGACTTCCTCGTATCGAACATCATACTTCCGCTCGGCAGCCTCGCGTATGTGCTCTTCTGCACGCATCGCTACGGATGGGGATGGGATAAGTTCACAGGAGAGGCCAATATCGGTGAAGGCCTCAAGGTCCCGTCTGGACTCAGGATATACTGCGCATGGATCCTGCCCGTGATCATCCTGATCATAATGGTGCAGGGAATCTACGGAGTCCTCGCATGAGTGAGAGGGCTTCGGCCCTCTCGTTGACGCTTCGCGTCGCTATGGTGATATTACCGATATGAGCATCAAGACCCTGGCCGGGAAGATCGGCATGGACTATGAATCTGTAATCGAGGATTTCTGCGGTGACGTATCATCGCTGAAGGATGCACTGAAGGCTTTTGCCTCCTCCGGTGACGGAGAAAGGCTCGGCAAGGCCGTTGCCGCAGATGATGCCGAAGCCGTCAGGAAGGAAGCGCACAGGATACGCAAGAGCGCCGAGAAGCTCGGGCTTGAGGACCTGAGGAAAGCTGCGGCCAGGCTTGAGGAGGCCAGCGAGGACAAAACTGCCGCTGACTACGCTCATCTTGCGGATATCTACGGACCTGCCGTGCGCGCAATCGAGGAAGAGGGTCTCTGATCAGGCCCTCGCCTCCTCTCTCTTAACATCCTCATTCATCTTTCTTATCACGCTCATCGTCATAGGCACGGACATCATGAATGTTATGAGATCCGCCAGAGGCTGCGCGATCTGTATGCCCCAGATACCGATGATGGGCGGGAGAAGCCAGACAACGGGAATGAGGATGATACCCTGTCTGGCGAAACCCAGTATCGAAGCTCTCCACATCCTGCCCGTCGTCTGAAGAAGCATATTGCTGATGGTTATCCATGAGGAGAAGATAAGCGTGAAGCATCTCAGGCGCAGCGCTATCATGCCGATCTCAATGACAGCAGGATCGCCTTTCCTGAAGAAGCCCACGATCGGGGAAGCCCAGATATACTCCACGCCAGCAAGCAGCAGGAGCAGCACAGACATCGACCTGACGCAGAACCAGAAGCTGTCACGAACCCTGCGGTTGAGGCCTGCGCCGTAGTTATAGCCGCACACGGGCTGGAACCCCTGCCCCACACCGATCAGTACCGAATTCGTGAAATTGCCTATCTTGTTGACGATTGCCATCGCAGCTATCGCGGCATCGCCGAACGGGAGCGCTGCATTGTTGAGGGAAATCATGGCGACGCTCGTGACGCTCTGGCGGCAGAGCGATGGAAGTCCGCCGTTGAATATCATGGAGTATATATTCATCGACGGTCTGAACGCGCTGAGGCGTATCTTGACCGTACCGATTTTCTGCGAGAGGATGAGGAGGATCATGAAGCTGACGAACTGGCTGATGGCTGTTGCGATCGCAGCCCCGGCGATTCCCATATCGAAGACGAATATCAGCAAGGGATCGAGGAAGAGGTTGAGTATTCCTCCAGTCGTAAGCCCTATCATCGAGTAGAAGGAATTCCCCTCGAACCTCAGCTGGTTGTTCAGCACCAGGGACGATGCCATGAAAGGAGCGGCGAGGAGAATCCAGAACATGTAGTCCATCGCATATGGCAGGATTGTCTCAGAGGATCCCAGGAATATGGACAGAGGACGGAGGAATATGATGGACGGGATCATGATGACGATGGAGAGGAAGAATGATGTGAAGAATCCCGTCGAGGCAAGCACCTCAGCTGTCTTCTCATGATGAGCCCCAAGCTGACGCGACATATTGTTGCCGCTCCCCTGACCGAAGAAGAACCCGATTGCCTGTATGACAGCCTGAAGCGATAGCGCAACTCCGACCGCAGCCGATGCCGATGTGGATATCTGTCCGACGAAAAACGTATCAGCGGCATTATACAGTGTTGATATGAGATTGCTTATGACAGTAGGCACCGCCAGTCTCACGATCAGAGGCCGCACAGGAGTTTCCGTCATCTGTCTGAATTTATCTTCTGCTGAAAGGGCTTTCACACGAAGTATATTAGACCCCGCAGCACAAGATTGGAAGCTGGATTTTACAGATTGTTAACAGAGGGGAGGCCTCACCTCCCCTTTCCTGTCA
The DNA here is from genome assembly GCA_944389055.1 of uncultured Spirochaetaceae bacterium. Taxonomy (GTDB): domain Bacteria; phylum Spirochaetota; class Spirochaetia; order Sphaerochaetales; family Sphaerochaetaceae; genus Ornithospirochaeta. Next base: position 1,244 of record CALXKY010000080.1, on the reverse strand, counting down.
TATCTCTGAAAGAGCTGCATCGACGATGGCTGCAGCCTTGTCGATATCCTCCCTTGTGGCGATGAGAGGCGGCACGAACCTGAGTACCGTGTATCCTGCGGAGCAGACAAGAAGCCCCTTTTCCATGCATCTGGAAATCACATCGCGCGGTGGGATCTTCAGCTCGATTCCCCTCATGAAGCCCAGGCCGCGGGCACTCTGGCAGAGATCCGGATGCTTTTCCACGATCTCATCGAGCTTCTTCCCGAGGTACTCACCGTTCTTCTGCACCTCTTCCGAAAGTGCCGGAAGCTTCGAGAGCACGACCTCTGCAAGCGCGGCAGCTGCCACATTGCCTCCGAAAGTAGCGGCATGATCTCCGGGGGCGAAGATATCCTTAGCCTTGCCGAACGCAAGAGCAGCGCCCATCGGAAGCCCGCCGCCAAGCGCCTTCGCAAGCGTCAGGATATCCGGGGTGACGCCGTAGTGCTGGAAGCAGAAGGGCTTTCCTGTACGGCCCATTCCGCACTGGACCTCATCGAATATGAGAAGCGCATCATGCTCGCAGCAGATTTCCCTGAGACCTTCAAGGAAATCCTTCCGGGCAGGGATGATGCCTCCTTCTCCCTGGAGAGGTTCCACGATGATAGCCGCCAGACGGCTATCCGCAAGCGCCCTGACAGAATCAAGGTCGTTGTATTCCGCGTACACGACATCAGGGAGCATCGGAGAGAATCCCTTATGGTACTTCTCCTGCCCAGTCACCGTGACGGCACCGTATGTGCGCCCATGGAATGAGTGGTGGAAGGAGATCAGCATGCTTCTGCCATTTGAAGAGCCGTACTTCCTTGCCATCTTCAGCGCAGCCTCATTGGCCTCGGCGCCGCTGTTGCAGAAGAAGACCGCATCGGAGCCAGCGAGGCTGTTGAGCATAGCTGCAGCATGGACAGCATGGCTGTTGTAATAGAGGTTCGATGTGTGGAGCACGCCGCTCTCAAGGACAGAGAGAAGCGCTTTCTTCTCATCCTCGTCACCGTATCCCAGCGCATTGACGGCGATGCCTGCGACGAAGTCGAGGTACTGCCTGCCATCCTCATCCTCAAGCACGATTCCCCTGCCGCTCTTTATAGCGATCGGAAACTGCGAATAATTGTTCATGTAATTTGCTCTTCCGAGCTTCACAATGCTTTCATCTGACATCTGTGCCCTCCGGTACAAGCATCGTTCCGATGCCTTCTGCTGTGAATATCTCGAGAAGGATCGAA
>CALXKY010000079.1 GCA_944389055.1 uncultured Spirochaetaceae bacterium | reverse complement strand
TGAGCGTGCTTTCCTGCGTGGATGTGTCTGAGGTCTTTCAGGATAGCGGCTTTGAGGCATTAGGGAACATTTCGATAAGCATCGAGGAAGATGAGGCAGTCGGAATCGTTGGTGAGTCCGGAAGCGGTAAAAGCACTCTTGGCAGTATCATCGGTGGTCTTGATAAGCCGACGGATGGAACTGTTTTCTATCATGGAACAGATATTTCCAGCCTCAAGGGTAAGGATTTCCGTCAGTTCCGGCGCTCTGTACAGTATATATTCCAGGATCCAAAAGGTGCGATGAATCCGTATTTCACGCTCCGCCGTGTCCTTATCGAGCCTTTGCGGATCAATTTCCCTGGAGTCGGCAGAGCCGAGCTTGAGGACAGGGCTGAAGAGATGGCAGGCAAGGTCGGCCTTCCATCTTCTATTCTTGATGCATATCCTTATGAGGTATCAGGAGGGGAAGCCCAGCGTATTGCCATTGCAAGAGCTCTTCTGCTTGAACCTGAGGTCATAATTGCTGATGAATGCGTTTCATCCCTCGATCTTTCAATCAAGGCGGAAGTGATCAATCTTCTGCGGCATGTCAGGACAGAGACAGGTGCTTCTTTTCTCTTCATATCGCATGATCTTGATCTTGTGCGCTATTTCTGTGACAGAGTCTATGTAATGCTCCATGGCCGCATTGTCGAATGCCTCGATTGCAGGCATATGGAGGAAGAAGCTGCAAGTGAGTATACGAAGATGCTTCTTGAGGATGCTTATCTATGGGAAAAATCAAAGTCGTAGTCATAGGTGAAAGCGGCGGGACGCCTCTTGCTGGTGGAGCAACAAGCTGCTATCTGGTTGAGGCTGATGGATATCCGGTTCTTCTTGATATAGGATCGGGCGCGCTGTCTCTTCTGCAGAAGATTCGTTCCTTCGATTCAATCGATGATATCATCATATCGCATTTTCATAGTGATCATGTGGCTGATGCAGGAGTCGCAATCTATTCCCGGCTTATTGCAATGCAGCTTGGCCGCCACGTGCATCCACTGCGTTTCCATGCAATGGAGAAGCGTGAACTTGAGATAGCTCCATATTCTTCTGCTGTGATCATAGATGAAGGTATTACCGAAAAGATAGGACCATTTTCCGTAAGCTACATAAGGACCGTTCACCCTGTTCCATGCCTTGCTGTGAAGCTTTCGTATGAAGGAAAGAGTGTTGTATATACTGCTGATGGCGCATTCTCCGGGAAGATCGCAGAATTCTCTTCTTCATCGGATATCCTGATCGCGGAGTGTTCGTTCTATCCTGGGATGGGAAGCCCGGAATCAGGACATATGGATGTCAATGATGCTGTGAAGCTGGCTGCCGCCGCTTCTCCTGGAAAGCTTGTAGTGTCCCATCTTCCTGTCTATGGGAATCGAAATGAGATACTGGACAGCATAAAAGAACGCTGGAATGGGGAAGTCATCCTTGCGCATCCGTTCCTTGAGATTAAAGCGTAAAAGAACTCCTCGTATTTCCGGAGGTTTCTGCTCTGCATCGCGATCAGCACAGCCGGGATTGAATCATCGAAAAAGCTTATTGTAACTATTGATATTTCATCAATGAATATATGTATCTGGATTATGATGCAATAATCAGGATTGCATTGAACCGGATCCTGGTGGCATATCGAACAGGGAAAAGCATCGATGCTTATCAGCACATCTGCAGCCTGCGATACCGGAACTGCCTGGAAGCTGCTTGATGAGAAGTATATCCAGCATAATACCGGTATTCCTGATGATGTATCTGGCCTGATTGCGGCGTTTGCATCAATGGCAGAGCAGGGCATCTCCATAATCTATGATGAAGTCCATATGGTGCTTGCTGTATCGGAGGGAAGCTTCAGCGGTGTCCCTGCAAGCTGCTGCGACCTCCGGAGAATCGGGAACAGCGGGTTTTGATGTAATCATTGACATTACAGTTGATATTGATTGAGAATGATGGCAGGAGGAAGATAATGCAGATCTCATCACGGTTCACGGTGGCTCTTCACATCTTCGCCTGCATTGAGTATTTCGGAGATGAATGCAAGGTCACCAGTGATTTCCTTGCATCAAGCATCAACACAAACCCTGTCATCATCCGAAGGATTCTCGGCCAGCTTTCAAAGTCCGGGCTCATAAAGGTTGCAAGGGGAACAGGCGGAATAGAGATAACCAGGCCGGTGAAGGATATCACATTCCTTGATGTGTACAAGGCAGTGGAACCTATCGAGAATGGTGTCCTGTTTCATTTCCATAAGAACCCTGATCCTGACTGCCCCGTAGGCCGCAATATCCATGCGCTGCTGGACGGCAAGCTGTGCTCGATACAGGATGCGATGGAGGACCGGATGAAGTGCTATACCCTCGAGGATATCAGGAATGGGCTTGATGAAATCATCAAAGCAGAGAAAGGGGCTGGCCGCTGAGTGATGGCAAGCCCCAGCTGCGCATCGGCTGAGTCCATTTCCGGCTTGCCTTCCTAAGTCGCTGACGGCCGGATCCGTGGTTATGATCAGCGGCTTCTGTTCACAGCTGCCGGCGCGATCAGCATATATCTCTTTAAGGAAAGAAGCGATAGTAAGGAATTGCTTAATAGCTATGCATCTGGATTGTTTTTCATGAATATCCATACTCCGGAATCTTGGATGTTTTACAGGTTTTCCGTAGTCAGTGAATATTCTCATGTAAAAGCACCGGCAATCTCACCGAGAGCACCGGTGCCAGTAACAGCTTCAGCATCACTCAGGTTCTGAATTCTGTAAAGAGCAAAGCCTTCCATTCTCATTCCTCATTGCCCAGGAACGGAAGGCATCTGCCAATTACATTGCCTGTCTCCGGATACTCATAGTTCGGCATATCGAAGGGGACAGGGGAGAGCTTTCCGTAATCCATCCTGCCTCTGTCATTGATTACTGAATCTTTGGAGTATGTCTAATCTGTATTCCTAAGGAAGTCTATGAAGCTTTTTGTGACAGTTGAGAAAAGCTGGTTCTTCTTCCAGCAGACCGCGCTGCCTGTCATAATGGGAGGCAGCATCGGAATGAATTTAAGTCCATCATAATCAGCAAAGAGATCAAAGCATATGCCTGTACCGAGTCCTTCATGCACCATCACCGCGACATTCCTTCCGAGATTGTAGTATGCAGCAATCTGAAGATCCTGAAATGACTTCCCGAACCATCCCTCAAGTATGTAGCGCACTTCAGAACGGGTCGGAAGTATCAGATTCAGGCAGTCAACATCTTCTGGATAGACGAACTCTTTCTGGGCAAGAGGGTCATCTGCTTTTACAAGGGCTCCCCATCTTTCCTTGGCTTTGAGGTGCAGTGTCTCGAATCTGGATGTATCTACAGGTTCCGTAATGAGTCCGAGTTCGAAAATGCCTTTCTCTATATTCTCTTTTATTCCGTCAGCATTCGTTGTATATACCCTGTAGCTGACTCCGCTGTGAAGTTTCCTGAATTCTGCCATCTTCGCGGCAAATCTGTCCATGCTGTGGGTTTCCGTGCAGCCGATCGTTATCTCGCCAACGATATCCTTATTCTTGTTGCTGATAGATTCTGCGGTGTTCTCAGCAAGGGAGAGTATCTCTTCTGCCCTGCGTTTGAGGAACAATCCATCTTCTGTTAGCTTGATGCAGTATTTGCTCCGCTTGAAAAGCTTCGTTCCGAGTTCATCTTCAAGCTGCATGATCTGGCGTGAAAGCGTCGGCTGTGTCACATGCAGTATATCTGCGGCTCTTGTAATATTCTCTTCTTCTGCGATTGTCAGGAAATATCTCAGCACCCTTAGTTCCATGCATGCGATGTTATCATGAGTATAAATTACCTGAAAGCATTTTCAGATATTAAAAATAAGCATTAGACATGCAAATCCAGAGGACATTAAAGTATAGGCAGAAAAATGATCAATGGAGGGATGATATGGTGAAACAGACCGCAGGACGGGATGCCCTTGCAGGATTTGCAGATGAGTTCGCTCATCTCAATGATGACGTGCTTTTCGGGGAGGTGTGGTCGAGAGAAGACAAGCTTTCACTGAAGATGAGATCCATCCTCACCGTGACGGTGCTTGTATCGAAAGGACTCATTGACAGCTCATTCCAGTACCATATGCAGACTGCAAGGAAGAATGGCGTGACGAAATCGGAGATGGGGGAGATTCTTACCCATATCGCATTCTATGCAGGATGGCCCAATGCCTGGGCAGCGTTCCGCGTTGCGCTCGAAGTCTATAAGGATGATGAGGGAAAGGATGGCGGGATGTTCGGACTCGGAGAGCCGAATACGGCATTCGCCCAGTATTTCATCGGCAATTCCTATCTTAAGCCCCTTACAGATCCTGAGGAGACTGTCTTAATGGCCAATGTCACGTTTGAGCCTGGCTGCAGGAACAACTGGCACATCCACCATGCGGATAAGGGAGGCGGGCAGATACTACTCTGCACATCAGGGCGCGGCTGGTACCAGGAGTGGGGGAAGGAAGCTGTATCCCTCAGGCCCGGTGATGTCGTAACGATACCAAGAGAGGTGAAGCACTGGCACGGAGCTGCCGCGGACAGCTGGTTCTCGCACATCGCAGTTGAGGTTCCCGGCGAGAATACGAAGAACGAATGGTGCGAGCCTGTTTCCGATGATGTTTATGGAGCTCTTCGCTGATGAGGAGTTCTTATTGATGGCCTTTGCATTCCCTGACGCAGCATGTGCTTTGCCAGGGAATGCTGACGGAGGAAATGAGTCAGCAGATGGAACAATGGCTGGCTGCTCATGCACTTCCATCCTGACGTCAGGAATGTCCTTTCTCCGTCATCGCTGTCTGCGCCTGTCCCTCTGAGACAGCGGATCCCTTCTCTCATTTTCACTTCACGGCAGTCAGATCCTGATTGGGTGAAGCATATATATTTCCTTGGTTCATAAAGCTTTCTATTGCGTTATCGGTTTCTTGCCTTTTATGATTTTCATAAGGAAGTCCTGTCCAAGGAGGGTGAAGATGAGAAAATATATCATTGCTCTTGCGTCTGTCATTTTCCTGCTTGCTGCAGCAGCCTGCAGTCAGGGACCTGATGATCATTCTGGGCCTGACGTGACAAAGGTAGAGACAGCAGAGGACCTTGTGCTCTTTCTTGCAGACAGCGGTCCGGGAATCGCCGATGTCAATCTTGCCATAAGTCCGGATGATCTTGAAAGCGGACAGTTCCCGATGGAAATCAGGGGAACAAAACAGCTGTCAGGCAGAATTGAAATCACCACCGCTTCAGCCGACCCCTTATCTGGCACTGCGGACAGTGATAGCGTGGAATCTGTTTCTCCTGTAACGCTCTTCCTTCTTGAGGATGATGCTTCCAGCGTGATAATCAGCAGACTCACAGTGACAGTGCAGGAAGAAGCGGCAGACATGATAGCAGCAGTTGTTTCAGTCTGCAGCGGACAGCTTTCAGCTTCTGATTTCAATGTAGAAGTCATCGGCAGCGGAGGAAAGACTGTAACAGGAATCATCATCGGGGAGCGCGTAGCCGCAGAAAATATTGATATATCAGACAGCTGCCCGGGAGAAATAAAGATTTCTGAAACCAGCAGCGAGTATAGCGCGATTCTCGACAAGATCATCAGGGCTAACCCTGATATGCCTACAGCCTATGATGCAGAAGATGCAGGAAGCTTCCTTTCACTGCTGCAGAGTAAGAAGAGAGTCAGGCTTGTCAGCGATGTGACTGTCACAGCGGCGGATGCCAGTGCTGCAGACAATAGCGGAAGCCAGGAAGAAGATGATGAGGCGAAGATAAGCCTCATAGGAGGAGAATACAGTATTTACCTCAATGGCTTCACCCTTGAGTCACAGGTCGTATGGAATCTGATGGGATCCGATGAGGAAGGAGATCTGAGTCTGAAAGTGTCGGATGGAAGCTTAAGCATGAGGAATCTGACTGCGAAGGAATACTCTCCTTCAGAGGCGGCTATCTGGATATATAGCGGCACTGATATTGAATTCGACAATGTTGATTACACTTCAGAAATAACCGGAATCAAGTTCGTTGGCACACATAAGGGCATGAAGCTTTCGATAACGGATTCTGATTTCAGCTGTTATGGCGAATATGCAATCTCGACAGATGCTACCCCTCTATTGTCTGATGATGTTGAAATCAGCATTTCCAGCTCCTCGATAACAAGTGATAATGGCTCTGATAACACTGCGATCCTTTTCAATGTGCTAGGCTCACTCACCATCAGCGACTGTACGATTACAGGAGATAGGCAGGCGCTTTTCCTGAGAGGAGGCGGTCCTCACAACCTTATCGATTCAATCTTTACGGCAACAGGGGAGGATTCAACGGAAGTGGACGACTACGCCGGTAAAGGATGGGGCGGCGGCAATGATGCTGTTCTTGCTGCCATAGTGATCGGAAACAGAAGTGAAAACGGGGATTCGACATACCCGTCTGGAACAAGTGCGTTTCTTAGGAATGTGACCGTCCAGACTCCATCTCATAACACGCACGGGATTCCATACTATGGCATTTACATTTACGAGGAAATAAAAGGAAAGCCTGTTGTGGTAGAAGGAAGCATAAGGCAGAGCTTCTCATCGCAGGCGGCAGTACTTGTCAACTCTGATACCAATGGCGCAGATGTTGATTTGAACTGATTTTCTCTCAGTTTGCCGCACTTATCAGTTCATAGTATCTGAAAAGTCCCGGTCCGCTGCAGCTGCTGAGGATTCCGTTCGTGCTGATTTCCATCTGTACCGCAGTATCATGGATAAGCAGCCAGATCAGATGAAGCGTGGAAGGCGCTGAATATAGGCGGCCCCTCGCATGCGGTATGCGGCAGCTGTGTTGTATCATGCAGTGCCATATGCTATCCTCCGTATTGTCGGAGGTCAGGAATGTCATCAGTCCAGAAGAATAATTAAGCGCTTATTATTCCAGGAGGATCCGATGTTTCTGCAGCTTGATGGCATTTCGTTTTCGTATCCCGAATCCGGGTGCGCATTGTTCTCAGGTCTATCTTTATCATTTTCCAGCGGATGGACAGTCATAGCCGGGCCGAATGGTGTCGGCAAAAGCACGCTTGTCTCCATCGCTTCAGGGCTCATTGAGCCGGATGCCGGTACTGTAAGAAGGAGCGGTGAGGCCATTCTGTGCCCTCAGGTCTTCGGAGGTCTTTCGCCGGATGACTGGGCTGATATCTTCTCTGGAGATAATCATGTTGGGATGCTCAAGTCGACGCTGTCCATTTCCGATGAGATGATCGGGAGGGAGGATACGCTTTCCGGCGGAGAGAGGAAGAGACTCCAGCTTCTGGCAGCTCTTTCGCATTCTCCGGAGATCCTCATCCTGGATGAACCGACCAATCATCTCGATTCATATAGCAGGAATCTTATCGTGAATGCACTCCGCACGTTTGACGGCATTGGCATAATCGTTTCCCATGACAGGGCATTCTCCAGCGCGCTCTCTTCCCGGACGATCATCCTTGAGCGCAGCAGGGGAGGATCCGTTTCCGCCGAGGATATTCCTCTTCCGCTTCCTCAGGCGCTTGATGAGAGTGACAGGAGGAAGAAGTCCGGACGCGAATCATATGAGAGCATCCTTTCGGCAATATCTGCAGAACGCATGATTGTCCGCAATCTGGGGGAGAAGAGCAGCGCAAAGAAGAAAAGCCTGACAAAAAGAGGGCTGGACAGCAAAGACCATGACGCGAAGGCTGCTATCGACGGTGCACGCCTCACGGGCAAGGATGCCTCGCTTGATGGCGCAATCCGGAATCATCTGACGCACGCACGGCAGCTTGAGGATAAGCTTGCCGGCTGCAGCAAGCCTCTTATGAGGAAGGAGGGACTTTCACTTGAGAGCGGCATGCATGTCCCCGATCTTTCCTTTCCGGAGACCAGGCTCAGTGCAGGGGAGTACTCGCTGATGGTTCCGTCACTGTCAGTGAAGGCAGGTTCGCATATCGCAATCATGGGAAGGAACGGCAGCGGCAAGACGCTCTTCCTCAGAGCCTTCCATGATTACCTTCTGAAGCAGGGTAAGGAACGCTTTATCCTGTATATCCCGCAGGAGTTCAGCGAGGAAGAGAAGACTTCCATCCTTGCATCGTTCATGTCCCTTGCAGATGATGAGCGCGGGCTTATACTTTCGGATCTGTACCGGCTTGGGTCAGAGCCTTCATCATTGTTTTCCGATGCGTTCTGTCCCAGCCCGGGGGAGATGAAGAAGCTCGCCATTGCCATGGCGCGGAGGGATGGCAGATCCGTGCTGCTCATGGATGAGCCGACGAACCATCTCGATATCGTCTCGATGAGGATACTGGAAAGGATGATAAGGGAGGATGGCAGGGACATGACGGTGCTTCTCGTCAGCCATGATGAGGCTTTCCTGTCTGCGTGCACCGATACGGTCTGGCGCGTGGAGAGGAATGGCCGCAGCGGAAGGCTGGTCAGGACCTGATAAGAAGAGCCCTCCTGCTGTTTCCTTCAGGAGGGCCGATGCTTTTTATTCAAAGAGGGACTACGGGTTCAGGTTTATCTGCAGAGTTTCTTGAACTCGTCTGCCACGAATTGCACCTTCGGTCCTATGATGACCTGGACCGAGTTCTTGGCCGGGCGGAGAACGCCTTTTACGCCAGCGCTCTTGATTTTCTTCTCATCGACAAGGAGCCTGTCCTTGACCTCGAGGCGGAGACGTGTGATGCAGTTGTCGACAGTAGCGATGTTCGAGGCTCCTCCGACGCCTTCAAGGATGATTGCAGCGACTGCTGAATAATCGTTGCTGGCGAGATCTACTGTGAGCTCAGCTTCCTGATCATCCTCCCTTCCCGGAGTCTTGAGATCGAACTTCTTGATTACGAAGTAGAAGACCACGAAGTAGATTGCTGCGACCACAAGTCCGATTGGTATGATCAGCCACGGATTCAC
>CALXKY010000078.1 GCA_944389055.1 uncultured Spirochaetaceae bacterium | reverse complement strand
CCTCGGTAAGGATGGAATCATCGAGGCTGATGTATCCGGCAAGCTCTTCTGCGATATGACGACGACAAAGCCATCCCTTGACATCGCGATAGCTGCAGCACTGAGGAAGAAAGGCGCGGATTTCGCGGATGCCCCCGTCTCAGGCGGTGACACAGGAGCCAGGAACGGAACGCTCTCCATCATGGCGGGAGCATCCGAAGAAGCATTCGGGAAGCTTCTTCCCCTTTTCCAGGTTATGGGCAGCAATATAACGCATATGGGACCTGTCGGATCAGGACAGCACACGAAGATGTCAAACCAGATTGTCATAGCAGGAACGATGTGCGGCGTTTCCGAAGCACTGGTATACGGAGCAAAGGCCGGCCTCGACCTGGAGAAGATGGTAGCGACGATCTCAAAAGGTGCTGCAGGCTGCTGGACGCTGGATAATCTTGCGCCGCGTGTCCTCAGAAAGGATTATGAGCCGGGATTCATGGTTGATCATTTCATAAAGGACATGGGCATCGCGCTCGAGGAAGCGGAGAAGATGGAGCTTCCTCTCCCATCTCTTGCGCTTACCCGCCAGCTCTACCTCGCGATAAAGGCTCAGGGACTCGGAAAGAAAGGAACACAGGTGCTTGTGAAGGCGATCCAGTCGCTTGCAGGCAGGGAGGTGCTATGATCAGAGAGAAGAACGCAGCTCTTATAAGGCTTTCAGGAGAGAAGGAATTCCATGCGGATATCATCACCGACAACATGGGTGAGAAATCCATCGATATAACTGCTCTGCGCAAGGAGACAGGGTATATCACCTACGATCCCGGATATGTGAACACAGGTTCATGCATGTCCTCGATATGCTACATCAACGGGGAGAAGGGAATCCTCCGCTACCGCGGCTATGATATTGCTGACCTCGTGGATAAATGCGATTTCATCGAGGTTGCATACCTGCTGATCAAAGGCAAGCTGCCAACGGCGGAGGAAAGGATCGGATACCAGAAGCTCCTGAATGAGAATTCGCTGCTGCATGTGAATATGCGAGACTTCTTCCGCGCATACCCCCATGACGGGCACCCGATGGGAATACTCGCAGCCATGGTCGCTTCGCTCTCTGCATTCTATCCCGAGCTTGAGGACAGGGATCCGGAGGAGAATCTCGACCTCACGGTCACCAGGCTCCTTTCCAAGATGAGGACGATTGCAGCATTCACATACCGCCAGATGCATGGACTCGATTTCGTTGAGCCGCAATACAACTACTCATACTGCGCGAACTTCCTCAACATGATGTTCCATACATCAGTGAACAACTACGTGCCATCACCCGTGCACGTCAATGCGCTCAACAAGCTTCTGATACTCCATGCAGATCATGAACAGAACTGCTCGACGAGCGCGGTAAGGCTCGTAGGTTCATCGGATGCGAATCTCTACGCTTCGGTCACTGCCGGTGTCTGCGCGCTCTGGGGATCGAAGCATGGCGGCGCGAACCAGGCTGTGATGGATATGCTACAGCGCATACAGTCTGAAGGACTCTCCATCGATAAGGTCATGGAGAAAGCGAAGTCGAAGGATGATCCGTTCCGCCTGTTCGGCTTCGGCCACCGTGTCTACAAGACATTCGATCCGCGCGCGAAGATCGCGAAGCAGCTGACACGCGATGTCCTCGCAGCCTCCGGAAGGACGGATGAGCTTCTGGACATAGCGCTCGAGCTCGAGGAGAGAGCAACGCATGATGACTACTTCATCGAGCGCAATCTCTATCCGAATGTCGATTTCTACACCGGAATCACATTCCATATGATGGGAATACCTGTATCGATGTTCACGGTGCTCTTTGCTATGGGCAGGCTTCCCGGATGGATAGCGCACTATCTTGAGTGGAGGCATGATCCGTATCAGAAGATCGGAAGGCCAAGGCAGGTCTACGATGGCCCGGAGGCAAGGGATGTCGTTCCTATTGCCGAACGCTGATGGATACATCTTCGACTTCAACGGTACTCTCATACTCGACGGAATGGAGAACCGGGAGGCATGGGACAGGACTGCTGCCGCTGTACGCGGAAAGGGGCTTAAGGAGGATGAATTCCTTACGTTCAACGGCCGTACCGACCGCGAAGCCGTGCGCCTTCTATCCCCCGGGGCCTCCCCTGAAGAGGAAGATCGGATCATACGGTACAAGGAAGATTACTACAGAAAGCTCTGCATCGGACGCGGCATGACGCTCGCCCCCGGTGCGGAGGAATTCCTTGAACAGCTGAAGGAAGCAGGGAAGCCCATGGCTATCGCGTCATCTGCTCCGAGGATGAATATGGACTGGTACATACCCTATTTCGGCCTTCTCCGGTTCTTCCGGGAAGATCTGATCATCGCAGGACGTATGGATATCCCATCAAAGCCGGACCCGGCCATATTCCTTCTGGCCTCAAAGATGCTGGGGACATCCCCAGAGCGCACGATCATCTTCGAGGACTCCCCTTCCGGTGTCCGCGCAGCGCTTGCCTCAGGCGCGATGCTCACAGTGAGGCTGAAGAACCCCGGCGAGGAAAGCATCCATGCACCGGGGCTCATCGAAACGGATTCGTTCAGGGACTTAATGCAGCAGAGAGATGATGCTCTCAGTGAACTCCGTCGTTGAGAGGCACTCGCCCTTTCTCCCCTCTTTCTCAAGAAGAAGATAGAAATCCCTTGTGACCCTGCCGGAGGCGATTGCCTTCTGCACGGCGGATCTTATCATCAGGGCAGCCTCGGTCCAGCCGATATACTCAAGCATCATCACCCCGGAGAGAATGATCGAGAGCGGATTCACGATATCCTTGCCAGCGATATCAGGGGCTGTACCGTGCGTTGCCTCGAAAACAGCGGCTCCGGTCATGTAGTTTATGTTCCCGCCAGGAGCGATGCCGATGCCACCGACCTCTGCTGCAAGCGCATCTGAGACGTAGTCGCCATTGAGGTTCAGCGTTGCGATGACATCATAGGCCTCTGGCTTGAGGAGTATATTCTGCAGGAACGCATCGCAGATGCAGTCCTTGATCTCTATATCCCCATGGGATGCAGGAATCATGACACGCCCATCCTTCTCATATGCGCCATACTCATCCCTGGCAAGCTCATAGCCCCATGAGCGGAAACCGCCTTCGGTGAACTTCATGATATTGCCTTTATGGACGAGGGTCACGGAACGCCTCTTGTGATCTATCGCATAATCGATAGCGGCACGTATGAGACGCTTCGACCCATCGGGGGACACGGGCTTCACGCCTATGGCAGATGTCTCAGGGAAGCGTATGCGGCTGACTCCCATTTCCCTCTGGAGGAAGGAGATGACCTTCTCTGCCTCCGCAGATCCCGACGGCCATTCGATTCCGGCGTAGATATCCTCCGTATTCTCGCGGAAGACAACCATATCGACATTCTCCGGATGGCGGACGGGGGAAGGAACGCCCTTGAAATACTCCACGGGGCGCAGACAGACATAGAGGTCGAGCTTCTGCCTGAGCGTTACGTTTATCGACCTGGCACCTTTCCCGACAGGAGTCATCAGAGGCCCCTTTATTGCCACAAGGGACTCCTCAATCGCCTGAAGCGTCTCGTCGGGGAGGTTTGAGCCAGTGAGCTCGATGGCCTTTCCGCCTGCAAGAGCTTCCTTCCACTCTATCCGTCTCTTCCCGCCATAGGCACGGCTTACAGCCGCATCGAGCACGCTCCGCATCCTGTCCGTGATCTCATGGCCGACACCATCGCCTTCGATGTAGACGATATCCGGGTTGTCAGGCACTGCAAGGTGCCCGTCCTTCATCTCTATCCTCATGCCTTCACCTCATTGAGCCTTCCGCCATCGAGAAGCATCTTCTTCTGCTCCTCGGATGCGAAGAGCTTCATCGGTATTCTCTTTCCCTTCGTGCGGTCGATAAGCACGAGGGAGCCATTCATGACACCGTTTCTCGGATCCTCAAGCTCAAGCTCATCCCCCTGATCAATCGAGGCATAATCCTCCTCGTTCTCGAAAAGGAGCGGCAGGATTCCGAAATTGCAGAGATTCGCCTGATGGATGCGCTCTATCGAGACAGCGCAGACAGCGCGTATGCCGAGATACATCGGGCAGATCGCAGCGTGCTCCCTCGACGAGCCCTGACCGTAGGACGCGCCTGCAACGATGAAGCCGCACTCGCCATTGTCCCTGTATGCAGCAGCGCGCTCGGGGAATGATGGATCGACTGACTCGAAGACGAACTGTGCGTAGCGGGGGATATTCGACCGGTACTTAAGCCTTGCCCCAGCCGGCATGATGTGATCTGTCGTGATCTTCTCCCCCACCTTGATCACAGCGTGTCCCTTCACGCTCTCAGGAAGCGGCGTATTCACAGGCGGCTCGCCGATATTCGGACCGCGCTTTATCTCACCCGAGAAAGAAGGCATGATGAACATCGAATCGTCGATGACGAACTTCCCTGGCATCGTTATGCCGGAAAGATCAGCCTCGCTTCCGCGCGGATCGGAGAAGACACCTGTTATCGCGGAGTATGCAGCTGTCTCAGGAGAGACAAGATAGAGATTCGCGGATGCCGTCCCGGAGCGCGCATAGAAGTTGCGGTTACTCGTCCTCAGGGATACGCTGTCAGTTCCAGGGCTCTGATGATTGCCGATGCAGAAGCCGCATGCCGACTCAAGGATGCGTGCGCCAGCCTTTATGAGCGTTTCGAGCGTACCATCCTCAGTGATCATCATCAGCACTTCTCTCGAGCCGGGAGCAACGCCAAGGGAGACAGACGGTGCGGCATGGTGGCCCTTGAGTATGGCTGCCGCTCTCTTCAGGTCCATGTAGCTGGAATTCGTGCAGGATCCGATGAGAACCTGGTTCACGGCCATGCCGCTGAGCTCGGAGACCTTCCTTATGTTGCCGGGGCTGTGCGGGCAGGCAGCAAGAGGTTCAAGTGATGAGAGATCGATCTCGAAAAGATCGTCATAGACCGCATCCGGATCAGCTGTAAGAGGAACGAAACCCTCTCCCCTGCCCTGCGCATCGAGGAAAGCCTTCGTATTCTCATCCGACGGGAAAAGCGAAGTCGTGACACCGCACTCGGCCCCCATGTTGGCTATCGTGGCTCTCTCCGGGACGGAAAGCGTCTTCACCCCTTCTCCTGTATACTCGAAAACCGTATTCACGTTTCCTTTTACGCCGAAGCGTGATAGGACATGGAGGATCACATCCTTCGCAGAGATGAATGGACGGAGCTTCCCATGAAGCCTGATCTCAACGACACGCGGAGCGATGATGCTGAAGGGGATTCCTGCCATGGCAAGCGCCACATCAAGTCCGCCGGCACCTGCTGCGAAAGACCCGATGCCGCCGGCAGTCGGAGTATGGGAATCAGAGCCGAGGAGCGTCTTTCCCGGAAGCGCGAAGCGTTCAAGGTGCACCTGATGGCAGATGCCGTTCCCTGCACGGGAGTAGATCACTCCCTTCCTGTCCGCAACGGTCCTGAGATACTCATGATCATCCGCATTCTCGAAGCCCACCTGCACCGTATTGTGGTCGACATAGCTGACAGCGAGCTCATTCTTTACCCTGTCGAGCCCGAGGGATTCGAATTCAAGGTATGCCATCGTACCCGTGGCATCCTGCGTAAGCGTCTGGTCTATCCTGATGGAGATGCTCTCTCCCTGCCTGAGTTCACCGCTGACAAGGTGCGATGAGAGGATCTTGTAGCACTGAGTCTGTCCCATAATCTCTCCTGTCTGTATTTCCTGCCGGTCATTATATGGAAAAACAGGGAATTAGGCAAAACAGAAGGAGTAGATGCACTCTGCCCGAAGCTATATCATGGCAGTGAAGGTACAGTTCATGAAAAAGACACTTTATATTCTTGCAGCACTGATGCTTATCCTTGCTGCATCATGCTCGAGCTCGCTTAACAATGTTACCGTTGAGGAAATGCTTTCAAGACCGAACGAAGGTTCTCTTGCTGTCATAACGATGCAGGATGCAAACAGCAGAGCCGGCACTCCGAGGACAGATGACGGCCTTCACACGCTCACAGCATTCATTGACGGAGATTATATCCCACTGATATTCAGGCTCTCAGACAATAAGATCGTCTCACTTAACGCTGAGGAAGCAATTGCATTTGACCATTACATCCTTGCCTCCATTTGGGAAGTATTCGTATATAAAGGTGGTATAGATGAAACGAATATCAATGAATATGTTGATGGAAACCAACTTGATTGCCGTTATGACAAGAAACACCTCGATACAGTAATATTAATTGATACCGAATCAGGAAAAGTAATGGATCTCATGCCTCTTTTCAATTATGATGTGAAATTTTATGACATAACGGTCGGATACAATGATGAGTTCATCTTCGTCCCGTCCCGCGAGTGGGCAGATAACGGGAATGAAATAATGAGGATTGCAAGGATTTCCAAGCATGATCTTTCAAATGCCAGGTTGATAACACCTGATCTTGAATCCACATATCTTCAGTATGTAGTCGGGGATTATCTGATAACTTCAGACATGCAGGGGTTGGAAGGATCTCCCAAATATGCATATCAGATTGATGATGCCGGCCCAAGAAAGGACCTGAACAGCATCGGCCCTATCCAGCAGCTCCTCATTCCCTCAGACCCGGACATGAAAATTGCATGGATCAATGGCTATAAGTATTCGACCGACAAAGGAAACTTCAGGAAAGTAGGGACAGATACTGAGACTGTCTATAATCTTAATGATGATAGCCTTGTGCTTAAAGTCGATAGCTCTGTATTTCCTGAAATAACTGCACCTTATATGCAGTCCAAAGCTATAGATGGTTTCTCTGGTGCTCCGCTATACTCAAGCCGCAAAGACAGAATCGGGAATTTCTTCATGGATGCAAGCGGATATACATACTATACCATCGATGCAAACGGTCAGCTTGAAAATGTCAGAAAGGATATTTCCGGATACAGTTGCCTTGCGCATATCAAAAAGCTTGAGAGGTTTACCAATAGCAGTGAAAAATATCCGATGTACCTCTACTTCGATGGATCCAAGTACTTTTATTTCATGTATGAGGATGGTCAGGATACGAGAATCTGCAGGCTGGATATTGTGACAGGCGCCACAAAGCTCTCTGACTATACCGTTGATCTCGATAGCGCTGCTGCTAGTTACATGTCACTTTCCGGAACTATGCTTATCTACAAAACACTCAGCACTGGATCACGTTATACGACCTATCAGGTGGATATCACGGACCTCAATACAAGGCCTGTTGCAGTGGACTACAATCCTGGGGATGTTATCAGCATCCCGGAATTCAGGTTCTAGTGAATATAGAATTCCATATTGGCACGCACCCTTCGCGGTGCGTGTTTTCATAATAAGCAGTAGATACTCAAAAGCTAAAACTATATCATGGCAGTAAAGGTATAGTTCATGAAGAAGACACTTTATATTCTTGCAGCACTGATGCTTATTCTTGCTGCCTCATGCTCGGACTCACTTGATAACGTAACAATCGAGGAAATGCTGTCAGATCCTGATGAAGGTTCTCTTGCACTTATATCCATGAACGGAGATACGAGCACAAGAGACACTGAAAGAGAGCCGATGCTTACAGTTTTCACAAATGGCAATTACATACCGCTCATCTTCAGACTTTCGAATAACAAAATTGTCTCACTGGAAACAAGCGGTGTAATTACGGTCGACAATTATATTATCGCAACGATTTCCGGTGTCGTTATATATAAAACAAGAATCGACGAAAGAAACATAACAGATTATATAACTGGTAATATAATCAACTGCCGTTTTGAAAAAGAACATTTCAATACTACAATTCTCATTGACACGGAAAATGGACATATTGTTGATCTGAAAGATCTGAATTTTGAGGTAATGGAAAAGGGAGACCCAGTAGGAATAACCGATGATTACCTTTTCCTTCCAAGAAATAACTGGAATGATAATTATGAGGCAAAATCGCAGGTTGCAAGGATCTCCAGATCAAATATCAACAGTGCAAAAGTCATAACATCATCTCTGAAAAATGCTTCTCTCAGATATATACTTGGTGATTACATTCTAACTGTTCACGATGGATCCGAAGCATATTCCCTTTATCTGATTGATGGAAGCGAACCAAGGAAGGAGTATACATTCACTGCCCCCGAATTGATTCTTCTTCCAAAGGATAAGAACACAAAGAAAGCCTGGATACTTCAGAATAAGAACGATGATTTTGAGGAAATGTCCACAGGAAAAGGATCCTTTGTAAAAACCGGGCAAGTATCAGATGGGCCAGGTGATTATATTCTTTCTCTCCGTGTAGACATGAACAACCCAAGCACACCAGGAATAACGCGTCCCTATGATTGTATTGTGACTCTTGACGATTTTCAGTCGCGACCCTTCATGTTCCGGAACAAATACGAATCGATGGGGAATCTGTTCATCAATAACAAAGGCTATGTCTATTTCAAAGAATCGGACGGGAAGCTGACTAAAGAATCAAGAACATTCGAGACGTTCAGTCATCTTGATGAGGTGAAGAATCTACCGACTACCTTCAGTGGCAATTGCCCTATGTACCTGTTCTTTGATGGAGAGAACCTTTACTTCCTCAACAACGAAAATCATATTGCATGCCTTAATATTCTGACAGGAGAATATGATAAATCAACATATACCATAGAGCTTGAAAGTGCAGAAAACAGCTATATGACTTTGTCCGGGACTCAGCTCATCTACAGAGTTGAGACTTCAGGTTCGGGCTATGTAACAAAATCTGTTGACATTACAAATCTCAGGAAATCCCCTGTTACGGTGAATTATAGCCCCACTGATGTAATATCCATTCCGGACTTCAGGTTCTGAGGAAGATAGCATTGCTTTGGCACGCACCCTTCGCGGTGCGTGTTCTTTTCTCTGACATTGACCATGCAGGGCGCAGATGGTAGGCTTTCTGTTATGGAGAAGCTACTGGAGAACATACCTCTTTTCTCTGCAGTGAT
>CALXKY010000077.1 GCA_944389055.1 uncultured Spirochaetaceae bacterium | reverse complement strand
CATGACCTGGCGATGGAGAACGACAACTTCCTGCCGGGCGACGGCATAGTGAAGAGCGATGTGGAGGCGACGATCTCAGGCATCGGCGACATAGCGAGCAAGGGCATGGTCTCGACGGACAAGCGCATCCTCTCTGTCATGGTCGGGGACTGATTGATGCCTGTCGCAGAGAAAAGGCCGCGGACAGCCGCGGCCTTCTTCCGTGAATCCATGATTATTTCTCTGCAGCCAGCTTCCTGACCTTCTCAAGCGCTTTCTCAAATGCAGCGTCGTCCGTTGTCCCGACACCGAGGAAGCGGTAGGCTGCCCTGATGTAGTCGGTCATCTCCCCGAACTGCTCTTTGAGAAGCGTGAATTCCCTGTCATCATCCTCTGCCGCGCCATTGACGACAACGGTAAGCGTCTTTCCCTTCCAGTCTTCCGCTGAAAGGGGATACATCCTGTCGATGATGAGCTTCGTCTGGGCTGTCAGCTGCCACCAGTAGATCGGTGAGAAGATTGCGATCCTGTCAGCTTTCCTTATTCTCTCGAGAATATCCGGCATGTCATCCTTCTGCACGCATCTGCCTTCTCCCTTTCCATGGCACCAGCCGCAGCCATGGCATGGGTGCACATTCACCGAGCGCGCGTAGATGATCTCTCCGCCTGTGATTGAGGCATAGGCCTCCGCCATCCTGTCTGAATACATTCCCTTCCTTGGGCTTCCAGCAATGATTATCTCCATAGTGCTCCTCATTGTATCAGAAAACAAAAAAGCAGGCATTCCTGCCTGCTCAGTCGGGCAAGGCGGATTTGAACCGCCGACCCCAAGTCCCCCAGACTTGTACGCTAAACCCCTGCGCTATTGCCCGAAGTATCGAGGGGTACATTAACACATACGGCAGTGAGTGTCAAAGGCCTTCATGAATAATGTTTTTGACCTTTTCCGGGAAAAGCTGTAGAGTGCTGTCGTACGGAGCGCCTACAGATGCAGAGTGAAGTGATTGATGACATCCTCTCCGTAGAGGATGAGGCAGCGAAGATCATTGCCGATGCCGAGAAGAAGGCCAGGGATACGGTTTCCGAAGCGCATGAGCGTGCATCGGGAATCATAGCGGAAGAAGTCGGG
The DNA here is from genome assembly GCA_944389055.1 of uncultured Spirochaetaceae bacterium. GTDB lineage: Bacteria > Spirochaetota > Spirochaetia > Sphaerochaetales > Sphaerochaetaceae > Ornithospirochaeta. Next base: position 7,894 of record CALXKY010000077.1, on the reverse strand, counting down.
AAGGTGCGCGAAAGCGGCAAAGCCGCAGTCGCCAGTGCCGAAGAGCTCCTGTCGAAGCACCTGGAAGAATATGAGGAAGAGCGGAAGAGGATCGAATCCTCTGAGAATACAGTCGATCCAGCGGTACTTGAGAGCGCAGCTTCCAGGATAGTTGAGCGCATCTGCCGTACCGATTCCTTCGGAGCTTGAATGAGCAGGGTTTCTGATTACGCATTCATCAACGCCAAGCTGCGTGCCCGGATAGGCATCATGCGTGAGTCATCACTCTTCGATGAGATGATAAAAGCTCCGTCGCTGACGGAGGCGATCGCAAAGCTTGACGGCACCCATCATGCAGGATTGCTCGAAGTCTACAGGAAGACAGGCGATCTGCAGCAGGTAGAGCTCCAGATGCTCGAGGATGAGATTGCCCTGTACCGCGAAGTGGGAAGCTATCTTCCTTCTGTTCCTTCGGAATTCCTGTCGGTGCTCCTCGAGAAGATCGAGGTGGACAATGTCAAGAACTGCATCAGGCTGTGGTATTCCGATGCGGTCCGGCATCACCTGATCTCGTATCGGTCTTCCTACATCTATAAAGGCAGCATCGTCCACAGGATTGATTATGATGCCGTGATAAACGCTGTTTCGTATCCTGAGCTTCTGAGAGCATTCAGGGATACGCCTTATGCGGAAGTGCTTTCGTCCTTCAGTCTCGAAAGCATCGCTTCCAGGGGGCTTTTCCCTCTTGAGATAGCGCTTGACCACATGTGGTTCCGCCATCTCGATGAAGGTATCAGGAAGCTCCATGGACGCGACAGGAAGACAGCTGAGGAGATCTACAGCGTGGATGCGGATCTCAAGAACATACTGATGCTTACGCGTTACAGCTATTCGTATCATCTCTCTCCGGAGGATCTGGAGAAGGTCATGATACCGATGGGATACATCGTGAAGGAGGCGCAGAAGATGGGCGCTCTCTCCTCAGACGACCCCATCGCGGTGATATCCGGAATCGTTAAGCATCGCTATCCCCGGGTATCCGAGGAGATAGCCCGGATCAGGCGTACTGCAGATGACCTGACCACGGTTGACGAGAACAACAGGGAAATCGTCCTCATCGAGGCGTACCTCGGCGAGAGGCGGCAATCCGAGTACAGGAAGATCCTCATGGGGGATCCGTTCAGCATCGGCGTTGTTCTTGCCTATTTCTTCCTCTGCCTGCAGGAGGATGGCACGCTCAGGGCCATCCTCTCCGGAAAGTACTATGGATGGAGCGAGGACAAGATAAGGGAGGGAATTGGCTTATGAGCATGTTCACCAGGAAGATGAGGATGCTTACCGCTGTTGTCATGGAGAGCGACAGAGACAGTGTCGTCAAAGCGCTTCTCGAGAAAGGGGTGATGGAGTTCGTTCATATCGGATTGCTTCCTGCCGATAAGATGGCAAAGCTTTCCGAGCATTCATCGGCGGTACCGAAAGCGGCGCTTACCGATATGAGGGTCAGGGTCGAGACGCTTATGAAGGAAGGCGGCATGAAGCTGCCTGAGATAAGCGCGGAAGCTGCTGATTCGCTCCCTCCGCTGGATATGGAAGGCTTCAGGCGCACGCTTGATAAGCTCTCGCTTTCCCTGCAGTCGATCCGCGACAGGCAGAGAAGCATCAATCAGGAGATAAATGCCCTTTCGGAGATCATACGCTACAGCACTGAGAAGAAGGATGATTACCTGGATCTCAGGGTAGGTATGCCTGCACACGGGAATGCGGACGATCTTCATGCCAGGCTTGAGCAGATCGGAGGTGTCTTCCTTTTCAGCCGCAAGCCGTATATCTCGCTGACGCTGCGCCGTGATTCATCGCGCGTTACGGATGTCATGGATAAGTTCGGATGGACCGAGTCCACTGACAGCGAAGCGCAGAAGAGTGCAGGAGCTGAAGCGATAGGCGAGGCAAAAGCCCTCACTGAATCCTGCAGGAACGAGCTCGGGAAGCTTGCCGATGAAGCTGCGGAGAGGATACGCAGCAATGGCAAGGCCCTTTCCGATATATGGACGAATGTCCGTGTCCATGAGCTCTGCGAGCATGTCGAATCGTATTTTTCATATACCCGCAACACCTCTCTCTTCTCGGGCTGGGTGCCGGAGGAGTATTCGGATGACATTTCAGCGCTTATCACGAAAGTGACGGATGGACGCTGCATAATTGAATGGACGGAAGCTGATGAGGTGCCTCGCGGGGAAGTGCCTGTTGAGATGTCCAGCCCGAAGGTGCTCAGGCCATTCGAGCATCTTGTAAGGAACTACAGCACGCCGGAGTATGGCTCGATCAATCCGACGCCATTCACAGCTGCGGCGTATCTCTGCATGTTCGCACTCATGTTCGCAGACCTCGGTCAGGGCTTCATACTGCTTCTCGTGGGGCTTATCGGCAGCTGGCTCTACAGGAAGAATCCCACTAAGCCTGATGGTATCATCTCACGCTATCTCTGCTCGCTCCTCATATTCCTCGGACCTGCGTCCATGGCCGGAGGGCTCCTTTTCGGCTCATGCTTCGGATTCAGCCTCATCCCGGCGCTCTGGTTCAACTATGATGCCGTAGTGGAAGGCGAGCCTGTGCAGGGGCTTATCCAGGATATTTACGACATACTCGGGATTACGATAAAATTCGGTATCGTCATAATCTATCTCGGACTTGTCCTGAACTGGATAAATCTTGTGAGGAAGAAGAGATACTTTGAGCTTGTATTTGACAAGAACGGCCTTGTCGGCGGCGTCATGTACGCTCTGGGCATCTGGTTCGCATGGGGATTCGTGGCCTCTGGATACAGGACATTCCCGTCATCACCTTTCTTTGCCCCGGTCCTCATTTCCTGCCTTGCGCTCATCGTCATCAAGGGGCCTCTTGAGGCGGTGCTGAAAGCGCGTGAAGGACACAAGGAGAGCGTCGGGCACGTCATCATGAGCACGGTGATGGATTTCCTTGTCGAGGTGCTTGAGATATTCTCAGGGCTCCTTTCCAACACCCTCTCGTTCATGAGGGTCGCCGGACTCGGAATCGCGCATGCCTCGCTGATGTCTGCTTTCTACCAGATGGCGGATATGCCGGGCAATATCATAGCCAAGGTGCTGATAATGATCCTTGGCAATCTGCTTGTCATCGTACTGGAGGGACTCTCGGCCGGAATACAGTCGCTGCGTCTCAACTACTACGAGTTCTTTACTAAGTATTTTACCGGTCATGGTGTCGCTTTCGAGCCTGTCGGGCTCAGAAGCAGGGCATCGGCCGATTGAATTAAGGGAGGGTCATTATGACCGCATACGCATTCAGGAGAAAGGTTCGTCTTTCGCTTGTTCTCACGCTGGCAGTGCTTGTTGCTACAGCATTCGTCTTCACACCGTCTCTCTCTGCAGCAGAGGAGTACGCAGAAGCTGTGGATTACAACCTTGCATGGGTCTGCATCGCAGCGGCTCTTGCCTTCGGATTCGGCGCTCTCGGTGCCGGTATGGCTATTTCACATGTCGGTTCTGCAGCCATGGGCGCCATCTCAGAGAAGCCTGAGATCGCAACGAACGCACTCATCTTCATCGCTCTTGCAGAAGGTCTTGTCGTCTTCGGATTCATTACAGCCCTGATGATCCTGGGAAAGGTATGACCGGATGGAGTACTTCGTTATCGGGGACGAGGACACCGTCCTCGGATTCTCGCTCGTAGGAGTCTCCGGCATTGCCTGCTCGGGACCCGATGAGGTCAGGGCGGCATGGGCCAAGGCTACAGAGGACAAGGAGCATGGCGTCATCATCATCACCGATGAATGCGCCGACGCCATACGTGAGACCGTTGACCGGTATCTGTTCACGATGAGCTTTCCTCTTGTTGTCGAGATCCCATCGCGCAGCAGCCACGGGTCCAAGGACCTGAGGGAGCTCGTTAACGAAGCTATAGGAGTTTCGATATGAAATCAGAGGACAATCCGCTTATCCAGGGAATACTGCAGGAAGCAAGGGCCAGAGCTGCAGAGAAAGAGGCTGCTGCTGAGAAGGAAGCAGCCGCTATCATCGCAGAGGCCCATGAAAGGGCAGGGAAGGAAGCCATGATGGAGGAACGCAGCTTCTCCGTCCGCCTTGACCAGATCCAGGCCCGGGAAGAGAGCGCCAGGCGGAATATAGACAGGCTTTCGGAGCTCAGGGGCCTCGATTCAGCGTACAGAGCTGTCATGGCTGAGGTGGAGCAGAGACTGCAGAAGAAGATAGCAGATCCTTCCTTTTCAGATGTGCTCGTAACCTGGATTGCCGAGGCTGCGATCGGCCTTGACCGCAAGGAAGCCAAGGTGTCGTTCTCTGAGAAAACTCCTGTTACGCCGGAGATGCTCAGAGCTGCAGAGCATCTCGTGAAGAAGGAGACCGGTGCCGATGTGCAGCTCTCCATCGATCCGGAACGCCTTTCCGGAGCAGGTGTCGTGCTTTCCAGCATGGATGGAAAGGTCTCTTATAACAACCAGCTTGATGTCCGTATGAGGCGCTACTCAAGGGATATCAGGCGGATAGTGCAGGAAGAAAATGCAAGGCAGAATAGTAGGTAAGGTAAAGCGCGTCAATGGACCTGTCCTTACGGCATCAGGCATCACCGATGCCCAGATGATGGAGCTGGTCCATGTCAGCGATCTCGGCATAGTCGGGGAGATTGTCAAGCTCCGGGAGGGCGAGGCGACGATCCAGGTGTATGAGGATGCCACGGGCATAAGGCCGGGCGACAACATCTACGGATCGGGAATGAGCCTCTCTGCAGAGCTCGCTCCCGGGCTTATCGGGAATATCTATGATGGAATACAGCGCCCGCTTGAGGAATTGAGGAAGCTCTCGGGCGATTTCATAGGCAAGGGCATTGCCGCAAGCGCCGTCGATCATGAGAAGCTCTGGCATTTCGTGCCATCGGTCTCGGTCGGCGACCGCGTGCACAAGGGCAGCGTAATAGGTACAGTGCAGGAAACGGAGCGTGTTGAGCATCGTGTCATGATCCCGCCATCTGTCGAGGGAGAGCTCACTGTCGTCAATATGGTTCCTGAAGGCGATTACACTGTCACTGACCAGCTTGCTCTCGTGTCATCGGATGCAGGGAAGACGACGGTCGTGCAGATGCTTCAGTACTGGCCGATAAGGGTTCCCCGTCCTGTCGCAGATCATGCGGATCTCCGCACTCCTCTTGTCACGGGGCTTCGTGTCATCGATACGCTCTTCCCGCTTTCCAAGGGAGGCACTGTCGCAATCCCCGGTGGATTCGGCACGGGAAAGACGATGACGCAGCACTCGGTTGCGCAGTGGTGCGATGCGGATATCATCGTGTACATCGGCTGCGGCGAGCGCGGCAATGAGATGACGGATGTCCTCAGGGAGTTCCCGCATCTCATCGATCCGCGCACGGGACTTTCCCTCATGCAGCGTACGATCCTCATTGCCAATACATCCAACATGCCTGTATCGGCGCGTGAGGCTTCGATCTATACGGGAATCACGATGGCTGAGTACTACCGGGATATGGGATACAATGTCGCGATCATGGCAGATTCCACATCGCGCTGGGCTGAGGCTCTGAGGGAGCTTTCCGGACGCATGGAGGAGATGCCTGCAGAGGAAGGTTTCCCCGCGTATCTCCCGACGCGTATCGCTCAGTTCTACGAGAGGGCAGGGCATATGAAGACCCTTGGCGGATCTGAGGGCTCTGTCTCCGTAATCGGCGCAGTCTCTCCTCCCGGCGGTGATTTCTCCGAGCCTGTCACATCGCATACGAAGCGCTTCGTGCGTGCGTTCTGGGGACTCGACAGAAGCCTGGCATCGGCAAGGCACTATCCAGCGATATCCTGGCTGGACAGCTATTCGGAGTACATCGATGAGGTGAAGGACTGGTGGAACAGCCACAGCCAGGACAAGTGGTACCAGAACAGGCAGAAGATCATGGAGCTCCTGCAGAAGGAGGTCAGGCTTCAGCAGATCGTGAAGCTCGTCGGTCCTGATGCGCTTCCGGATTCCCAGAACTTCATCCTCGAGGTCTGCTCGCTCTTCAAGACGGCATTCCTCCAGCAGAATGCGTTCGACGAGATCGACCGCTACTGCTCGATCGAGAAGCAGACGAAGATGCTTTCCATCATCCTCCGCTATTACGAGCTCGGATCTGAGGCTATACAGAAGGGTGTTCCAATGGTGAAGATCCGCCGCCTGCAGGTTGTGCAGGATATCACGAAGATGCGTTTCAATATCTCCAATGAGAACGCAGACGAGATCGATAAGCTTGAGCTGAAGCTTGAGCGCTCGATCATGCAGCTTGGGAGCTTATATGATGAACAGTGATGCTCTTCTGAAGGAAACGGACAAGGCTCTTCTTTCCGGACGCGAGTATGCCGGTGCATCCAGAATCGATGGACCGCTTGTGTATATGCGCAATACCCATCCCGTCGGATACAACGAGCTTGTCGAGATCATCGCACCCGATGGATCGGTGCGTTCCGGCCAGGTCCTTGATACCTCTGATGATGCAGTCTGCGTCCAGTGCTTCGAGGGTACCGATGGCCTGAATCTTCCGGATACGAAGATGCATTTCCTCGGTGAGCCGCTTACGCTCGGTGTTTCCGAGAAGATGCTCGGCCGTGTCATGAATGGGCTCGGAAAGAGCCGTGATGGCGCAGCGCTGCCTGCTTCGGAGGATGAAAGGGATGTCAACGGTGTTCCGATGAATCCCACTGCGCGTGAGTATCCGCGCGACTTCATCCAGACAGGAATCTCCGTCATCGACGGCATGATGACTCTTATCCAGGGCCAGAAGCTTCCTATATTCTCCGGCAACGGCATGGAGCACAACCAGCTTGCGGCTCAGATCGTAAGGCAGGCGAAGGTCCGAGGCGGAAAGAGCGATTTCGCCATTGTCTTCGCTGCGATGGGCGTCAAGTATGACGTCGCTAAGTACTTCATCGATTCATTCGAAGAGACGGGCGTTCTCGATAATGTCGCCATGTTCCTCTCCCTTGCCGATGATCCTTCGCTTGAGAGGACGATCACACCGCGTACGGCGCTGACGCTTGCTGAGCATCTGGCATTCGACAAGGGCAAGCAGGTCCTTGTCATCATGACCGATATGACGAACTACTGCGAATCGCTGAGGGAAATCTCCACCCAGCGCGGTGAGATACCGTCGAGGAAGGGATACCCTGGGTATCTTTACTCAAATCTTGCCGAGATTTATGAGAGATCAGGGAAGATCCAGGGACAAGCCGGATCGATCACGCAGCTTCCGATCCTCACGATGCCGAACGATGACATAAGCCATCCTATACCTGACCTCACGGGATACATCACCGAGGGGCAGATAGTCTTCGACCGTGATATGCACGGACGCGGGATCTACCCGCCGATCAACTGTCTTCCATCGCTGTCACGTCTCATGAAGGACGGCATCGGAGAGGGGATGACGAGGTCGGATCATCCGCATCTCTCGAATCAGCTCTTTGCTTCTTACTCCCATGTCCAGGATGTGAGGAACCTTGCATCCGTCATCGGAGAGGAGGAGCTTACGGAGCTTGACCACAGATACATGGAATTCGGCGATTTCTTCGAGAAGAACTTCGTCGGGCAGCGCTTCGATGAGGATAGATCGATCGAGGAGACGCTCGACCTTGGATGGAAAGCGCTTTCCCTTCTTCCTGCCGAGGAGCTCCAGAGGCTCACGGATGAGGAGATCGAGGAGCATTACAAGGGCTGAGGATGAATACGAACATAGCGCCTACCAGAAGCAATCTCATGAGGATCAGGGACGAGCTGCAGTTCTCAAGGACCGGCTACGATCTTCTTGATCAGAAGCGTTCGATACTCGTGTCAGAGCTGCTGACGCTCGTTGACCAGGCTGTCGACTACCAGAACAGAGTGGAGAATGC
>CALXKY010000076.1 GCA_944389055.1 uncultured Spirochaetaceae bacterium | reverse complement strand
CTGCTCCTCGGGCTGCGGCTCATTCCTCCAGACATTCGCCAATGCTCTCGGGAAATCCGCTGAGGAATTCGCCCATCTGGCGCTCACGGCAGATGCGCCAGTGGATCTCGGATCGAGATGCACGGTATTCATGAATTCATCGGTAAAGCAGGCGCAGAAGGATGGGGCTTCCGTCAATGACATCTCCGCCGGACTCGCCATAAGCGTCGTGAAGAATGCTCTCTACAAAGTCATCAGGACATCCAATCCGGATGAGCTGGGTCACAGGATCGTCGTCCAGGGCGGGACATTCCTCAACGATGCCGTCCTCAGGGCTTTCGAGAAGGAGCTCGGGCTTGAAGTCGTCAGGCCGCAGATCGCAGGTCTTATGGGAGCCTATGGAGCAGCGCTCTACGCGCAGATGACAGCGCGCCGCAAGGGTCTCAGGTCCTCTTCGATCATACGCAAGGAAGAGCTCGACACGCTGACGCACACCGTCCGCAACACGAGATGCGGAGGCTGCACGAACCACTGCCTGCTCACCGTGAACTCATTCGGCACAAAGCGCCGCATGATCTCCGGCAACAGATGCGAGAAACCCATAACAGGCAAGGCTCCTGCTTCTGCTGACAAGTATGATCTCTATGCATACAAGCAGCAGCTCCTTGAAGGATACAGGGAGCGCAGAGAAGGCACGAGGGGAACGCTCGGACTGCCGCTTGCACTCGGCATCTATGAGCTCCTGCCCTTCTACGTGACGCTATTCCAGAATCTCGGATACGATACAGTCGTATCACCGTTCTCCTCCAGGGAACTCTATATACGCGGACAGGCTTCCATCCCATCCGACACCGTATGCTTCCCGGCAAAGCTCATGCATGGCCATGTGCAGTACCTCGTGGACCAGAAGGTCGACAGGATATTCATCCCCTGCTCCAGCTACAACATCAACGAGGATAAGGGCAACAACCACTTCAACTGCCCTGTCGTCGCATACTACGGTGAGGTCATAAAGGGCAACCAGGATCTCGGAGGCATACCGCTGACGCTCGGATACCTCTCGCTCGAGCATCCTGATCACCTTGCAAAGCGTATCGCAGAGCTCTTCGATGTGAAGAAGAGGGAGGCAAGGAAAGCCGTGGACAAGGCTTTCGCAGAGCTTGCAGCCTACAGGGAGAGGATAACGGCGAAAGGAATGGAGATCATAGAAGTCTCCAGGGCAGAGAACAGGCCGGTCATCGTCCTTGCAGGGCGCCCGTACCATACCGATCCTGAGATCAACCATGGCATCGACCGTATGATCGTGCAGCTTGGGGCTTCCGTCGTCACAGAGGATTCGATAGCGCCTCTGACAGGCAAGGGAAGCACAGGCGTCCTCAATCAGTGGACGTACCATGCGAGGATGTACGATGCGGCACGGTATGTGCGTGAGCATAGCGATATGAATCTCGTTCAGCTTGTGTCATTCGGCTGCGGCCTCGATGCTGTCACGACTGATGAGGTGAAGGACATCCTCAGGGAAAAGGACAGGATCTATACGCAGATAAAGATCGACGAGATAACGAACCTCGGTGCCGTGAAGATCAGGATGAGAAGCCTCTTCGCTGCGCTTGAGATGGAAGAAGAGAATGGAAAGGAAAGTATTCACTGAGGAGATGAAGGAGCAGGGATGGACGATAGTCGTTCCCAATATGTCTCCGGTGCATTTCAATATACTGAAGAGGATCTTCACGATCTATGGCTATAAGGCGCTGCTTCTCGAGAATTCCTCCCCTTCCGTCATACAGGAAGGCCTGAAGTATGTGCACAATGACATGTGCTACCCATGCCTGCTTGTCATCGGGCAGATGATCGATGCGATACACCGCGGCCTTGTGGACAAGGACCGCTGCGCACTCATCATATCGCAGACAGGCGGCGGCTGCAGGGCCTCGAACTACTACTTCCTGCTGATCAAGGCCCTTGAGAGAGCCGGGCTCGGGAACATTCCCGTCATTTCCGCGAACCTGCAGGGAATGAATTCAAACCCGGGGTTCAGGATCAGGTTCTCCATGATCGTCCAGGCATTCACGGCCCTTGTCTATGGGGATCTCCTGATGCTGCTTTCAAACCAGACAAGGCCTTATGAGATCCATAAAGGCGATACAGATGCGCTCGTGGACAAGTGGACGGAGATCATCGGCAGCTGCTACGAGAAGAACAAAGGCTACTTCTGGGGGAATATAAAGCGGAAGCTCAACCAGATCTCGGATGAATTCGCAGCCATACCCGTCAGACGCACACCCAAGGTGAAGGTAGGTGTCGTCGGAGAGATATACATGAAGTATTCACGCCTCGGGAACAGCAACCTGCAGGGGCTTCTCGAGGATGAGGACTGCGAGGTCATGCTCCCACCGATGATGGGCTTCGTGCTCTACTGCTTCTCAAACGGCATAAAGGATGAGGAGTACTACGGCGGGAGGGGGAAATACGCGTTCCTGATGAAGCATATAGGCATGCCGCTGCTGTCAGTCATCGAGAAATGGTCGGATGAAGCCGTGCGACGCCACGATGAGTTTCACCCCGTTGCGAAGTTCAGGGAGCTGGAGGAGTACGGAGAGCGCTTCATCGACCGCGGGTGCAAGATGGGTGAAGGCTGGCTCCTGACTGCGGAAATGGTCGAGCTCATCGAGAAAGGCTATGACAACATCGTCTGCACCCAGCCTTTCGGCTGCCTTCCGAACCATATCTGCGGCAAAGGGATGATCAGGCCGCTCAAGGAAGCCTACCCCGATTCGAACATCGTCCCGATCGACTACGATCCATCGGCAACGAAAGTGAATCAGGAGAACAGGATCAAGCTCATGCTCGCGGTTGCGAAGGAGAAGCTTGAAGAGGAGAATCCTGAAAAGAATCAGTGACAGATGGAGCGGGGCCTGGTCTCCGCTCCATTCTCATACAGGGATATGCCGCTTTATCTCCTCAGGGCTTATTGAAGGAAAGGCATCGCTGCTATCATCAGGCTTGAGGGGGCATATCATATTTATCTTCTTAGTATTCAAATAATAATACAGTTCGAAGAGAGCTACGACCAAGTAATGGTCAACATTTTACCGACGAATCTACAGCCGAGCAGAGCATTTTACCGACGAACCAGCAACTAAAAAAAACGAGGAACCACCCAGCATTACCTGAAATGGTTCCTCTGAATCAAACACAGAATCCATTAACCGTGGATACAATCAATCCCAGTCATCCCAACGATCATCCCAGTCTTCGAAGATATCATCCTTCCAGTCGTTGCCCCACTTCTCAAGATCGAGATACTCATAAGGTCCATATGAAACAGTGTTTCTGTTTCCCCAATGATAATCATCATCGTCATCGTAGATTCTTTCCCTTCCTGCAATATCCTCCTCAAGGAACTCATAGAGATCGTCATCATCGTCACCCCACGTTCTGAGAACTTTGGCATTCATGAGCTCTGAGACCTCAGAAGGATCAGCAAGTACGTACCCATCTACTACAGTAGTTTCGGGAAGATAAATATTCTTACCATCTGAAACATCCGAGCTTGCAGAAATAATAATATTATTTTCACCATTCACATTTGAAATTCTTGAATTAGCCTTAGCAACAATCATTGAATGGATATAAGTGGCAGTACTATCGTAGCTCGGTACAACGCAGTTGATGAATGTGGCACCTTTGGGAGCTGTTTCTGTGATGACTACATTTGCCACGACTCCACCGCCAGCTTCCACAGTTTTGGCTGACACATCGCTGAGTTCAAGCTCCTCGATTCCGCTTCTATAAAGCTGCGAAAAGTTAAGTGAATCGAATGCAACAGAAGCAATCTCTATTTCCTCAAGTTCACCTGTGAAACCAGAGGATGACAGTTTGAAGCTGCTTCTGCCTACCTTATTCCAGTTTGTGCTCTCGTAGCCACCAATAATCCTTATCTCCTCAATACCATCATCGTCACGGTATCTGCTTCTGATGTTAGCAAGCTTAGCAAGATCCAGTTCTGCAGATGTGTTTCCGCCGGCGACCTTAAACGTGATCTCATCGTCATCAAAGTGATGATATGAAGGAATACTGTCCATCGCATCAGTAAAGCTAGAATACGGACTCTGCTTTGTTCCATTGCCCTCTCCAGAACCTTCAAGGTCAATGTAGAATCCACGCTCAAACGTTGCGATGTAGTACTGTGCCTTGTCTGCAGATACAGTGAGATTCTCAGAGTGGCTTTCTGCTTCCGTAAGAAGAAGATCAAGGTAAGCATCCCAGCTAAGGTTGCTTCTGCGGAGAAGCCATGTGTTGAGCTTCCACTCGTTGAATACAAAACCCGGAAGAGGATCAACGCGGAGAGTAATGGTTTCCGGTACGTTTTCGACAGTTGCTTCAAAAAGCTGATCATTTGTACCCATGCCTGGATTATCCGTCTGAGTAGATGGCTCAAGCTGATCGGTTATTGGCTCAGAGTTTACATATACATCTCCAGCCCCGAATCCGCCTCCAGCGATGTCTCTGGCGACTGTCGACGCTCCTTGGACGAATATCCTGGCTGTGCTGCTGCCTTTCTGGCCGCTGCACCCAGCGAGGATCAAAGCGAGGGCAAGCAGTATTGCAAGCGCTATCCTGATTGAAATATGTCTCTTCATGGTCAATCTCCTTTGGCTGCATTCTAAAGGAGCTTTATGAATAGCGGAACAGGAAAGTTTTGCTGTTTTTCTTAGAGTTTTTTATCTTTCTCGGTTTTGCTGATACATGATATCGCATCAGTGGATTATATATTACAGAGAAAGCCAGCTCATCCCTGCGGAGGCTGGCTTCATTCCCGAAAGAGAGGCTCATCAGGAAAGGACGATGTGCATCTTCTCCTTGATTGCCTTTATATTCTCATTGCCTATGCGGTTTGCCTTATCGGTTCCGCTGTGGATGATCTCACGTACCTCATCCATGTGGTTCTCATAGTAGTGGCGCTTCTCCCTGATAGGCGCAAGGATCTCGTTCATCTTCTTCATGAGCATCTTCTTGCATGCAACGCATCCGATCTCCGCATTCCTGCACATGGAGCAGACGTTGCCGGCTTCCTCAGGATTGAATGCCTTATGATATGTATAGACTGTGCATACATCGGGGTTGCCCGGAATCTTCACGGAAATCCTGTTCGTATCGGTGACAGCATTCCTGATCTTCTCATTCAGCACATCCTCACCATCGGAGAGATAGACAGCATTGCCGAGACTCTTCCCCATCTTCGCATTGCCATCGAGACCTGGAAGCCTGGATACGGAGGAGAGCTTGTACTCAGGCTCCGTGATGGTGGTGCCATAAAGATCATTGAACTTGCGCACGATCTTCCTCGCAAGCTCGATGTGGGGAATCTGATCCTCACCTACCGGCACGAGGTCAGCGTTGCAGAATGTGATATCAGCGGTCTGCGACACAGGATAGCCGAGGAAACCGTAGGTAAGCTCCTTGTACCCATAGTTCTTCGCTTCCGTCTTGATCGTCGGGTTGTGCCCAAGCTGGTTCACTGTGACAATCATCGAATAGAAGATCGTCAGCTCAGCGATTGCCGGTATCATGGACTGCTGGATCAGCGTCACCTTCTCCGGGTCAAGACCGACGGAGAGATTGTCGATTGCGACATCATAGATCGAGCTGTTGATGAGCTCAGGATTGCTGAAGTGCGTCGTCAGCGCCTGCACATCGGCAAGGAGGATGAACTCCTCATATTCATCCTGGAGCGCAACGCGCGAAAGAAGCGATCCGGCATAATGCCCCAGATGGAGCTTTCCGGTTGTCCTGTCTCCTGTGAGTATCCTTTTCTTCATATCGAATCAGTCCTTATGCGGGCAGGCTGAGCAGCCAGAGCCGCCCTTGTGATCTGTGCAGTAATAACCTGAACCATGGTAGACCACAGCGGGAGCCTCTGAAAAGACCCTTTCGGAGGGGCTTTTGCAGTCCGGACAGATATCATGATCAGCATCCTCGGAGAATCCCTTGATCACCTCATAATCCTTGCCGCACTTAGGGCATCTATATTCATAAAGCGGCATAGCGCAACTCCTTCGTGAGCATACTGCCCACTTCATCATAACCGGCTTCATAGCCGTCGATCCTCAGCGAGGATCCTTCATATGTGAAGATACCCGAAAGCACCTTTACGTCAAGACGCTCACCGTTTCTTCTGACCTTCTGCACGAGGAGGTTCCTCAGTACGATGCAGAGAGCCCTTGCGCTCTCCTCGCTGTCCATCTCAGCTGCTCCGGAAACAGTGAGATTCCCATCTCCCTCATTCACAAGAAGAAGCAGTCTCCGGACCTTCGCAGTCATCTCCGAGGGGATATCATCAGGCAGGAGAAGAGCCAGAGGCCCCTCGGCATATAGCCCTGCCAGCGAAGCTTCCATCAGCGCAAAGCAATCATCCGGAATGTATTTCATCCCATGCTCAAGACGCTGAAGCTCCGTTTCATAGGAGGCGGTGGTGAAGAGAAGGATTCCCTCCTCCGGCACACCGGCCTCAAGGCCTCGTTCCGCGTTCCTGTAGTAGCGGGGATCCTCATCCTTCATCCTTCTGAATGAAGGATCCCATGCAAGCACCGTCCCGACCTCAGTGGAGGAGAGAGCTCCATGCACGAGACCTGTGGTGTGTCCGGCAGCATCAAGCGAAAGGGAGATCCTGTCGGCTCTTCCCGCGTGCTCTGCCAGTACTGCCGGAACATAAGCCGCAAGCCCGGAATCCATCAGAGAGCGGGCATCAGCTGTCATGACCACGCTCCCCGCCTCCCCCATCCGCTGGATAAGGGACACATCCCCCCTGCCGGTGTAGACGCATGAAGCTGCCAGCAGGACGGATATCAGGAGAACGGCAGCGGCCAGCTTCCTCATTTCACCCTTACGACCTTGACGGAAACCTGCTCATCTCCGATTTCAGTGCTGCTTCCATCGTTCTCAGCGAAATCAAGGGAATCCGCAAGCGTCTCTTCCTTTATGTAGCTGCCGAATGTCTCCGCCGCTTTCTTCAGCGTTTCGCCGCCGAAGACAGTGAGACGGATATGGTCAGCAACCTCGAAATCCTTTTCCTTCCTCTCCGTCTGCACGAAGCGGACAAGATCCCTTGCGATGCCTTCAAGGAGAAGGGCTTCCGTGATTTCCGTATCGAAGCCGACGGTGATGACACCTTCATTGAGAACCTTCACATGCTCCTTCTCCGTCCTCTGCACGACAAGATCTCCTTCTGACAGGGCAATCTCGCCATCCGAGTACTTCATCTGGTATGCATTGCCATCAAGGATGGATGCTATCTCAGCAGATGAGAGGTTCTGGATCTGGGAAGCGACTTCCTTCATGCTCTTGCCGAGCTTCGATCCGAGGACCTTGAAGTTGGCCTTTGCGGAATAGGAGACGATCGAGGACTCATCGCTTCTGATCGTGACTTTCTTGACGTTGAGCTCCTCAGCGATGATCTCGGCATTGGCCTCGAGGATAGCCCTGTCATCGTCGCTTCTGTCGACGATGAGGAACTCAGAGAGAGGCTGCCTGATCTTGAGGTTGGATGATGAGCGGAGCGCACGGCCCATGGCGATGGTCTTCATCGTAAGGCTCATCTCATTCTCAAGCTTCTCATCACGCTCGGCATCGGAGCATACAGGATAATCGCAGAGATGGACGGATTCCGGCATGCTCTCCGTGCGGAGATTGAGATAGATCTCATCGGTGATGAACGGCACGAAGGGAGCCGCTGTCTTCACGAATGTGAGAAGCACGCGGTAAAGCGTATCGTATGCTTCCTTCTTGTCGCCGTCATTCTCGGACTTCCAGAATCTGCGCCTTGAGCGTCTGATGTACCAGTTGTTGAGGTCATCGATGAAAGCTGTCAGAGCCGAGCATGCTGCCTGGACATCGTAGCTGTCCATAGCCTCAGTCACGGTCTTAACCAGCTTGTTGAGATCGGAGATGATCCATCTGTCGAGCGAGTTCCCAAGCTTGCTGTACGGCGTCTCCGAAGGCTCATAGCCATCGATGTTCGCATAGGTCACGAAGAACGAATATGCATTCCAGAGAGGGATGAGGAGGCTCTTCAGCACATCCTTGACGATCTCATCGGAGAACTTCAGGTCATCAGCCTTGACGAGCGTTGAATCGATCAGGGCGAAGCGGAGCGCATCTGCACCGTACTTGTTGATGATCTCCATAGGATCGGTGAAATTGCGCTCGCTCTTTGACATCTTGCGTCCATCGGCGGCAAGGACGATTCCGCTGACGATGCAGTTGTAGAAAGCAGGCTTTCCGAAGAGAGCCGCAGCAAGGATCGTAAGCGAATAGAACCATCCGCGCGTCTGATCGAGGCCTTCGTTGATGAAATCCGCAGGGAAGATATCCTTGAATCTCTCCTCATTCTCGAAGGGATAATGCTCCTGGGCATACGGCATCGAGCCTGACTCGAACCAGCAGTCGAGGACATCCGGAATCCTTCTCATCGTGCCCTTTCCATCGGGGGACGGCCAGGTGAGCTCATCAACATACTGCTTATGGAGATCCTCGACCTTCCTGCCGCACTTCGCCTCAAGCTCGGCAACAGAGCCGATGACCTCGATGTAGTCTGATCCATCGCACTTCCAGACCGGAATCGGGTTGCCCCAGAAGCGGTTGCGGCTGATAGCCCAGTCGCGTGCTCCCTCAAGCCACTTGCCGAAACGGCCGTACTTGATATGATCGGGAACCCATCTGATCTGGTCATTGCACTCAAGCATCGTCTTCTTGATCTTCTGGATATCCACGAACCAGCAGCTCATGGCGCGGTAGATGAGCGGCATATGCGTACGGTAGCAGAACGGATAGGAGTGGAGATAATTCTCCTTCTTCACAAGGCTGCCATGCTCCTTGAGCCACTGGATGACATCCTTGTCCGCATCCTTGACGAACTTGCCCTGGAAATCAGGGACTTCCTCAGTGAAGCGGCACTCGGCATCGATCGGACAGACAACAGGGATACCCGTTCCCTTCAGGACGTTGTAGTCATCCTCGCCGAAACCGGGAGCCGTGTGAACGATACCGCAGCCATCCTCTGTCGTGACG
>CALXKY010000075.1 GCA_944389055.1 uncultured Spirochaetaceae bacterium | reverse complement strand
AGAATCGCCTCCGCAGAGGGCCATCGCCAGCAGCGACAGCGCAGCTCCTGCAATCATTGCAACGACTGCCGGGCGCAGTCCGCGCAGCACGCTCTGTACCGCATCGAGTCCCTTGAAGCGGTAGTATATGAATGCAAGGATCGTGACGATGATCGAAGAGGGGAGCACGCAGCCAGCTGTTGCGACGAGCGCTCCAGGTATTCCGGCGACCTGGATACCTACGAATGTGGCGCAGTTGATTGCAATCGGCCCTGGAGTCATCTGTGAAATCGTCATGATGTCAGAGAAGCTCTGCATCGTCAGCCAGCCATGGATGTCGATTGCCTGATGCTCTATGAGCGGCATAGCGGCATAACCGCCTCCGATGCTGAACAGACCGATCTGCATGAAGCTCCAGAGCAGTTCAAGGTAGATCATGGCGAGTTCTCCTCTCCCAGCGGTATGAGATGTAGCCGGCAGCTCCTGCAGCGAATATGACAACGATGATGTTTACTCCGAGGAACTCGGTCATGATGAACGCTGCGATCATCATGATGAGTGGCAGCAGCTTCTTCTTTCTCAGTATGTCCAATACCATTGTTATGACGGCATCTGCAACGACTGCTGCGACTCCTGCGCTCATTGCGGCCATTACGGCAGAGACGTACCTGTTGCTTCTGAATGCCTGATAGAATGAGGAAATAACCGCGATGATGACGAGAGGAGGGAGCACGGCGCCGAGAAGGCTCAGCAATGCTCCTGGGATGCCTCCCGTCCTGAAGCCCACGAGCAGCGCGGCATTTACGGCAATAGGGCCCGGTGCTGACTGCGCGATTGCAGTGAGATCCAGCATCTCCGAATCCTCCAGCCATCCCAGCTTCTCCACGAAGGCTTTGCGCATCAGAGGGACAATCACATAGCCTCCTCCGAAGGTGAAGGCACTGAGTTCGAATGTCTGCAGGAAGAGTGTGATGTATTTTCTCTTCTTCTGATCCATAGGGCCATTCTAGCGTAATCCATGGAACAGTAAAACTGCCCCTCGGTGAGGGGCAGTCTGATAGAGCGGAGTGACTCTGTTTATTTTGTCTCCTTCCACTCCCTTCCATAGAAGCAGTCGAGGTAGAGCTGCTTGATCTGGCTGATGAGCGGGTAGCGCGGGTTGGAACCTGTGCACTGGTCATCGAATGCCTTGACCGAGAGCTCATCGACCTGTGCGAGGAACTCAGCCTCATCAACACCCCATTCCTTGATGGAAGCAGGGATGCCGAGTTCCTTCTTCAGCTTCTCGATTCCGTCGATGAGAACCTGGACCTTCTGCTCCATGCTCATATTGGGCGTTGTGACGACATAGTCGGTGTTCTTCGTGTCATTGAGCGCCATTGAGATATAGTCTGCGGCTCTCGCGTATCTTGAGATCGCTGATGGATACTCATACTGCGGGAAAGCAGCCTGCTTCGTCGGCGTATCAACGGCATTGAAGCGGATGATGTTCGTAAGGAGGAGAGCATTCGCCATTCCATGAGGTACGTGGAATGCTGCACCGAGCTTGTGAGCCATCGAGTGGCAGAGGCCGAGGAATGCGTTGGCGAAAGCCATTCCTGCCATTGTCGCTGCATCGTGCACCTTCTCTCTTGCCTTCTTGTCCGTGCCGTCTGCATAAGAACGCGGCAGGTACTTGAAGATGATCCTTGCTGCCTCGAGTGAGAGCGGGGCGGTGTAATCCGTGCACATAGAGGAGACAAGTGATTCAAGCGCATGCGTGAGAACGTCGATTCCGCAGGACGCCGTGAGTCCCTTCGGCTGGCCGATTGCAAGCTCGCTGTCCACGATTGCCATCGACGGTGTGATCGCATAGTCAGCGATTGCCCACTTCATTCCGGTCTTCTCATCTGTGATGATTGCGAACGGAGTGACTTCAGAACCTGTTCCTGATGTCGTAGGAATGCAGACGAGCTCAGCCTTCTTTCCCATGTTCGGGAATGCGTAGATCCTCTTGCGGATGTCCATGAACCTCAGTGCGAGACCCTCGAAGCTTACCTCCGGGTGCTCATACAGCAGCCACATGATCTTTGCGGCATCCATCGGAGAACCGCCGCCGACTGCGATGAATACATCAGGCTTATAGGCATTGATAAGCTCCATTGCCGTGTTGATCGTCCCAAGCGTCGGATCGGGCTTGACCTGATGGAAGACCTCAGTCTCCACTCCAAGCTGGTTGAGTGTCTCCGTGATGCGGTCGATCATGCCGGAGGAGAAGAGGAAGCTGTCTGTTACGATGAATGCCCTCTTCTTGTTCTCAAGCTCCTGAAGAGCTATGGGGAGACAGCCGTACTTGAAATAGATCTTCGGCGGAAGCTTGAACCAGAGCATGTTTTCCCTCCTTTCTGCTACTGTCTTGATATTGAGAAGATGCTTGGGGCCGACGTTCTCTGAGATGGAGTTGTTTCCCCAGCTGCCGCAGCCGAGCGTGAGGGACGGCTCCAGACGGAAGTTGTAGATGTCTCCGATAGCACCCTGGGATGCAGGCATGTTGATGAGGATGCGGCTTGTCTTCACAGCCTTTCCGTATGCATCGATCTTGTCCTGTTCCTTCTCATCGCAGTAGAGAACGGATGTATGGCCGAAGCCTCCGAGCGCGATGAGGTCCGCTGCCATAGCTGCGCCTTCGCCGAAATTGCTGCAGGAATACATTCCGAGTACCGGTGAGAGCTTCTCGTGGGCAAACGGCTCGTCAGCTGCGACCCTCTTTACCTCTCCTATGAGGACCTTCGTTGACTCCGGAACCTTGAATCCCGCAATCTCCGCGATCTTATATGCCGGCTGTCCTACGATCTTCGGGTTGACCGATCCTCTCTCTGGATCGAGGATGATCGGCTCAAGCAGCGTGAGCTCTTCCTTCGAAAGGAAGTGAGCACCCTGTTCCTTGAACTCCTTCTTGACTTCGGAGTAGATGTCCTTGTGGACGATGACGCACTGCTCTGATGCGCAGACGACGCCATTGTCGAATGTCTTCGACATGAGAATCGATGCGACCGCCATCTTTATGTTGCAGTTCTTGTCCATGAGTGCAGGTGTATTTCCTGCGCCGACTCCGATTGCCGGCTTTCCTGAAGAGTAGGCGGACTTGACCATTCCCGGACCACCTGTTGCGAGGATGAGGTTCACAAGCGGGTTGTGCATGAGGTAATTCGTCTTGTCCATCGATGGCTCCTCGATGAACCCGATGATATCCTCAGGAGCACCTGCAGCTACGGCTGCATCGCGCACGAGGCGTGCTGCATCGCATGTGCACTTCTTTGCCCTCGGATGCGGCGAGAAGATGATCGCGTTCCTTGTCTTAAGCGCAATCAGGGATTTGAAGATAGCTGTGGATGTAGGATTCGTGGTTGGGATGATTCCGCAGATGACTCCCTTCGGCTCTGCGATCTTCTCGATTCCGAAAGCCTTGTCGCTCTCGATGATTCCGCATGTCTTCTCATCCTTGTACTTATGGAAGATGTACTCAGCGGCAAAGTGGTTCTTGATGACCTTGTCCTCGATGATACCCATCCCTGTTTCCTCGACGGCATCGATGGCAAGCTGGATACGTGCATTGTTAGCTGCAATAGCTGCAGCGCGGAAGATCTCATCAACCTTCTCCTGCGGGTAGTTGGCATAGATGAGCTGGGCACGTTTCGTTCTCTCGATCATTTCCTGGAGTTCAAGCTGTCCAGGGAAGAGTTCATTGACATTAGCCATGATATTGCTCCTTTCTTATCGATAAAGTTTTATAGTTAAATAGCCGATGAGTGTCAATCGCCTTTCTTAGAATAACATTATATGCTTTCAGAAAAAGAGACAATCAGCAATTGCAAGTGCGGTTATTATTACAGATGTGCCAATTAATGTGAAAATAGTAATATTAGATGGTTGTTTTCTGCTTATCTGGTGTGTCTCAGAACATAGGGCAGCTGAGAATTTCTGCCGGATGCTCCCTTCTGCATTCCGGAATGCCGTAAGAAGCATCGATGCGGTTGCTGCAGTCCTGCCGATAAGACCTTTTCCCGGCCGTATGATTGCGGAGCATCCTTGCGAGAGTGCGATTCCTCCGCATAGCCGCAGGGCTTTCGAGATTCCATCCGTTATGGCTCCATCCGTAATCGGATATCCAGCAGCTTCGGCGATGATCTTACCATGCGGGGTCAGAAGGGACGAGATGAGCATGAACAGCGTAAGCATTATGTATGGCCATGGCTTGATCCGTCTTCCGGCGATGCGCTGGAAAAGCAGCGCTGCTGCGGCCGATGGCACCAGGAAACGCAGGTCCTCTGTCATCATCATGGCTGCGCCTGCTATGACAAGGGCTGCTATTACGAGGACCGATGGTCTGCTTCCGTCAGCTTCGGCAGCAGGGATGCTGCCCTCCTGCGGCATCCTTCCTGATATATATGCAGTGATGAGGGATGCGGGGAGCGATATCAGGAGCATCAGGGGGAGAAATGACAGCGTGCCCCTTCCTGCGTAGAGCGCTGCGCCTCCGATCTGCACCAGCGTGCTGATGAGTGCACCTGAGAGCGATACCCCATAGACCGATACATGACGGGAAAGGATTGCTGATACACCTTTCATGGCGATGGCGGCAGCAAGCGACTGGGCGATGGATATAGCCGCGAACACGGAGAACAGGTTCCCAGAAACGTAGCTTGTCCCGATTCCCTTCATCAGCGCAAGAACAAGATAGGACGCCCAGTTCATATCAAGAGCCATCAGCATCGGTATGTTCGATAGCCCCAGCCGGAAGAATGGCAGGAAACGTGGAATGAACATCTCCGCAGCGCTGAACAGAAGCGAGAGTGCTGCGAGGGAGCTTATCCTATCCCGAGATAGCATCAATATCCTCCTCCGTGCCTGATACGGTTGCGATGATCCTGTTCGGCAGGCAGCAGAGTGTCGATGACCATCCTGCTTCCATGCATATGCCATTCCTGCATGGCGAGGATATGACACGTGCTTTTCCGTCGCGTATCTCTATGACAGTCGTTCCCAGCGGGCCGCTGAATGAATGTAGTCCATCCTCACTCAGGGAATATGCATAGCTGCCGTCTTCCGTCTCCACCGTGAGTATGTCCCCGTTCCGGGACGAAGGGAGAACTGAGATAGTGAGCGCTGCTGCGTATATTAGAAGTATGATGGCATCGCCTGCTTTGAAAGTCCGCACCCCGAAATGATACCTCCAATCCGCTCTGCGGAAAAGATGCCTGTTCATGCTGGCTATGATGGAAGAGTCCTGGGTATTTGATGAAGAGGGTGTGTCATCTGCGTCCGGCATTCTGTTTTTCGTGTGAAGTTTGCCATCGCTTTATTGCCTTTGGCAATGCATTACGGGAAACTCAGAGCCATGAAACTGGTTTATATCGTAGAGGATCATGATGTCATCCGCAATGGTGTCGTACAGTATCTTTCGATTTCAGGATACGAAGCTGTCGGTCAGAGAACGCTGGAGGAAGCCCGGGCTGCATTCTCGGCCAGGGTTCCGGATCTGCTCATACAGGATGTGATGCTTCCTGATGGTGATGGCTTTTCTTTCGTGAAGGAGCTCAAGCAGGAGCATCCGCATCTCCCTGTCATATTCCTTACGGCAAGGACGGAGGAATCCGACAGGATCCTCGGTTTCGAGCTCGGCGCTGATGATTATATCTCCAAGCCTTTCAGCCCCAAGGAGCTTGTCCTGAGGATCCAGGCGCTCTTCCGCCGCATCGATGAGCAGGAGAATCCGTCTGGCAATGTGTACACATACCGCGATGGCGAGAATGTCATGGTCATTGATGATGATGAGCATGTGCTTTCCATCAACGGGACCCCGGTGGCGCTCACCGCTGCTGAGTGGAGGATAGTCTTCTATCTGGCCTCCAATTCCCCGAACCTCATAACAAGATCGCAGATACTTGAGGAGTGCTTCGACTACAGCTTCGAGAGCTATGAGCGTGTCGTGGATACGCATATCAAGAACATAAGGGCAAAGCTCAAGCCTGGCTCATGGATCGATACCGTGCGCGGCTATGGCTACCGCTTCTCGGGAAAGAAGGCCTGATATCCGATGCGTCATCATTTCGTCCGGCTCTTCCTGTCAATACTGTTCATCGCCATCTGCGTCATCCTGGTCCAGTGCCTTTTCCTGTTCTTCGGGAACTGGCATGTCATGCGCAGCTGGAAGAATATGGTTTTTGAGGAGTTCATATCATCGATTGCCTCATCAATGAGCAGTTTCGAGGAAGAGGGCAGGAGCGATGTGATGAACCTGATGATATCCCGGACATCGGAACGTATTTCAGGCGTGCTCGTCCGAGACAAGGACGGACGCTTCGTCCTTTCCCTGGGGGCCTCGCCATCAGGTGTGCAGATGCCTTCCCCTGAGGCGCGGAGAAACATGGCGCTGCCGCTCGATTCCTCATCGCGCCTGAAGCTTTCCTACCAGAATTCGATTTCCTACATGAATATCGAGATACCGCCAGCTAAGTACACGCTTTCGGTCACTACGTTCCCCGGGACAATGGTGCCGGAGACTGCTTCTCTCGATGAGACGGATGATGGTGAGGAGATGCTTGTATCACTTCCCTCAATCGTTGCTGATCAGGATATCGCGGGTACCATAAGAGTCACGATCAATGATGAGATCGCCGGCTACCTCGATGTGCTTGTATACAGGATGGATTACTATGCTCCCACGATGTTTGCGATGAAGGAGCTTCTCGTCGCATTCCTCGTCTCGCTCCCTCTTGCCCTTATCGTGTCAGCAATGCTCGCTGCTGCTGTTTCAAGGTGGAATGAGAAGAGCGTGAAGGAGATACAGGACTCGCTCACTAAGCTTTCCCGCGGATACTTCGATGTCGACCTTCCGAAGCAGAATACCGAAGAGATGGCAGAGATCGCGGATTCGATCACAGCTCTCGGAAAGGATCTTTCACGCCATCAGCGTTCCAGGAAGGAGTGGATCAGGAATATATCCCATGACCTGAATACGCCTGTTACAAGCCTGAACATCCTCATAAGCGGTGCTCTTGATGGCGTATTCCCGCTCGACCGTGATCTCCTGATGAATATGAAGGGAGAGAATGATACGCTCATGCAGCGCATCCAGGCAGTTGCATATTATTCATATCTGCTTTCTCCCGACGTGAAGATCGAAAAGGATCCCATCTCTGTCTCCGGGCTGATCCGTGAGGTTGCTGAGAAGGATGGCATACAGTGCAGCATCGATCCCATCGATACAGTCATAGATGCCGATTCCTCTCTTGTATCCAGGGCAATCCATGAGGTTCTGGTGAATGCTGCGGCATACGGCACAGCCGGTGAGCCTCTCGCTGCTTCCGTTGCAGTGAGGGCCGGATTCACCGATATAACCATTACGAACAAGGGTCATCTTCCAGACCCTCTGCCGCAGTTCTTCGAGCCGTGGGCCAGGGGGGATTCCTCTCGTACCGCAGGCGGCTCAGGCCTCGGCCTCCCGATTGTCTACCAGATCATGGAGCTTCATTCTGGAAGCGTTGTGATCTGGGAGAAGGATGGGGTCGTATCCGTCAGGCTTTCGTTCCCATCGTGAGTTCTGCCATCGTTCTGCCGCTTTCAAGCTCGATTATCCTTATCCTTCCGTCATCCCATATAGCATAGCTCGGTGGGTTGCCGCCTTTCGGTATGGACACGGACCCCGGGTTGAGATAGACGATTCCGTTCCTCCGTTCAAGGATGGGAAGATGCGTGTGACCGGAGAAGAATGCATCAATCCCTCCCGGGTGCTTTTCCGGCGTATATATGTGTCCATGTGTCATGAATATGGTCCATCCGTCGGCGAATACCGCCGCGCTCTCGGAGAGCACCGGGAACGGAAGCACCATCTGGTCCACCTCAGCTTCGCAGTTGCCCCTTACTGAGATGATGCTGCCGTTCAGCCCGGAGAGGATGCTGATGACCTCCTTCGGTGCGTATGTTTCGGGAAGATCATTCCTCGGACCGTGATACAGGAGGTCTCCCAGAAGGAGAAGCTTGTCATAGCTGCCTTTCCTGAATATGTCTGCGATGGCCGCAGCCGGAGCGGCTGCCCCATGAAGATCTGATGCAATTAGGAATCTCATGGGCGGATGATAGCATGGAGACTGGATGATGTCATATGGTCTCTCCCTCCCTTCTTCATCAAACTGCACAATCACTCTACACATCTTCATCGTTTCCGGGAGTACATTCAGTACAGGAGGCAAGGCAATGGAAGTTATCGATGATGCATTCGCATACAGCGCGGCTGGAACGCTTTTCTGGAGAGAGGATAGGGATGGCAGCATATGGGTATTGCTTGCAAGGCGCCGCGTGCCGATGATGCTTGGTCCCGTGTATTCGTTCTCGATTCCGTTGGCTGTCATCCGCAGCGATGAAAGCCCGGAGGAGGCAGCTGTGCGTGCGGCTCATGATGAGCTTGGGCTGATGGCTGATACTTCGGTGATAGAGCCGTTCTGGAATGCTTCAGCCGGACGTCTGTCCGTTTCGCTTTTCTCACGCAAAGTCCAGTCCCAGCTTTTTCCCAAGTGCCGTGGAAGCTATGGCGATGGAAGCTGGTTCTGCCTCCCGGAGGATGGAAACATAGAGGACGCGGATCAGCTTACGAGAGAAGAGCTCCGTTCTTTCTGGAAGAAGGTCAGGAAGCAGAACGCTTCATGATTCATTCCCATACACCGTAGACAGGAGTTCCGCAGCGCGGGCAGAACCCGTCTCCGACCGGCTTCCCGGGTGCCTCTCTGAGGACATGGCCGCATGATGGACACTTTGTCCTGGCCCGGAGCGTGCTGTTGCCCGGATAGATGAATGGTATACCGCTTTCTTTTGCTGCATCGAGCATTCTTGCAAGATACAGTTCCGAAGTAGGCGGTATATTATTCATTTTGTACTGAGGAAAGAAGCGTGTAAGATGCCATACGCTTACGCCGAGGTCCTTAAGCAGTCTTCCTGTTTCACGTATCATGCGTACAGTGTGTACTGACTCTATTGTCATCGTAGTGATCTCTGCATGCTTACCGCATGATATGACGCTGCCGATCATATCGAGTACCGGTGATAACCTGCCGCCGCATATGCTGCGATAGAAATCATCATCTCCTTTGAGATCTATGCTGAAGGCACTGATCAGAGGAATGAGGCGCCCGATGGCTTCGGGACTGGCTTCTCCATTCGTCACCATGATTGTCCTGATTCCTTCTTCTGCTGCATTTCTGGCGGTCTCCATCATCCAGTCCTGCCATACAAGTGGTTCGGAGTAG
>CALXKY010000074.1 GCA_944389055.1 uncultured Spirochaetaceae bacterium | reverse complement strand
AGGGTGCGATCATCATAGCATCTGCGGTCATAGCAATCGGTGTCGGCATATTCCTCTGGAGCTACATCGGGAACCTGCTTGAACCGCCGGAGACTGCGGCTCTCGACCAGATCGGCGTGATCGAGGCATTCTATGAAGCACAGAGCGACTGCGATACGGAAGCTCTGACAACAGCTCTCAAGGGCTGCTCGGCTCCGCAGGAGATGGAGGTCACGAACCTCTATGTGACTTCGCGTACGCGCATGGCTTATGAGAGCATCAATCCGCTGGTGAATGCCGAAGAGTGGATCGAGGCAGGAAAGCCTGACATCCCTGCCACCTCATACATATACGGCGCCATCCCTGAGAGCATCGACGAAACGGGAGAGAATGAGTACACCGTATCCAGCATATGGTATACGCCATTCCCTGAGGATGAAGCGGATACCGCTGCCGCAGAACCCGGGAAGACGATTGTCTACAGGTACAGGGTCACGCAGACATTCTCCTTCACATGGAATGACAGGGGCTGGTGGAACATAACGGATACGGAAATCACGGGATACGAGTTCCTAGGCACCGAGAGCGTCGGGACTTATTCCGCTCTCGATCAGGGCTGAGCGTATACCTTCGATATCATCAGGATGGAAGAAGCGGCAGGAGGCGAACGAACGGAAGAACGTCATCTGCCGCTTCGCATACTGCCTCGTGTTCCTTATGATGCTCTCCTTTATCGACAGAAGGGAGGCTTCTCCCGTCTCAGCCGCTTCAAGGAACTCCCTGTAGCCAATCGCATTCATCGCAGGCCATGAGGCATCTGCGCCTTTCCGGAAAAGCTCCCTCACCTCATCATACAGGCCAAGGCGGAACATCTCCCCGACGCGCATTTCTATCCGCGCCGAAAGCTCGGCTTTATCGCGGACAAGGCAGATGATGATGTAATCCGCATCAGGGGCAGAGGATGCAGCATACGACGACAGCGGGCGGCCGGAAGACCGGTAGACCTCGATAGCCCTTGAAATGCGGTATATATCTGCGGCGGCGATCCTTCCATGCGAGACAGGATCGATTTCACCGAGATATGAATAGGCCCACTCACTGCCCTTCTCCTCAATCTCGCGTCTTACGCTCTCGCGCACCTCCGGATCCGATTTCGGAGCTTCGGACGGGCCTGATATGAGCTGGCGGAAGTAATAGGCAGTACCGCCTGTTATCAGCGGGATGCGGCCACGGGAAATGATCTGGGGAATAAGCGCCTCCGCATCACGGACGAAATCCCCGGCAGTATACTGCTCCCAGGGATCACGGATATCAATAAGATGATGAGGAATAAGACGCAGAAGATGCCCGTCAGGCTTAGCCGACCCGATATCGAAACCGCGGTATACCTGCACGGAATCAGCGCTGATGATCTCTGCCGATCCGGAGAAGAGCGCCTCGGTCATCGCCGTCTTTCCGACAGCAGTCGGACCGAAGAGCACGACAGCCCTATTCTTCCTGGCTGTCCTCTTCTTTGTATTCGATCTCATCGTTAAGGGCACGGGTCAGAACGACGGAAACGACCTTATCTCCCTCGTCCTCAATCTCCTTCTTCTTGTCGGTTGCCGAATAGATCGCCGCCTCCTTGATGGCCACGCAGGTCATCTCGTAGACATTGCCTTCTTTATCGATAAGTTCATCAAGAGGAATCACGTGAATCTCCTTCTAATAAAAGCCTTATTATTCTAACGTATGGGAAGGCCTTATGCCAATACCCCTTCCTTCCTGCGGCGAACCTCTGCCGCAATGATCTCAACAATCTCCTCCGGGGAGCGTTCATCCGTCGCGATCACGAGATCGGCGGTTTCCTCGGCAGATGTGTTGTCGATTCCGTAGATCTTCATATAGCGTGCGCTATCGTGGCTGTCACGCTGCACTGTCTGGTTATACCGCTCCTCGAATGTGCCGCCCTCCCTCTTCAGGATACGCTTCGCCCTTGTCTCGGCAGAGGCCGTAAGATAGACCTTGAGATCGGCATCGCGGAGCATCCAGATCGCAAGGCGGGAACCAAGCACGCAGTCAGGCACGGCCATAGCCATCTCGACCTGGCGCCTGTCCAGCTCCCTGTCGATATCATAATCAGTCTCTGCCAAGCGGCAGAAATCCCAGAAATCCATCTTCCGCTCCTCCGCCATCTGGCGGAACGTGAAGTTGATCATCGGATAACCCAGCTTCTCGGAAAGAAGCCTCGTGACAGTCGTATTCCCGCAGCCGCTCCTGGATGAAATAGCAATCCTCATTCGACGTTCCTTATCTGTTCCCTTATATTCTCCACGTCGTCCTTCATGCTGACAACAAGGAGGTTTATATCCACAAGCTGGCTCTTCGAGGCGATGGTATTGCACTCCCTCTGCATTTCCTGGCAGAGGAAATCCATCTTCTTACCTACGGGTTCATCGGAGGAGAGCAGCTTCCTGTACTCATCGATGTGGACACGGAGCCTGGAAACCTCCTCATTGATGGAATAGCGCACAAGTATCGCACCGAGCTCAGTCATGAAATCCGACTCACCTGCCTTGCGGCCGGTCAGCTCCTCATACTTCTCCTCAAGAAGCTTCCTGAAGTGCGCCTCAAGATCCCCAGCCCTCTTCTCTATCGACTCAAGCGAAGACTCGAACTGCCTGCCAAGCCTCTCGAGATCGCTTCTCGTACCCTCGCCTTCACGGGCCTTGCCTGCAGAGAATGCAGCAAGCGCTTCAGAGAGCGCTGATTCCACACCTTTGCGGTAAACCTCCGCATCAGATGTCCTGACCTGCGTTATGATCCCATCGATTGCCGCATAATCCGAGACAAGCGGAGCCGGCGCGTCCGTCATATCCGCGATCTTCCTGAATGCATCGCGGTATGCTGCAGCAAGTCCCTCATCGACGGAAAGCTCCACGCTGCTGCGGAGCACGCGGAGCCTCAGGGAGACCTCTATGCGTCCACGCCTGGCCACCTTGCCGATCTCCTCGTCAGCATAGCTCTCATACATCGAGAGCGCCGGTGAGAAATTGTGGACTATATCGAGATAGCGGTTGTTGTAGCTTCTGATCTCGCATTCGATCGTATAATCCTCAGAACGGTAGAATGAATGGCCGTAGCCTGTCATGCTTTTCATGGTTTCTCCTTCCCCTCGCTGACGCGGAATGTGATAACGGACGGGAATGCATCCTTCACCCCATCCATGAGCGCCGCAGCTTCTTCCCTGGTTCTTACGATGAAGGCAGAGGAAAGCCTTCTCGGAACGGGAGAGAATATGATGCCATCGATGATCTTCATCAGGCGCCGGCATTCCGGATCATCGGGATCGCCGATAACGACGAGATAAGCCGCGGATGAAAGAGCGTTCGCCCAGGAACGGGCATCAGAAAGGATGACGGGGGACGCTGCGATCACTGCAGCACATGGCTGCCTTTTCTCAAGCTCAGCCCTCGCTTCCTTCGGGTCGCATACTGCAGCTTCAGCCCCGATTGATGCGAAAAATGAGGGTACAGCCTGCTGTATCCTCACTTTCTCGTCCTTTCTTTTCCAGAATGGCGTCATCTTACTTGGAAAGCTTTGCGTTGCATTCCTTGCAGATCTTGACCTTGTTTCCGTCAATCTCCTTCTCGTAAAGGCACTTGATAGCGGTCCTCTTGCAGACCGGGCATGTTGCTCTGCCGTTGTTGAACTGATCGCGGATACCTGTTCCTCTATGTGCTTTGGACATCTTCTTCTCCTTATTCCGTACCGGTTTCCTGTAGACTATACCCCAACCCAGCGGTCGGGGTCAACATCAGAGGAATGCAAAGAGAAGCGGCATCAGTATCAGGGATATGATTATGGAAACAGTGCTGGCAAAACCGACAAGTTCCACATCTCCCTTCAGCTCCGAAACGAATGCAGGGCTTGCCGAGCTTATCGGGGAGAATGCCGTGATGGCAACAGCCTTCCTCACATCATACGGGAATGGGGAGAGCGTGAAGAATAGCACAGCTATGAGAGCTGCCAGAGCCAGACGGACCGCATTGACCGTCACGACCTCCTTCACCTTCGTGCGATCGGAGCTGAACTCAAGCATGAGGCCGATCATGATCATGGCCATCGGTCCATTGGCAGGGCTTATCATACCAGCGAAATCGAAGATGACATCGGGAAGCTGGATGCTGAGCATGCTCAGCATGAGCATCACGAAGTAAACGGTGAAGGACGGCTTGCGGAATATGGATAGCACTGAACGGACGAGGCTCTTGCCCGGATCCGCACCGATGACGAGAGCCGTGACCATGAAATTCAGCCCAAGGCACATCGGGGAATTCCCCATATCGAAAAGGCATGTCGCGACAACACCCGTAGCACCGAGTATTCCGGAGACGAACGGAAGCGTGAAATTGCCTATGTTGTATGCCGGAAGCTCCAGCATATAGAAGATCCTGCCATCCCTTCCGGAGCGTCTGGAGATCATATAGCCTATGCCGAGCATCGCCCAGTTGGCTGCAAAGGAAATTAAGGGGATGACCATATACCCCCACTCAAAGACAAATGTACGGAAGCTGACGAGGATCGCGCACGGAAGCGTTATATTCAGGACCACGCGCGCGACAGCCACGCCATCGTCCTTCGTAAGCACCCCGGCTTTCTTCATCCCATAGCCAAGGATCACCATCAGCAGAAAGAAACATGCCCTCAGAAGAATGCCTGCCATATTCTCCTCCCGCACGATAATACCGGGAAGAAAAGGAAAAATGAATACCTCCGGATTGAAGATAGGCTCAGAAGAAAACAGCGGAAGCCATCACCTCTTCTCCGCATACAGATCCATCGCGCACATGCTCAGCACATGAACGGCCTTATCGAACTGCACCGTGGGCTTTCCCCTCTCAAGATCGGAGATGAATCTGATCCCGGTACCCACATTGAGGGCTAACTCAGCCTGGGTCATGCCAAGCTTCTTCCTCTCTGCCCGTACGATCGTCCCTATGTCCTTTGCAGAAAAAATCCTCTCCATAAGGCAATATTACATTACCGAACGGGAATATTCAATGTATTTCCGGAAAATATTCCCGGAAGGGAAAATATAGCTTCTCATAGGGAATCTTTTACCGTACAGGAAAAATATGAAACCTGCACGAAGCAAACAGGCATAAAAATACCCCTGGCACCGGAAGATGCACAGGGGCACAGCAATCAGTTATTGCTTCCGTTCTGATCATCAGCCTCATGGACCGTGGCATCCACGGCTTCTTCCTTAGCCTTCTTCATTGACGCTCTCTCTGCTTTGATTGTCTTCTCCTCGGCTTTCCTGTCCTTAGAGGAGGAAATCTGGATGATGGCGAATACAACCATCAGCATCAGTCCGGCATCAAATGAGAGATGGCCGAAATCCGCAAGCGCTGTACCGGTCGCCGCAGCTGCGGATGAATAGCTGAGGGAGTATGAGAAAAAGCTGTGTCCGTAATGATGGTACACGGCATGGGGAGCCGAAACAGCCGAACCAGCCGCTACAAGCCCTATTCCTGCAATGATCAGTATGATTGAGAATATAAGTGTGATAACTGCGCTCTTCTTCATTTCTATGCCTCCGATAAGGAAGATAGCATAATATGAGGGAAAAAGGCGCAGCTTCACCTAATCGACAGAAAAACAATAACTTATCGCCTCACTGCGTGTATCGAGAAGACAGTCCCGAGATCCGGAGCCTCATCCTTCTCGACCGCACGGATATCGAAGCCTATCATCGAGAGCGCTTTTAGCACGTCATCCGGCTGATAGCGCTTGATGCGCACCTTCACATCCATTGCATACCAGGCATCCTCCTGCTTCATCGGAGAGAACACGAACCTGTCATCGGAAGGGAAAGAGACATACAGGTTGCCGCCAGGGATAAGACTGTCATAGAGATTGAACAGATACCCTGTGAGCTCCCGGGTCTCCATAGCCTGGATAGCGAGCACGGAGACCGCGATGCTGATATCCTCATACACGGCACCGCGTATATCGCAGAGATCCTTCACAAGCGCCGGATCATCCGAGGCCGCGTCGTCGAGCACTGCCTGATCGGGCGAGGAAGCGATGATGGTGCTTTCCGGATACATCTCCCTGAAAAGAGGAGCAAGGAATGCCGAAGCATCGCCTGAGAGAAGGATGCGCTCTGCTTCCTCCCTCATGCATCGGAGCTCTCCGGCGTACCTGAAGAGCTCCGCATTGTCGAGCATCCACATCCCGAGCGGATGCTTCATCTGTCATTCTCCGTAAGATAGAAGGTTCCCATCTTCCTGAACGCCCTCTTTCCGGCAACGATCCTGTAAGCGACGATGAATATGACCGTATAGAGAAGCGTGATCAGCAGCATTGTGTAGAAGAGCATCGGATTCTGCTGCGAATAGCTGTATGCGGGAAGATTAACGAAGAGAATGAGCGGGAACACGAAGACGAACACGAGACCAGAGGCATACGCGTAGTCACGGGCAGCAGGCGTCTCGAAGTCCGGATCAACGATCCTGAGGAGCGAAAGACTGGTTGGAAGCGTTCACGTAGCTGTTCCGAAGAGCACAAGCATCCTGTAGAACGAATAATCGCTGTAGATCCTGGATGAATACCAAGGCAGGATGACGCATGTGATGATGATTCCCACAATGATCAGCACGATCACAGGGATGTAGTATGCCGCAAGCGCCGTGAGCGATATGGCGCCGAGGCAGGCCGCAACCGTAAGGTCCACTGAGAGGCCGTTGATCCTGTTGAGAGTGCCGTTGTCGATCGTGAAGTCGATCTTAGTCTTCCTGATGATCATGCGGACGATCGCTGCTGCGAACATACTGAAGATGAAGTTGATTCCCCAGAGCGTGGAAGCGATCTCAAGGCCGAAGCCGCCTGCGAAGGAAAGAAGCTTCTCGATTATCGTGAGCATGCCCCAGCTGATGAGGTACGAGACCATGATCAGGGCAACATGGTAGGAAAGCGTATCGATGGACTCGCCTTCCGATGTGATCCTTGAACCCTCGCGGGAATTACCCCTTCCGAGGAAGCCTGTGAACAGCTTGCGCTCGCGGAGCTTATCCGCATCCTCCTTGGGGATCCAGCCCTTCTTCACGGCAAGATTTACAAGGATGACACCGCCGATGCTGCCTGTGATGAATCCTGCTGCAGCCATTGCAAGCCCTACGGATGTCGCACCTTCGAAGCCAAGCGGCTCCCATGGCATCGTCATCGAATATGCCTGTCCAGGCCCGAGCTCGAAGCCCAGCGGAAGCGTAAGGCCGATGGCCGGGAAGAGATCAGGGATGAACGTGATGATCATCAGCAGCGTGGCAAGGAGACCGAAGAAGCACTGAAGACCGTACTGGCCGAATATGGCAACGACATTCTGCGCAAGCGAGCGGCGGCCGCTTCCATCCTTCGGCTTGTCATCGGAGGGATTGCGGAGAGCCATCGCAATGAACGATATGTTCAGGAGATGATACACAAGATCCCCGAGGAAATCCGCATTGAGCCCGAGATGAGGGGCCGCATAGTTGTAGAAGAAAAGAAGGAAGAACCCTCCGATGATAGCTGACGGGATGAGGAAATGCTGGAGGATTCTCACCTTTGCCCTCAGCAGGGCACCGATGAGAAGGCCAGCACAGACGATCCCGAGGTTGATGATAGCGTTGAAATCCATGTTACTCCTCTGCTTTGCTGTTTCTGTATGAGAAATAGAGCTCCTGATACTTCAGAGGAGACCGGTCAAGCGCTGTCCTGAACCTGAACTGCCTTCCATCAGCATAGAACTCGATTGTCTGCTTTGCGTTTATGATTACCGACTCAATGGACGTGAACGGGAAATAAAGCTCGCTGAATGCACGTCCATCATACGAAATAGGCACAGGGAACGAGAATCTCAGACCATCCCTGTATGCTGTCACGGTGAATGACTCGGATACGGTGCAGAGCTTCTTCCTGCCCGGTATCTGGAAAAGGATGCCGCCATCGGAGAAGATCGGATCCTCCTCCGCCTCAGTGAATATCCTCGCCAGCTCCTTCCGTTCCCACTCATGCCATTCCGACAGCCTGGTCCATGGGTAGGCCGGATCATTCGTCATTATCCTGCCATACTCATCGAACTCAGCGGAGAAGCCGCAGGTGCTGCACTCTGCCTTGCGCCCATGGCTATGCATCGTGGAGAAGCTTCCGCATCTGGGGCAGAGGTAGAAAAGACGCTCGCTGCCCTCTGCAAGCTCATCCGAAGCGTATGGAATCCTCGCCTTCTCCTCCCACTCATCGGTGGAGAATGACAGGTACTTCTCGGTTATAGCAGTGAGTTCCGGAAGCGTCATGGAGGAAATCTCCTCAGGCTTCAGCACCTTGACGACGCTCACGGAAACGGGCCCCCTCCTCTCCTTGTCCGTCCATCTGGGCTTATTGAGGAAACCGCCCTCTATATGGGTGAAGATCACGGGAACCCTGAAAACCCTGATGAGCTTTGCCGTTGCTGCCGTGATATCCATCATCTCCCCGTCCCAGCTTCTCGTGCCTTCGGGGAAGAGACCAACGATATCACCTTCCTTCAGGACACGCGAGATGCTCCGGATCGTCTCAAGGTCGCTCCTGCCCTGCACCTTCGGCATCGCCCTTACCAGATGCCTGAGAAGGAAGCTCACGCCTTTCATCTTGAAAAGATAGCTTCCGGCGACCCATCTGATCGTATATGGATACATCGCTGATATGAAGAATGGATCCAGAGTATGCGTATGATTGCCGAATACGATAGCAGGCCCCTTGAAAGGCAGGACCTGTTCCATTCCAGTGCTGCTCATATGATATCTGAGCTTAAGATATGTTCCGTATGTCAGCTTCAGGAATCTGAAAGCTGGCGTCAATCCGCTCTTTCCCACAATGGAATGATTTTATTTATTCATGGTATTAAGCACAACAGACAATAGCGTAAGATGTTATCCAAACTGATAAAAAAACACCATCAGCATGACGGAAAAAACAGAATCCTGGCTGAAAAACTGCAGGATTCTCCTTATATAGGATATCATATCACAGCGGACATCGGTTCAGACATAACCGGCGCGATGGCTGAAAGCTACAGGCTGCTGAGCGTTTCCTGCGCGAGCCGGATTATCGTGGATGCCAGACGCTCGATGGATTCATCCTCCAGGAATGATACACCCTCCGCATCGAGGCCTGCCGCCCAGTTGATCGAATACGCGACCGCAGCATTGCGGATTCCCGCTTCCTTCAGGAGCGCCGCTTCGGTTCCGAGCGTCATCCCGACGATATCCGCGCCCATGCTTCTGTATGCCATGATCTCCGCAGGCGTCTCAAGCCGTGGACCATTTGTGGTGATATATACGGAATCAAGGGCAAGCGTATGGCCTTCCTTCACGGCAGAGCGTGCGAAAAGAGCTCCGAGCTTCCTGTCAAACGGCTCGACGAACGGTGTATGCCTGACCTCACGGGTGCTTCCATCGAAGAATGTATTCTCACGGGAGAATGCAAGATCGATGAA
>CALXKY010000073.1 GCA_944389055.1 uncultured Spirochaetaceae bacterium | reverse complement strand
GGCTCAGGCTCGCCGCGAACTCGCTTGGCTGCGTGCAGTAGATGAAAGAGATCGCCACCGGGGATATCGAGAAGTACTTGAGGCAGACGATCATCAGATACCAGAGCGTCTCCGCAGTGATGGCGTAATGCATATCCGGCATTCCGAAGAGCACTGTCCTCGATCCGATCGAGAGCGTCCCCTGATCCGGAGAGAAGAGGAATATGAAGAATGCATTCAGGAAAACCGACAGAAGCACGAGTATGAGGATCGGCCTGTAGACACGGACAGGCACCCTGCACGTCGTCAGGACCGAAAGCCCGAGGAAGAGCGTGATGCCGAGGATCCTCGCATCGAAAGTCAGGAGGCATATCATGAGCCATGAGATGAGGGCAATGAACTTCGTCACGCCATTGAGGCGGTGCACCCAGCTGTCCGAGGGGAAATACTCGACATTGAAACGGAGATTCTTCCGCTTTGCTTCCCTTCCGCGTGAGCCGGGAACTCTTGCGGTGGCCGCATCTTCCCTTTCCGCTTCTTCAAGGACGGGCTCATCCTCGCCTCTCCGGCGCCTCTCCTCTACGATGAATGTCTCGATGAATGCAACGGAATCCTGATGGTTCAGCCCCAGCTTCTGCGAAAGACGGTAAAGGCTGGTTATCTTGAGATTGGCTTTCCGGAGAAGCTCCTCATCTGCGAAGATGCGGCTTATCGGGCCATCTGCAAGCAATGAACCATCGGCAAGGACTATCGATCGAGGCGTGTATTCAAGCGCGAGATGCAGGTCATGCGTCACAAAGAGGATGGTCACCCCTGTCTTCCTGTTTATCTCGGAAATGAAGCTCATCATCGCCGTATAGCGCCTGTAATCCTGGCCTGCGGTGGGCTCATCAAGGATGATGATCTCCGGATCCATGACAAGGATGGACGCTATCGTGACTCTTTTCTTCTGCCCGTAGCTGAGAGCGCTCACGGGCCATTTGTGATACTGCGCGAGGGAACATAGCTTCAGTGCATCCATGACGCGGGGCCTGATCTCATCCTCGCTCATTCCGCGGAGCCTGAGGCCGAAAGCGACCTCATCGTAGATCATCGCATGGGAGATCATGTGATTCGGATTCTGCATGACGTAGCCGATCGTGCGGCTGCGCTCTGCAATGCTGTCACCGCCTGCATCGCGGCCATTGATGAATATGGAGCCCTCATCAGGTGCATAGATGCCTGTAAGGAGACCTGCAAGCGTGCTCTTCCCCGCCCCGTTCTTGCCGAGGATCGAAACCATCTCGCCCTTGTGGATATCAAAGGAGACGCCGCTGAGCGCGTTGCGCTTGCCGTCATAGCTGAATGAAATGTTCCTGAACGAGAGCGCTGCAGGCGTATCAGGAGTCTCAAGCCTGCGGCGTCTGGACGAGAACCACGACATGAGCTTCTCCCTGTAAGGAGCTATATCCATCGCCTCAAGATCGGCGATGCTGCTGTCGTGAGAGATATCGCAGCCGGCATTCTTCAGCGCCGATACATACAGGGGCTCCCTGATGCCCTTCTCAGCAAGAATGCCCGACTGAAGCACATGCTCGGGCGTATCATCCATGACCACGCGCCCCTCATCGATCAGGACGATGCGGTCAACCGGACGATGCAGGACATCCTCTATCCTGTGCTCTATGATGATGACGGTCTTGCCCGTCTGCTTATGCAGATCATCGATCAGCTCTATGGCAAGCTCTCCCGTAGCGGGATCGAGCGCTGCAAGAGGCTCATCGAAGAGAAGCACGGATACATCATCGACAAGGACACCTGAGAGCGCGACTCTCTGCTTCTGCCCTCCCGATATCCTGTCAGGCTTCGAGTCCAGGAAATCCTCCATCGAGACCAGTGCAGACACATCCCTGACGGTACTGTGCATCTCAGCGACGGGCACGCACTGGTTCTCCAGGGAGAATGCGATATCCTCACCGACCGAGAGTCCTACGAACTGGCTGTCGGTATCCTGCATGACGGTCCCTACCATCCTGCTTATCTCATAGATATCGCTCTTTCTGGTCTCCTCACCATTGATTCTCAGGCTTCCCTCTATGATGCCGCCGAGGGAGTGCGGGATGAGGCCGTTGATGCAGTTGCCTATCGTGGACTTGCCGCTGCCGGAAGCTCCTGCGATAAGTATCTTCTCCCCATCCTTTATCCGGAGGTTCACATCATGAAGAGTCGGTTTTGTCTGGCTCTTGTACTGGAAGGTGAAGTCTGAGAATTCAATCATTTTCTATGCGTCAGACGTTCTCATCCTCGCTCAGGCTCACGCTTGAGGAGAATTTCTTTGCGACGAGGAGCATCAGCGCGCTGCCGATGATTCCGATGACGACTGTATTGCTGACAGTAGTGATCTGCTGCTGAGCAAGCGACTTGAGGAACGGCTCACCATATGCGACGACATCGAGAAGCACGGAGATCATGTAGCCGACGAAGTTTGCAACCAGTGCCATAAGCGTGAAGATGCCTGCCTGCTTTCCGCCGAACACGCCATCCTCGAGGGATTTCTTCGTGAAAAGCGGGTAAAGTCCCATAAGAGCTCCCACGATAGCGCTGCCAAGAGCCCAGCTGAACCAGATCTGGCCATAGACGAGGTCGGTGATGCAGTGTCCGATGAATCCGACGAGAGCACCTACGACCGGCCCCCAGAGAGCCGCGAAAAGAGCCAGTATTGCCATTGCCGGCTTGAGATACGTGTTCGTGAACACAGGAATCGAAAGCAGACCTCCGAATCCGTACAGAGCAGCACCGATGGCAATGATGACTACGCTCTTTACATAATTGACATTCTTCTTAGCCATTGTATCCTCCTATCCCCTGTGGGACTTTGAGATTGCGATTCTCCAGCCCTCCCCGGTTCCGATGCGGAACTTATCGGAGAAGCTTCCCTGATTGATTGCGATTCCGACGTTCAGGAGGCTGTTGATATAGATGAGCGGCTCACCCTTCTCCACTTCCGTGAAATTCCTGCAGAACATGAGATCATAGCCGAATACGGTCATGTCATCATGAAGGATCTCCACATGGAGCATATCCCCATGCCTCGCGCCGTAATCAGCGAAAAGCGTATCAGGTATGTTCGTCCACAGGCTGCCATAGCGCGTATCGAGGATATCGATGGCGCCATAGAGCGTATCGCCCTCGATCCTTGGCTCCTCAACATGGAGCATGACAGGTTCCCCATCCAGAATAGGACCGGTTTCCTCGAATGTTATTGCTCCGCTTGCGATCCGTGCGCCTGTATACGCATAGACATCACGGCCGTGGAATGTGTAGCTGCGCTGGCTTCCGCGGAGCCTGTTCACCGCTTCGGATATCTCCCTTCTCTCAAGAATTCCGATATCCTTTGCAACATGCGTGAGCGTTCCGTTGTCAGGAGTCACCACGATATGGCCGGAAGCAGTCAGGACCGCGACGCTCTTTCTGTCAGAGCCCACGCCCGGATCGACGACTGAGATGAATACGGTGCCAGGAGCCCAGTATGTCATAGCCTGGATAAGCCTGTATGAGGCCTCCCAGATCGAGAACTGGGGGATATCATGAGTGAGGTCTTCAAGCCTAAGGTCCTGAGATACCTCGTCAGCAACGCCATGCATTGCGCTTACAGCACCATCAACGAGCCCGAAATCGCTCATGAAGACAAGCGTCCGGCGATTCAGCCAGGGCTTTTCCTCCTTGAGCTCGGAAAGTGTGAATCTTCTATCCATGACTGGCATATTATGGTGAAAGGCGGCCTCTTGTTCCATACCCGGAATCGCAAAAGGTCGGTATATTACTCTATGGAGGCTGAATATGAAAACGATGAACGACGTACTGGCTTTCCTGAAAGAAGCCGGAACATACTACCTCGCAACCGATGATGCCGGACAGCCAAGGGTAAGGCCATTCGGGACAATCAATCTCTTCGAGGGGAAGCTCTACATACAGACAGGGAAGAAGAAATCGGTATCGATGCAGATACATCGCAACCCGAGAATCGAGATCTGTGCATTCCTCAATGGAGAATGGCTCCGCGTTGCAGCTGAAGCTGCTGAGGATGACCGCAGGGAAGCAAGGAAGAGCATGCTCGATGCCTACCCTGAGCTCAGGAACATGTATGACGAGGATGACGGGAATACCGAAGTGTTCTTCCTCAGGAATGCAACAGCTATCTTCTCTTCATTCACGTCAGCGGACGAGGCCGTGACATTCTGATGGATCCGATAGCCGTGATCAGGGGCAGGATAATCCATGGCAAGGGCCTGGGAAGGACAGTCGGGATGCCGACTGCGAATCTTTCCCCTGAGCGCGGGTCGGAGATTCCTCAGCAAGGCGTTTATGCCTCGATCGTACAGCTGAGGGAAGGCACATTCATCGGTGTCACGAACATAGGCGAACGCCCTACAGTGGACAGCGATAGCAGATTCACGATCGAAACGAACATCAAAGACTTCGACAGGGATATCTATGGCGAGATCATGACGCTGTCCATCATGTATTACCTCAGGCCGACTGTGAAGATGGGAAGCCTTGAGGAAGTGCGCGATCAGGTGACCAGGGATATGGAAAGAGCGGAAGAGCTCCTCCAGGGAAAAGCAAAGGACAGCCGAAGCTGTCCCTGATGGGCGCGAGCAGGATCGAACTGCTGACCCCTACCGTGTGAAGGTAATGCTCTCCCGCTGAGCTACGCGCCCGTGATAACAGCGCTATAATACCTGCTCTTGCGCTTAGTTGCAAGCACCGGAGAGAATATCACAGCTTCTCGTAATCACTGAAGAACTTCTCGAGCCTATCGCACTCACCGCTTCCTGCAGTGGAAAACCTCATGAGGGGAATACCGGCTTTCATGAGGATCGAGTCCTTCATATGATCCCGCACAGCCTGCCTGGAACCTGGTTTATGATACGAGAATCCATCAACCTCGATTGCAAGGACAGGAACCTTGCCGATGAATCTGTATATCAGGAAATCGACATGAGCTGAAATATGGCCTGCATATGCCTTCTCCTCCTCATCCAGTATCGAGAAATCACGGATAAGATAGCGAAGCGGATAATGGCATACTGTACGCAGATTCAGGCTGAAATGACGGCCGATCACATCGATGATAGCTTCATACATCAGATTCTCGGAATCATATTCAGATACCCTGGCCCCGCTTCCTGACAGCCGTTCCTTCGTTGCATCACTGAAGAGGATGTCGAAGACAGACGCAACACGGCTGTCAAGCACTCGGAAATCATTGTAGGCAATATATGCTTCAAGGTCGCCTATGGTACTGTTCCTGGGCTGAGGGAATGAAGAGGCAACCAGTACAAAATGCTTTTTCGCCCTGGATACCGCGACATTGATAAGATTCGGATCATCGGAAAATGATGTGACAACATCATCCGATGTTGCGAATATGATTGCATCCTTCTCCCTGCCCTGAAAGCTATGGACCGTAGATGTCTCAATCCTTTCTTCCGTCTCCTTCCTGATCAATGCGGCATTGTCACGATAAGGTGTTATGATTCCTATATCATCCGGCGGTATATCTCCGATCCCGGGAATAACCTCTGCTGCGATTACATCAGCCTGCCTCTGATTGGTATGGCCATGTGCGAAACGGACAGCCGGAGTGCGGATAAAAGTCATGGCATCCTTTTCGCCATTATCTTCTGTCATTATGAGAAGCTCATTATTATAGAATTTCTCATTGCAGAATCCGATTATCTTAGGATGGCACCTGTAATGCTCCCGCAGAAGCGTATCTGGAACAGAAGGAAAGAGCCTGGAAACGGAAAGGAGGAAACTGCATGAACAGGAATAGCTTTCCGGGAGGCCGGCTTCTGAAAGCAGCCTTGCACCTTCATCCTCCTCTTCCTTTCCCAGAACATTCGGCAGCTGCTGAAGATCTCCGACGACAACAGCATTTACAGCCCCAGCCATGGCTAATGCTCCAACTGTTATATCGCACTGTGAAGCC
This sequence comes from uncultured Spirochaetaceae bacterium, assembly GCA_944389055.1. GTDB lineage: Bacteria > Spirochaetota > Spirochaetia > Sphaerochaetales > Sphaerochaetaceae > Ornithospirochaeta. The sequence continues at coordinate 3,541 of CALXKY010000073.1, read as the reverse complement.
TCATCCATGATCACATAGTCATACATCTTGCCGCGGAGTGCGGTATATGCGGAGAATGCTGTGCTCAGTATGACAGGATACTCTCCAGTCACTCTATCGGGATTCCTCCAGAAATCCTCAGCGGTGAAGACCGCGCGGCTCCCATTGCCGTAATACTTCCTGAAAAGGAAATCCTTCAGATAAGACATAGACAAATCAGTAAGCTCTGATATCTTATCATCGAGCCTGAGTGATTCCAGACTTGACGCCAGTCTGCTTATATCCTCTTCGAGACTACGCAGGGAATTCTCATAATATAGAGAAGACAGATAAGGAATTACTGATTCAGCCGCAACGCCAGACTGATGCCACGGAACAAGTCCGGAGAACATAAGCTGCAGCCGCACGATGAATCCGAGATGCCCCTTCTTCTCAAGTTCCGCAGCAGCGCGCCTCATATGCTTCAGGATATTTCCTGTACCGGCACGAGGCCCGGCTTTCCTCTCAAGAGGAACAGCCTCCGTGAAATGCTTTGCTTCCGTCAGCAATGATTCCCTTGCAGCCTTCTTCTCATGCAGTTCCTCAGATACTGCGAATCCTTTCTGAATCTCTTCTGAAAGACTCCGGATCTTCCGCTGCAGCGCGTCTGCGGAAATCCCGGAAAGCTTCCAATCATTCAGATCGTCAGGATAGCAGCCAGTCTGGCTGGCAAGAAAAGCCTCTTTGCTTTCTGCACTGCCGAGAAGAGCTGCGATGAATGACAAACCTGATCTATCCAGCTTTTCCAGCACATTGATCACGGCAGATCTGTTGTTGGAAATAATCTCGGCACACTGCCCTCTTATTATGATATTCGCAATCAGAGTGAGTATTGTCTGGGTCTTGCCGGTCCCTGGCGGCCCCTGGATTATGCTCAGCTTATTGCTGAACGCTCTCTGTACAGCAAGCAGCTGACTCCTGTTGATGCCGAAGGGAAATATGAGGAATCCAGGATCTGCGGTTTTTCCATGATGCGTTTCCGGACGCAGATAGGAAGCAAGGATCGAGTCTGGATCTATGAAGCTTATCGAACGATAGTATCTCGAGAGAAGCTGTTCTCCATCCTCAGTCTTGATTCCATTCATTTCCGACAGAGCCGTAAGATATGAGAAGACATTCCCAGCTTCCGTATCAGAGAGCGCAGACTCTACGAGCCTGTATTTCCGCGTAACAAGATGCATTCCTTTGTGAGTCTCGGCATATAGAACGGAGATACCATCGGCCCTGAATTCAGATATCCACGACACACCCCATATCTCATGTCCGTCAGAATATACCCGCGTCTTCTCTGGATCCAGTATCCTTGGTTCCCTGATTATCCTGACATTCTCCGGGCTATACCGGTATTCATGCCCGTCTGAGAACATCAGACAGCACTTTCCTGAATCAAATGCAAAACCGATTACACGATCGGTCACATCCTTATCATTCGCAAGAATCAGAAAATGCCGTCTGTCCATAGTAATCACTATAACATCCGGCAGCTGAAAATACAGCTGAAGACTCTGAAGCATATGGCAGCAACCAGATAATCTTCAGCTGAAACCATAACCATCTCCGGAATTTCCATTATCACTGAGCAGCCTTTCCCGGATACGGACACCAGAACTTATGGATGAGAAAGACAATCATCAGAAGAAGCATGGTTTCTTCATCAGCAGACTGCACTGAATGCAATAACCGGCACCCTTTCGGATGCCGGAGAATCAATTATCTGAAGGATCTATAAAAGATCAGCTTCACATCTTGATTGCCGGTCCATGTCCTCCCCTTTCGGCCCAGGACATGTCGCCGGCCTTATACCGCCTCATGTATTCACGGACGGTATACTTGTTGAGCCCGGTCTCCCCTGCAGCTTTCTTGTACCCATAGCCTTTGGAAAAGCATACAAGGCACTCTTTCCGCTTCTCATTAGGGATCCTGACTCTCGTCTTCCCGGAGGAAACCATTTCGTTCATCTGTTCCTCCTAAAGAGATGGCCACGCCGATGGCATGGCCAGATTCAAGTCAGTTCTTTGCTGCTGCATCAATCACAGACTTGAGATTGACTGTGTAAACGGTAACATCATCTGTATCTGTGTCAGTAATCTCGATTCTCCAGACCGGCTTTGTCTTGAGATCCTCGCGGACTGTCTTACCATTTGTTACAGCAAGAACCATCTGCCAGGATGCCTGAGTATCCTCGAATCCTTCAGTTGTCTTCTTGTCATACCAGTCAGTTACAGTCTCCTTCTCTGCCTCTGCCTCTGAAACCCAGCCATATGTTGCAGATCCATTGATTCCGAACTTGATATCAAGACCAACAAACTGCGATCCCTCATTCCAGGTTGGACCGAAGGTCTTTGCCTGAGTTGCATCCATCTTGGCAAGCTTTCCTGTGACCGTGTAGTTCACACCATCTTCTGTTGCAAGCTTTGTGTCCGAATCATTCTTAAATGTAACAGCGGAATCACCTTCGCCAAATGTAACAGAAGAAAGCGTGATTGCATTATCCTCTGGCTTATCTGTTGTGTTGTCACATGCAACGAATGCGAAAAGCATAAGTGCAGCAAGAAGCATTATTGCAATCTTCTTCATTTCAAATCCTCCAAAATAAGATGTCTGTATGCTACCCCCCCCCGGTTCAGGATTGTCAAGACCTTCTTTCTCGAATTCATCGGAGATGAAGGAAATTGCTGGTGGATATCATGGAATGAGGTGACTTATATATTTCCAGTAAAGCCTGTATAATTCCGGAAGCTGCAAGGAATATCAGCCGGGCAGATGGAAATGATAGCGGTTTCCGCTATAATTCCTGAGGAAGGTATAAAAATGATTAGTGAAGCTGAGAAAGGCGGAAAGACGCTCAAGGGACGGATTTACCAGTCGATGCTGGAAGACATACTCAACGGAAAATATGTTCCTGAGGAGCCTTTTACCGAGAAGGAGCTCACTGAGAAGTACCAGATATCCAAATCACCGATAAGAGAGGCTCTGATAGAGCTCTGCAATGAAGGCATACTGCGCTCGATCCCGCGCTACGGATATGAGGTGCTGAGGATACAGCAGAAGGATGTGATGGATGCAAAGGAGGCAAGGATCATACTGGAATGCGGTGCGCTCGATGCCTATTTCGATAAGATCACGCCGGAACGTGCGGACTACCTTCTCAACATCCTGGACGAGGAGCGCCCTGCTTCCGAGGATATCCTCCTCCACTGGGACCGCAACAGCCGCTTCCACATTGCGCTGATGGACAGCTATGGCAATGCCTTCCTCACTGATACGCTGAAGCGTTCCATGATACTCATGAAGAGAGCATATGCGCAGTACCAGTATAACAAATGGCAGCGCCTCACATTCAAAGGTACTGCAACGGGACACAGGGAACTCATCGCGACGATAAGATCCGGGAACAAGGCTGAGGCTGTGGAGAAGCTCAGGCGTGACGTAGCTTCATTCGATACGTCGTTCCTCTCCTGATCATATATTCTTGTCGAGATACTGAAGGGCTTCCGCATAGATGAGGAAGCCTTTTTTCATC
>CALXKY010000072.1 GCA_944389055.1 uncultured Spirochaetaceae bacterium | reverse complement strand
TCAAGCCTGTTCGGTATGCCCCGATAGCCTCCGAATGCACCTGTTGCCTGCTTCTTCCTGAATCCCATTGCCTTGACGCACTCCCAGGCAAGCTCCTTGCCGGGCTTGTTCCTGAAAGGATTCCCGAATGAAGGGAATGACTTTACTTTTGCGCGGGGTATGATGCCGGAGAAGAGCAGTTTCTCGCGCAGCGAACGGGGGAGTATGAGCTTCCGGACCCATGGCCCGATGAAAAGAGATCCTTCCGAGGTGAAATCCGAAGGAGATGTCGGAATCGGGATGGTGTCGGTTATCGCCGCTATATCAATCCTTGGCCATGTATAGTCCAGGGACTGTGATGTATCCTTTACCTGCCACATCGACATCTCGATGATCACGGCATCGTAGAGATTGTCATCATTCTCGATATCCGAAAGAAGATGGAATGCCGAGTAACCGAGCCCCTCGGAGAATGCAGCCCTGACACCGAGCGCGTTAAGTGCATCCGCGAGTGCGGAGGCGGTGCTTGTCTTTCCCTTGGAACCTGCGATGATGATCCGGTGCATCCTCTCCGTCTTCGGATTCTCCAGAAGCGCTGCTATGTCATTGGTTATCCGCTTTGCGGTCTTCTTCACGAGGTAGGGAACGGGCACACCGGGTATCTTCACGACCAGATCTGCATTCCTGATGGACATGAGGATATCATCCTTGGATATGAACCTCGCTCCTTTTGATTCCAGAAGCTGGATCATAGGAAGATTCTCCCTCCTGTCGGAGGGACTGATGATCTCCACATCATTTCCAAGCTTGAGATAATATTCTGCAGCCTCCGCGCCACCTCCCGATGCGCCGAGTCCGAGGATCACCACCTTCATCAGAAGTATTATACGTATCTAACCTCTGCTTTTGAAAGCACATTCAGCAGAAATACCCATAGTGATTTTCTGCTATCGGGACAGGAATCGTTCACTACTTGACAGCAGAATATGAAAAACGCACAATAAACCGGTAATTACAAAAATCCATATGGATAAGGAGCAACAACTGTGCCTTGCGGAAGAAAAAGAAAGAAGCATAAGATAGCAACACACAAGAGAAAGAAAAGACTCAGAATGAATAGACATAAGAAGAAGTAATCTTCTTACAGCTATCTTGAAGGCCACCGGTAGTGATATCGGTGGTTCTTTCTTTCACTTGCCTGATGTTTTCTGAGTCTCATAGCGTATATGAGGCAAGGAACTCCAATAAGGAGGAAATCAGCCGGGAAGCTCCGGGGTTCCTGAGGCCTCTCCCGGCAGGCACTCCATATACGCAGGCGGACGGCCACTCATTCCATATGGGAAGGCCTCAGCTTCCCGGTTCCAAACCAGGACAGGGAGGTGAAGAGATGCTGGAGAAGATTCTGGAATTCGTTCTGATGATTCTCAGGATAGCGCAAGCTGGCATAGAGCTCGTTGAGCTCTTAATAAGCTGACCCCGCCGTTTGGTCTGCTGCGGGGTCATGAACTCCAAATGTGGCCATCCGTCTATCGGAGTGCCTTCTTTATATTACCTGTTCCAATCATAGCTGTCAAAATAACGATATTTTGACTTGACAATTTTCTACTGGGGGGGGTAGAGTCTAAGCAGAAATCAAACCATTGGAGGAATTTGAAATGAAAAAGATTTCTGTAATGCTTCTCGCAGCACTCATGCTTTTCGCATTTGTAGCTTGTGAGGAAAATCCGAATGATGAAAATGTCATTGAGCCTATTTTCACTAATGACTTCTCCGGGACCGCAGCTGAACTTAAGGAAGTTTTCGGTGCCAATGCAAACATGAAGGACGATGGTGTTGCTACCAACGGTGGCGCTTATCTCAAGCTTGAGAAGGATATTGATCTTACCAAGGGGTACAATGTCTCTTATACATTCGATCTTGAGGATAGCATAACCAAAACAGTCGGGTTCAATACTTCTGCACACTACAATGATACCTACATCAATGCGTTCGTTGAATTTGCAAAAGAAGGTGAGGTAATCAAAGCTTCTCTCAGATCAAAATCAGAGGGAAATCTTACACAGGCATCACCTCTTTCTGATATGACAATCGATACAGCACAGGATGTAACGGTTTCTATTGATGTAAAGGAGACTGCTTCTGGAACAGTTGAAATGACTGGCACCGTAACTAATGGCAGCAACTCACAGAGCATTGGAACAATCACTTGCTCTACAGAGCTTGCATCTTCAAAGGATCTTGTATGGACGATCTATTATGGTACTGGTACAGAAGGTGATGGGACAGCAACCATCCTGACAATGAAGGATCTTACGATCACGCCGCTTGCCTGAATTGTTTAAGGGGGACCACATGGACAATAGCCAGAAGTCCTCTATGACAGGCCGACACAGGATTCCGAATACCGAACGACTTCAATGTCTGCAGCTCTTCGACAAGGGCTGCGGTTATAAGAAGACAGCTGCTATTACCGGGATCAATAAGTATACCGTCCGGGATTATCTAAGACGATATAAATCCGGTGATACAAGCTGGGTGAAGAAGGAATCTGATTAATGATCCAATGAGAGCACTCGGTTTATGTTGCGAGTGCTCTCATTATGTTGATTACGTTCATTATGTCAGTAGGCTGCAGCATTCCTATTCTGTTTCTGAAACTGGTCTTATCAATCCACATCGCTTTGGATCATCTTATCACCGTTTTCTTTTTGAGACCTGCTCCCGCATAATCGATGATTTCATATTCTCCAGCATATCCAGAGCGGATAGGATGCGTTGTCATTTTCAAAGCCAGTACCAGGCTCTTTCCATCAATCTGGTATACTAGAACCGGTCTTATCTTTCCTATTCCCGGCTGATCTTCGAATTCAGCATATGCCCACCATATTTCCCAGGGTGCAGGGTTACACGAAGTCTGTATAGGCATCGTCTCCATCATCCTCTTCAGCTGGCAGGATTGTCCGGCCTGTTTCCGGGTTGATTCTTCCTATGACTTCTATTTTCCGAGGTTCAACATGTGAACTTTTAAGCGGAGCATGATTGCAGAAATATTCAGAGATAAGCTCTATAGGTATCGTCTTATTTTCTCCCTCTTCGTAAACCTTTGCCCAGGGTGTGTTTCCTTCATGTGATTTTTTCAACGAGCCGAGATGTAGAAAAAGTCCGATACTTATTGTAGACGTCAAGCAGCAGCTGGATTTCATCAGAGGTGAATCCTGCTAAGCTGAAAGAAGGTGAACATTCAGTAATGATATTCTGTCCATAGCTGTGATACTTTCTGAAAATCGTCTCAACTACGGGGCCGTATTTCCAGGCTTTGATAGCCTCATCAAAGAGAGGCTTTCCGAATCTCTGGAGGTTCCAGCCCTGTGCGAAATACAGAAGCTTATTAATACGAAGATTTGTCATCGGATCTTCATTCTCTGCATTTCCCAGACTTATGAAGAAATCCGCAATTTCAGCAGCCTGTAACATCTTAGCTGTTTCCTCCTGTAAAAGATTGTCTCCATAGAATTGTTTATCGTCAATAAAACGTAAAATACCAGACGCGGAATAGAGATGAAAAGGCCTTCGCCACTGGAGATGATTCTGGAACTCGTTCTGATGATTCTCAGGATAGCGAAGGCTGTCATAGAGCTCGTCGAGATCTTGAAAACAGATTCTAACCAACATGACCATTAGGGGAATCCCAGATCTCATACGTGACAATCCGTCTATCGGAGTGCCGTTTTTATTCTATCAATGACTGAAATAACTGTCAAAGCTTCTGTTTTCCTAGTACACCATCAGGAAGAAGCCTTCTGAGTGCCAGCTCAGCCATCTTTTCCCCGAATATGGCAGTGACGAAGGGCAGCGAGCCAAGTATTGTTCTCTTCCTGCCGTTCCTGCCATCCTCAGCCTCCGGATCTTCATCTGGATTGATATATCTGAAATCCACGTTCTCTGGTGAGAAGACGCACTCGATTCCTCTTCCGATATTCCGCTTTCTGAGCTGTGATCGCACCTGCTTTGCCAGCGGGCAGCCGAACGTATCCATGATATCGCCGGTCCTGATGAGCGAAGTATCCTTCCTCAGTGCTGCACCCATCGATGAGATGATGGAAATGCCTTTCTCATATGCATCTGCAAGGAGGGATACCTTTGCCCCAACGCTGTCGATGCAGTCGAGAACGATATCAGCACCATCGAAAAGAAGGGAGTGATTCCCATCTGTCAGCATCTCAGGATAATCCTCGACGATGCAATCCGGATTTATATCGTGTATGCGTTCCTTCATTACCTCTGTCTTCAGTCTTCCGACAGTTGAATGGAGCGCAATGATCTGCCTGTTTATATTGCTCTCGGAGACGGTATCGAAATCGAGGATTCGGAGTTTTCCGATACCGCATCGGGCAAGCATCTCGACAGCATAGCCGCCGACAGCACCGATACCTGCAACGGAAACCGTCTTCCCTCCGAGGAGATCGACATTCTCCTCTCCTATGAATCTCGCAATTCTCTGAAACTGCTCTTTCATCCTAGAGCCTCCATCATGATCTTCTCTGTGCGTGCCGCGATATCAATACCGGTAAGGGCAGACAGCCTGCTGTTCCATGCAGCAAGAGCTTCAGCTTCTTCGTCTCCTGTCATCATGTCCGTCTCTGTCACGAACGGAAGGCTGAGAAGGGCAGGGAAGCTCTTTGCTTTCTCTGCTGATGGCCCCAGGGAGATGATTCCCCCGAGCTTGATATACTCCCTCGCCATCTCTGCAGATCCAGTATAACCATGAACTATGAAGCGCCTGATACCCATATCCTTAAGCATGTCATAGACCTTCTGGTATTCCCTCACGATGTGTATGACCGCAATCCTGTCATACTCCCTGGCAATGGATAAGGCTGTGCGGAAGATATCCATCTGCTTGTCGATATCAGGGAACCTTCTGTCCAGCCCGATCTCCCCGATATGCCATCCATTTGAAGCCGCTTCTGCCATAAGGCTGAAATCCACATCGTATCCACCTTCGGGAATAGCACCAATCGCTTTGTACTGGAAAGGCAGCAGCTTGCCGAAGTCAGCTGTCGAAGCCGAGCACACAAGAGCATTTATCGGATAGTTTTTCCCAGGATGGGCATGAGCATCGAACATACACTGAGAGGATATCAGAGAAGAGTGATCTGTGCATATCTCTATTGACAAAACGTAACCGGGGGGGGTAGGATTCAGACATCAATTAACTGGAGGATTTGAAATGAAGAAGATTTCAATCATGCTTCTCGCTGCACTTATGCTTTTCGCATTCGTTGCTTGCGATGACAAGACACCGGCTCCTGAAGCTGCTACAGCTGAGGAGATTTCACTTGTTGCTGATTACATCAATGAGCTCAATCAGAAGACATTCCTTGACGCGTTTGCCGTTGCTGTTGGCGAAACAGATGAGAACAACGATGGCATGACTGCAAAATATGAGAACGGAGTTTACACTGTAACGCTTGCTGGATTTGCAACAACAAATGCAGAAGAGGGGGCAGATCTCACATCCGCAAAGCTTACTGGAACAGTTGAATTATCATTCAAGGATGCTGAGGGTAATGCTGTAGAATATAGTGCGCTACTGACCAAGCCGGATACATCTTACAGTATTAAGGTTTCATCTGTGAAATTTGAAGCAGCGGATGCAGATGACGTATCTGATGTGACAATTTCTCTTGAAGCAACAGGAGAGATTAAGAAGGATGATCCGCAGCCGATTCAGTATCCTGCCAATGAGGATGTAACAGGTCTCAAGGTTCTCTTCGGAACAACCGAAAAGTCCGTATCTTGGGCAGATATCAACGCAAAGATCAAGAAGTAACGCCTATGCAGGATGAAAGGCCTGCTGGCCTGAGAAGGCCTAGGATCCCCAATGAGAAGAGGCGAGAATGCCTTGATCTCTTCCAGTCTGGATGCGGTTACAAGATGACTGCATCCAGGACGGGGCTCTGCAGGTACACGGTCCGGGAGTATCTGAGAAGGTACAAGGATGGTGATACCAGCTGGGCGGATAGGGGAAGCCGGTGAGAGCCCGGCAGAACATTGGGATAGCGTTCATGGGATATCCCATGGCTCTTCCAGATAATGATCTTGAAGCCAGTGCTGCAGAGTGCTGGCTTTTTCCATGCGGAAATCCTTTCAGCATAGAAAGCTGTTGACTATTGTCTCGGTTTGCTGATATAAACTATTGACCTCTTTATCCGGGCGTATGTCCGGATCGATTCTAAGACCACAAGGAGGAACCATGATCCAGAATTATGAGTTCACCGTTATCTTCGACGCAGACGAGGATAAGACAAAGGCAGGCCTCGAGCTTGTAAAGAGCACTTTCGAGCGCTTCAGCGCAGAGATCACAAAGGAAGAGGATCTCGGCGTCAGGACACTTGCTTACATCATCAAGAAGCAGGAGAAGGGCCACTATGTCTACTTTGAGCTCCAGGCTGACACTGCTACAATCGCACAGATGAGCAGCATCTTCCAGCTTTCGACGCTCGTTCTCAAGTTCCTGTTCGTAAATCCGGAAAGGAAATAAGGCAAGGTTATGGCTACTGATATCAATTCGGTTGTTCTCGTTGGGCGTCTGTCCCGCGATGCAGTTCTGAGATACTCCGCATCAGGTTCGGGATTTCTCTCATTCACGATAGCTGTCAACAAGGCAAAGAGGAAGGCTGATGGTTCGTGGGGAGATGAGGCATCCTTCATCGACTGTGTGTACTTCGGTCAGAATTCCCAGTCGATAAGCCAGTACCTGGTCAAGGGCAAGCAGGTTGCAGTCCAGGGCGAGCTCAGGCAGAGCAAGTGGGAGAGCGACGGCCAGCAGAGATCCAGGGTGGATGTCGTAGTCAATACTCTTTCCCTGCTTTCAGGCGCGAACCAGGGCCAGTCTACTGGCGGACGCTACTCCAGCCAGTTTTCGCACCGTCCCCCGAACCCGATGATGGAGCCTCAGGCAGCGCCGGCAGCTCCAGAGCCGCAGGTTCCGGGACCGGAGTCATTCGAGGATGACTCAATTCCATTCTGATAGGAGTCAGAAAATGCACGAAGATAAGGATTTTACAGAGAAAGACGGAGCACTCAGGGACAGGAAGATGGGTGCTAGGAAGCCTGGATTCAAGAAGAAGGTCTGCAAGTTCTGCCAGGGCGCAGCTCCTGCTGATTACAAGAATCCGGAAATGCTCCGCCGCTATATCACAGAGCGCGGAAAGATCCTTCCTGCTCGCATCACAGGTACATGCGCTAAGCACCAGAGAGCTCTCAACAGGGAAATCAAGAGAGCAAGAGTGCTTGCATACCTGCCGTTCGAGAAGAAGTGATGATGGAGAGCAGGGGAAAGGCTGTGGGAGAGGCAGTGATGCTTCTCCTGCTGAGCGTAGTGATGTCCCGGCTCGGGATCGCTGCGTTCATTGCCACGGCTCCTCTGCTTCTGTTCGCGATCAGACACGGGAGGAAAAGCGCTTCCCTGCTGCTAGCTGCGGGTTTTGCCGTGAATCAGGCAATCGATCTGGTTCTCTCCGGCGGACTGCCTGCTGACAGCACAGATGCCGCTTTTCTTCTTCTGAACATGTATATTCCCCTGTCGCTGTCAGCGGCTGGGATAGTGTGGCTGCACACCAGAGGAAGGAAGCTGATGGGACGTCTGTTCATGACGCTTCTGCCAGCTTTCGTTCTTGCGGGTGCAACGGCCGCGTTCTTCTATTCTGATAGGGCGCTCTTCAGTTCCGTTCTTGCGGGTTATGAGGATGCGTTTGCTGCCCTGCTGGGGCCGATGATCAGTGCGCTGCTTCCCGGTGCGGATATAGGCACGATTGCCTATTTCGCCGTGCTGGTGCTTGCTTCGCTGGTTTTCCCGATCCTGCTCTGCAGCGTCTGTGCAAGCTGCTTCATCTTTGAAACCGGCCTGCATTCAAGAGAAAGCGGATGGGAGGAGAAGGTCATGCGTCTGGAGTATTCTCCGGATGCGGTCTGGGGATTCATAATCTCCTGGGCTCTCATTCTTCTTTTCCGCTTTGTATCAGCTCCCCTGCTGCTGGTGATAGCAGTGATGAACGCAGCCGGCGTATGGACTGTCATATACGCAATCGAGGGCTTCTCGGTGGTATATGCCAGAGTGCGCAGGCACAGCCCCGCGATGAGGAGCATGACCTTGCTCATCCTGATCATCGCTGCAGGCACCATTATCCCTGGGATAAACTTTATTGTTCTCATAGGACTTCCGCTGCTAGGAGTCCTTGAGAGTTTCTTCAATCTGAAGAAACTAGGAGGAATCGATTATGAAGATCATTCTTAACCAAGACGTTGTGCATCTCGGAGAAGAGGGAGATGTCGTAGAGGTAAAGGACGGATACGCCCGCAACTACCTTCTTCCCACCGGAACAGCTGTAATCTACAACAAGGCAAATGCTGCGCTTTTCAAGTCACGCGCTGCAGCTATCGAGAAGAGGAAGGCAGAGAAGAGAGCTGCATCCGCATCCCTCAAGGACAGGCTCGATGGCGTCGTTCTCACGATCGTCGTTCCTGCTGGCGAGTCCGGAAAGCTCTTCGGTTCTGTCACATCTGCCATGGTTCAGGCAGAGCTCCAGAAGCTTGGCTTCGAGATTGAGAAGAAGAAGATCGAGGTTGCTACCCACGCTATCAAGATGACAGGAACATATACTGTCGTCGTGCACCTCTATGAGAATGACCTTTCTCACATCAAGCTTGTTGTCATGTCTGAGGCAGAGAAGATCGCTGCAGATAGGGCAAAGGCAGAGGCAGAGGCAAAGGCCGCTGAGGAGGCTGCTAAGGCCGCAGAGGCTGAGGCTGCTGCTGAGGAGGAAGCTCCTGCAGAGGAAGAGGCTCCTGCTGAGGAAGCACCCGCTGCTGAAGAGAACTAAGGCTGACTGCCTTCAATGTCTCCGGGGAAACCCGGAGATTTTTCATTTCCTGTGGTTTTCCCTGCCGGCCAGTTGTTGTATCATCGGATAACCATGAGAACGCTTCCCCATAACGATGAAGCCGAGAGAGCGATACTCGGCGCCCTCCTTATGAAGGAGGATGCATATGACACTGTTTCTGAGCTTATAACGGAAGCTGATTTCTATCAGCCGATGAATGCCATCATCTTCAGCGCGATCACGAAGATGAAGGAGGCCCGCAATGCCGCCGTGGACATCATCACGCTCATTGATTTCCTCAGGAAGGATGGCACCATCGACAAGGCAGGCGGTGTTGCGTACATTGCTTCGCTGACTGAGTCAGTAAGCGTCATATCGAATGTCGATCAGTATGCAGGCATCGTCAAGGAGATGTCACTCCGCCGCTCACTGCTGAACATGAGCTCGTCGCTTGCGGAGAAGGCATTTGATGAGACTGAGGATATCCTCGGCACGCTCGATGAGGGACAGGCGGAGATGCTCAAGCTCTCGCTCTCCGGAAGCAGCGGCAGCAAGGATTATGCCATCTCGTACGCAGTGAAGTCAGTAATAGAAAACATCATGAATAAGATGGACGGCAGCCTTGCTGATGACTCCGTCCCATCTGGCT
>CALXKY010000071.1 GCA_944389055.1 uncultured Spirochaetaceae bacterium | reverse complement strand
TTGCCCTGGGTGATCTTCTCAAGGATATTGCAGAGGCTCTTTCCGCCGATGCGGCATGGAGCGCACTTTCCGCAGGATTCATCGACAGTGAAGTTGAGATAGAACTTCGCGACATCGACGATGCAGTCATCCTCATCCATGACGATCATGCCGCCGGAACCCATCATCGATCCGATTTTCTGGAGACCGCCGAAATCAATCGGGGTATCGAGGTTCTCGTTCGTGATGACGCCGCCGGAAGGTCCTCCGGTCTGAACGGCCTTGAACTTCTTTCCATGGGCGATTCCGCCGCCGATATCATAGACGATCTCACGCAGCGTGGTTCCCATAGGGACCTCGACAAGGCCGGAGTTGCAGATCTTTCCGGTGAGGGCGAAGACCTTGGTTCCATGGCTGTCAGGGGTTCCGATTGAAGCAAACCATGCGCCGCCGTTCGTGATGATCTGTGCGATATTTGCCCATGTCTCTACATTGTTGATGACAGTCGGCTTGCCCCAGAGGCCCTTGGAGGCCGGGAATGGCGGTCTCGGCTTCGGCATGCCCCTGTGTCCTTCGATGGACTGAAGAAGAGCAGTCTCCTCACCGCAGACGAAAGCACCGGCACCGAGCCTGATCTCGATATCATAATCGAAACCGGATCCGAGGATGTCCTTTCCGAGAAGCCCGTACTCCCTCGCCTGCTTCATTGCAACCTCAAGGCGGTGGATCGCAAGAGGATACTCAGCGCGGATGTAGATGAATCCCTGGTGAGCGCCTACGGTCTTTCCGCAGATGGTCATTGCCTCAAGCACCGCATGGGGATCGCCCTCAAGCGTGGAACGGTCCATATATGCACCGGGGTCGCCTTCATCGGCATTGCATACGACATACTTCACAGGATCCGTCTCCTGCTTCGTGAAGTTCCACTTCATCCAGGTCGGGAAGCCTGCGCCGCCGCGGCCCCTGAGGCCGGAAGTCCTGAGCTCGCTGATGACATCATCCGGAGTCATCTCGAAAAGGACCTTCTCAAGTGCCTTATATCCACCTGCCGCGATGTACTCGTCGATATTCTCGGGATCGATCGAGCCGCAGTTGCGGAGCACGATCCTCAGCTGCTTCTGATAGAACTGGATGTCCTCGACTTCCTCATATGCCTTGTGAGGAGCCTTGTTATAGAGAAGCCTCGTGACCTCGCGGCCCTTGACGACATGCTCCGCGATAAGCTCCTTGGCATCCTCCGGCTTCACCTGCACATAGAATGAATCCTCGGGAAGGATCTTGACGATCGGTCCCTGCTCGCAGAATCCAAAGCAGCCTGTCTTGATGACCTGCACCTGATCGGCAACGCCCTGAGCAGCTGCCTCATCGATGAGCGCATGATAGATCTGATCGGAGCGGGATGATTCACAGCCCGTGCCTCCGCATACAAGGATATAGTTCTTGAATCCCATCTTACTGCTCCTTATCCTTCAGCTCGATCCTCAGATCCTCGAGGATATGGCCGCCCTTGAGATGCTCCTCGACAATGCGATGAGCCGCATTCTTATCGACAGAGCCGTATACCGTAAGCCCTTCTTCCGGCGAGTAGACCTCGACAACCGGTTCCGGGTTCGGAGCAGCGCTCCCTGTCTGCGTGATGATAACATTATCAAGCCCGAGCTTCTCAACATCATCAGCGATGGTATTGAGCGTGAGCTTGGCACCTGCATCGATTCCAGAGGTGCCCATTGCAACGACCACATGCACAGTACGCCCATGTATGTCGCGCTTCTTCAGGTTCTTCTCCTCACGCTCACGGATAGCATGAAGATCGGAAAGCGAAAGCTTAGCCATAGATATCTCCTTTTTCAAAGCTGCGGATGAGATTCCTGAATCTCCTGATGCCCGCGGCCCTGTCAGGGACAGCGTCCCTTTCCTCTAGAAGGCTGCGGGAAATGACGATCTCCCTCTCACCCTTCCTTATTCTCACCGTTATGCCAGCGTCCAGTCCAAGGAGCGGAAGCAGTGCCTCATCAAGCCGGCAGAAGCTTCCATCATCCTCGATGCTGAACTCCAGCACCGTCATTCCATCTCCTCGTGTTAAGCGGCATCTGCCTGCGCTTCGCTCATATATGATATGAAGCCCGCGGCCACGCCCTTCGCCCTTGGTAGTGCTTCCATCCCGGAACGGATCGCCTGAAAGGGTGTATGTCCCATCATCCTCGACCCGTATATCCGCCATCCCGTCTCTGATCGATACCGAAACCGATATGGCTGCGGCACCTGCTTCAATGCTGTTCACGGCAGCTTCCAGCATCAGAGCGGCTGCATCATGCATCAGACGAACTTATCCAGGATTCCTGATATCTGGTTCTTGGAGACCTTGCCGAAGACCTCCCCGGATATCGTCATGACAGGTGCAAGACCGCAGCAGCCTACGCAGCGGACAGCCTCAAGGGAGAATCTCCCGTCCTCTGTCAGTCCGCCGACCTCAAGCCCGAGCTCCTTTCCGAGCTCATCGACGATCATATCGCCGCCCTTGAGATAGCAAGCTGTTCCGAGACACACCTGGATATTGTATTTCCCAGGTTTGTTGAGCTTGAAGAAATGATAGAAAGTAAGTACGCCCCATATCGTCGCAAGCGGAACCCCGGTCTCCCTGGAAACAGCCTCAGCCGCTTCCCTTGAGACATAGCCGAATTCCTCCTGGACCCTATGGAGGATCATGATGAGATTACCCTGCTTATCCTTCCATTCGGAAATATATGCATTGAGCTCATCAGAGAATATGCTCTGAGCCATAACTCCTCCTTTTTAAGTCATCACGATGATTCTAGCCCAATGGCATGCAATTTTGCAATAAATGCTCAATTGAAAGATACAGCAAGTACACATTCAGGGAATGAAAATGAGTTTATTGACATGATATCTCTGTTAATATACTTTTTATCACATAAATGGAGAAAACTGAAATGAACAGTGATATGCTTGTCAGGATTACCCGCTACTACAGGGCCCTTAATCGTCTGAGAGCCATCGGTTTAGAGAAAGTATTCGCACACAACCTTGCAGATGCGGCCGGAGTTTCAGCTGCTGTCGTGAGAAAAGACTTCTCGATTCTCGAAATACACGGGCAGAAACGCGGAGGATATGAGATAACGGATCTGATAGACAGGATATCGAAGATCCTCGGGAAGGGAGACCCTCAGAATGTGATCGTCGTGGGCTGTGGCCGCATAGGGAAGGCTCTGATGCATTACACTGGATTCGAACCGGACGGAATCAGGATAGTCGCGGGTTTCGACTCCGATCCGATCGTCTATTCAGATGCCTCCAACCCCGTCCCCGTCTATCCGATGTCAAGGCTCGATGAGATGGTAGAGGCACTATCCGTCAGAGTTGGCATCATCACTGTACCGGAGGCTGCAGCCGCAGATACGGCCGAGAAGCTTCTAGAAGCCGGCGTCCGCGGCATCCTCAATTTCTCTCCGGTGACGCTGAAGCCGCATCCGGCACAGCCGGGAGAACCCCAGGCCGTGATACACAACATCAACATAGCGCTTGAGCTTGAGCAGATATTCTACCAGCTTCAGTTCCCTGAAGGGAGGAAATGATCAGCCCCTGGACCTGATCCACGAGAAGAGGTACTGCTGGGAAAGCGCCTCATATGGATGGAAGTACGACGGATCCCTGTCAGGGTAATACTCCTTCATGACCTTCTTCATCCATACATCGAGAGGAAAGCCTTCCCTCCTCTGGTAGGAGAAGATAAGGATGCATGAAGCAACCTTCGGTCCGATTCCCTTTATCGTCTGGAGCCTTTCCATCGCCTCGTCGAACGGAAGGTTCCCGATCGTATCGAGAAGAGGAGCTTTGCTGATCGCATCGAGGATGAATGGAGCGCGGAAGCCCGTGCCGAGGGCTCTGAGCTCATCCTCCGTTGCATCCCTCATATCCTCAGGTGTCGGGAATGTGTATCTTCCCGCCTCCACCTCATGCCCGTATTTCCTTGAGAGCCTGTCGTACAGCCCCGTGATTCTCTTGATGTTGTTGTTCTGGGAGAGGATGAACGAAATTGCTGCGATCCAGTGATCCTGCTTCAGGAGCCTTATCGTCCCGGTGCTCTCCACAGCCTGCCGGAGGATATCGTCACGGGCTGCGATCGCCAGCCTTGCGGCTTCATAGTCATATGAAAGATCGAAATAATCATACAGGAACGGATCCGAAGCAGCATCTTCAAGGGTCCTGACCCTTACAACCCTCCCGTCGAGGACCGCGGAAAAGCTTCCATCAGCATCTTCCCTCCAGCTGAATGACTGCCCTCCGAGCAGCGTTTCCCTGAGATTCTCACCCATTCTCCCTTCCCTCCTCCGGATTCTTCCTTACCTTCTCCATGTACTCACCGGGCGTCATGCCTGTATACCGGCGGAATATATGGAAGAAGTATCCTGGATTGCTGTAACCCACCTTCTCTGCAATCTGGGCAACAGTGCTCTGATGATATACCGACATCAGCTTCCTTGCCGCATTCACCCTCGTCGTATTGAGGTAATCGGTGAAGCGCTGCCCCACATCGCGCTGGAATAGCCTTGATAGGTACTCGGGATTCATATACACGATATTCTCCGATACCCATTTCAGCGAGATCTCAGGATTCTGGAAGTTCTCATTGATGTATTTCCTGACTGTATCAGCAGGAAACGGATCCCTTTCCCCTGGAATCCTGTGATCTGTGAATGAACGTGCCAGAGAGATGAGGTCATCGATTGATTTCACGTCACCGAGCTCCCGGAAAAGCAGGGCATAATCCGTACCGTTTATGGCCATGCGCACGAAAAGCGCCTCGGCCTCCCCGAGGTCCATGCTGCGGAAGACAGCAGCGGCGTCATCCATCAGCGATGGATCGGAAGCTCCTCCGACAGCTGCCCGGTAACGGCTGATGAGCTCGGTATGGCCTCCATCCGGCGACGACACCTTCACTGCCTCGCGGTGCCCGTCGCTGTCATAGATTGCCGCCTCACCGGCTTTTCCGGCTTCCCGGATGAACAACGAGATCAGATCTGATGGCGTACCCTTCTCCGCTCCCAGATACACCCCGCCGGCCCTGCGCATATCCTCTGCTATCCCGCGGGATTCCTCCGGATCAGCGTCGAGGATGAAGAAGACACGCCCTCCCGCTGAAGCCGGGAATATCGGCATCCTTATGCCACGCTTTCTTACCGCAGCGATCATCACGCTGATGAAATGCTGCACGTCAAGAACCTGGGAAGAGAATGCGGTAAGGATCTCCGACGGATCGAACGGGGTAAGGCTCATGCTGCGTTCTATGATCCCATCGATTGCCGATGGATCTGACAGGACCTCGATCATCATCCCGCGCTGCAGGTAGAAGCTGTACTTCTCGCCTGATTCGGCAACAACATTCATGCGCTCGCGCCGTCTCGATTCGATCTCATTCCTGAGTTCCAGGAGATTATCCCGGAGATCTTCCTTCCTCGCCGGCTTGAGCATGTAGTGTCTGACGCCATAGCGCATCGCCTTCTGCGCATATGAGAATTCCCCGAATCCGGAGAGGATGATGAATCCCGTATCCTTCAGACGGCAATGGACCCTGCGTATGAGTTCGAGGCCGTCTATCTTCGGCATGCGTATATCGGTGATGACGATATCAGGACGTTCGCGGATTATCATTTCATATGCCTCCTCACCATCGGAGGCACTCCCCGCAAGCATGATTCCCAGTTCCTTCCAGGGAATCCACTTCTCCATGGACTCGCGTACTATATCCTCATCATCTGCAAGGATTGCCTTCAGCATCGAACCTCCCCGGAACAGAGAAGGATACTATCGCCCTTCCGCCGCTGTTCCTGAATCGCAGCCCGCTCCCCTCGCCGAAAAGGAGATGGAGCCTTTCATCTATATTCTGCAGCCCTATCCTCTCTGATGATGAGGAAACCCTGCCATCGGCCAGCTTCTCCACTATATCATCAGGAAACTGCGAACCGGTATTCGAGACCTCGAGAAGGATGGTCCCATCCCCAGCCCTGCACACTACGGATATCTCCGTAGGCACCCCGCGCTCTTCCACCGAATGCTTTACCGCATTCTCCACAAGGGGCTGGAGGGAGAACTTCGGGATAAGAGCCTCAAGCGTGCATGCCTCAGCATCGACTGAGTAGCTGATCGAGTCATGGAAACGGCTTCTCTGGATACGGAGGAAGCTCTCAAGCATCTCAAGCTCCTTCCTGATGGGGACAAGATCCTCCGCAGACACGGCAGCCCTGAAAAGCGATGCGAGATCATAGCTCATCGCAGCGATATCATCAGCCTCATACTTCTGGCTGAGCCAGTAGATCGAATCAAGCACATTGTAAAGAAAATGCGGATTGATCTGCTGTGTGAGCATCCTTATCTCGCTGTCCTTGAGCATGATTTCCCTGTGCAGGTTATCCTCTACAACAGCCCTGTACCCATCGACCATCCTGTCGAAATGCTGGCTGAGCTGTGCGATCTCATCGCCTCCTTCCTCAGAATCCTGCCCGGAGGATATATATGTTCCGGCTTCGAAGGCATCCATCTTCTCCCTCAGCGAATTAACCCTCCCTATGATACGCCTGACCATGTAATGCAGCACAAGGAGGAAGGCAAGAAGCATCAGAAGGAATGCAGAGAACGTACCTGCAACGAATTTCGCAAGATTGCCGAAAATCTGGTCAGAAGGCACGAAATCGATATAACTGAAGCCGCTGGCAGGAAGATTCCCCCTGTAGATGAAGCACCTGACATCATCTATCTCATCGTAGATGCCGCTGCCGCTGTACATACCGCCAGGATAATCCGAATAGAGGAGCCTGCCGTCGCTGGCAAGGATCAGGCTTATGCCGGCATTCGGCAGCTCGGACCTGAGCGCAGAAACAAGAGATGGGCCATCGATGCGTATGAATAGTATTGCCAGCTCATCCAGAGAGAGGAATGCGATCCTCCTGATCGCACGCACAAGATATATGCTCCCATCATCGCTCCCCACCCATGCAGTGGCACCGGCGGCCTCTCTCGCGATTGCAGCAGCCTCATCGATCGCCTCCGACGAAAGACCTACGCCCATACCACTATTGATGATGCCCTGCGGCAGCGACAGCGCGATATCCGCGATGAAAGAAGATGAATCGGTCATCGTGCTGAGCCTGGATGTGATGCCAGATGAAACCTCCTGGAAATCCGCAGTTCCATCCTTTATTGCGGAAAGTCTATCCTGGAAGAATCCATCCGCGATGAATATATCGCTCAGCAGCATTGCGGACGAGAAAGACGAATCAGCACGGGAGAGTATATTGTGCGTATTATCGCTGTTTATCTGGTAGACGCGCCTCTCATATTCATTCCAGAGGCTGGAAAGGATTATGATCGCGACGGCGAGCATGGAGAAGAAGAACGAGACAAGGATAAGCGTCAGCTTCCTTTCCAGGGTCAGGGAAATGCGTTTCATCAGGTCGCCGGCCTCACTGCCCTCTCAAGTATAACGGAGGCTTCGCTGCAGAATGCCGCAGCAGCCTCTTCCGGCAGCATCTCACCTTTCCACACGCGCAGGGTGAAACGGGAAAGGAGGAGGCTCAGCTCTGCATAGCCTGCAGGCGGTATCTCCTGGTCAGGCTTCCCCTCATCATCGAGCACGGTGCGGAACTGCAGCCGTTCCAGCGGTGAGAGATTTCCGGAATCTATGCTTCTGAAAAGCGGTATGCCGAACGCGATCCGGAGGATGCTGCCGGCCTCATCGGAAGCGAGCAGCCAGAAGAGGAACTTCTCAGCCTCTGCTTTCACGTCCGATGAGGAAGAGATCGAGAGAAGCGCATATGGCTCAATCCTGGGAGATACAGCCACAGCATGCTCCCCGTCCCTGATATCAGCAGCGCTGGTGAATCTGTTCCACTCCTCCCCTCCGCCGGAGAAAGAGGCGAACGGAAGAGCTGAAAGCTGCGAGACAAGGCTGAAATACTTCATGGCAGGTTCTGTGTTACCTTCCGCGACATCCTCGAAGATGCTGCCGCCCTGCATCGCGGAAATAGCCTCCAGCAATCCCATATCAAGGCTTGTATCGGTCATGAGCCCTGAGCATTCATAGATTGCCTCTCCTGTGGAGAGGACTGATTCAAGCGTGAATTCCCCGGGAATGGCGATTCCCGCGTTCTCGATGCAGTCAGAGCGATAAGCCATGACATCGGCATCAAGGCCCATCGGAAGTCCATAGCCTTCGAATCCGGGCCAGAACCCCTCAAGGTCCTCGATGAGGGAACGGCTGATGAACTGCCCTATATAGCGCCTGTCCATCTCCACGATATCAGAAAGCCTGCCTCCTGCGGCATCTGCAGAGATATTGCTCCAGTATCCCTCAGGATCAATGAATTCGGCTTTTATCCTTATCCCTGGATTGATGGACTGATAAAGACTGATCGCTTCCTCGAGAAGAGCACGCTTTTCACCGGTTTCCCAGAAAGAGGCTGTGATCACCATGTCCGTATCATCATGGGCATATGGCACCGTCCCGAGAAGACTGCTCCCACTGAATGCAGGTGATTCAGGCATGGCCGTCTCCACCGGTTCAGCCGCAGCGGGATCAGGAAGCACAGGTTCATGCGCTTCCTCCGGCACTTCAGGCTCACTGACAGGAACCGGCTCGGAAACTGGTACCGGCACTGGAGCAATGGACACATCAGCAGAAGTGCGGCAGGAGAAGAGAAAAAGGCACATGAGGACTGCTGTCAGGATATATGCAGAACAGATCCCACGATGACGTATTTTCACAGCAAGCCCCTCTTCTCTATACAGGATACACCATTTCATCTGTTTTCTGCATACGCAAAATCGTTTTTTTTGATTATCTTCCAGCGAAAAACTCAATAGAGTATGCTTGTCAAACGGGAGAACATTGACTGGTCTGGATTCTGTTATCCGAATAGAAACAGGTACAGACGAGACCCTGCTGGTTCCGATCCCCCCTTCTTTTTTCCAGCAGGAGTCCGCTATTCCCTCGGGCTATGCTTCCGAGCATGAGAGCATAGCCTTTTTTCATGAGAATACGTCCTGAGTTCTATAAGGATATAAAACGGCACAAAGGCCGCTCGCAGCATTCTGGCAGCAGATACCCTGCTGTCTGTTCCGGAGACTTCAGATGATCCTGAGGGCAAGCTCTGCGGGGAAATGATCGGAATAGCCGTGGCCGGTGGAGGCATCATACGGCACCGGCCGGCCCAGCCTGTCCTCCATGCGCCTGTCTGAGATTATCCTCGAGCTGCCATACTCAAGCCCCGAACCATCCCACGCCTCACGGGAAAGAAGGAAGCCATCGTAGATGAACCAGGCCCCCATATGGCAGAACGTTCCGTCCTTCTCCAGCGGGGCATCCGGAGATATGAGCGGTGAGAAGTAGATTCCACCCGCAGCTTTCGAAGGATCGGACGTGACCAGTATAGCGTGATCACCGCCGGCATCTTCAGGGAACATCGCCATGCTCCGCTCAGGAAAGCGCGGATCTGCATTGAAATCCCCTGCAGCAATGACTATTCCTCCTTCGCCGCTCTCCATCAGCGTCCGCAGATGCATAGCCTGCTCCCATCTCT
>CALXKY010000070.1 GCA_944389055.1 uncultured Spirochaetaceae bacterium | reverse complement strand
GACAATGGCATATCATTCATAAATGACTCAGCTTCCGTGATTCCCCTTTCGGTGGCATTCTCAATGCGCGGCATGAAGGGAACTGCGGTGCATCTGATCGTCGGAGGCACGGACAAAAGCAATATAGATATCTCAGAGCTTGCTGGCCCGCTCGATGAGGCCGTGTCACTGACGCTGCTCAAAGGCAGCCTTACCGATAAGCTCATTCCCATGCTCAGGAGGGATGGACTGCGATTCACAGGGCCATATGACAATATGGATGATGCAATAAGGGCCGCCTATCAGGCAGCCCTCAGGCACCGCGGAGGAAGAGACACTTCGGAAATCATCCTTCTCTCCCCCGGGGCATACGCTGATGAATGCTTTGCCAACGAGTTCGAACGCGGCGAAGCATTCCGCAGAGCAGTCATGAAGCTTCTTTCAGAGAAGAGCTGAGAACCTCTCGAGGATCGTATCGCTCTCCTCCTTCCTCTCATCTCCGGCAAGCTCTGCGATCGCATCCTCTGCAACGAGGAGCGCGACTTTGTGCAGTGCCGATTTCGCAGCATTCACCTGGACAAGGATGCGTTCTGCGCTGTCGCCGGATGCAATCATCCGGTCAACAGCAGCAACCTGTCCCTGAACCTTCGCGAGCCTGATGTGGATGGAATCGAGATCAAGAGCCATAAACGCCTCCTCAGCCTACGTTTCCGTTGACATACTTCGAAACGCGGAGGAACTTACCATCGGCTCCGAGCTTCTTCCCTTCTATCGTGACATATCCATCGATCGTCTTCATAGGCATTGCGAAGAAGTGATCAGGCTTGATGTATGTGGTGACCTTCTCGACCTCACCCTCGCCTTCATACTTGATGACCGTGCCTGGAGCGATGTCATCGGCGAAGATGACCTCGCATGTCGAATGAGGATCCTCAGCCGTCGGATCAGAAGCTGCAAGAAGCATGCCGCGGCTCTTCACGCCACGGAAGTTCGCAGGCTTGAGGTTCGAGACAAGCACGATATTGTGATCAAGGAGCTCGTCCTCCCTGTAAAACGGCACGATCGATGAGACGATAACCCTCGGTTCCTCTTCACCGCAGTCAAGCGTGAGGATATAGAGCTTATCGCCGCCAGGGTGCTTCTCGACTTTCACGATCTTCGAGACCTTGAGAATGACGCGGCGGGCAAACTGCTCCGAGAGCGTCTCATTCTGCGTATCTGCTGCATTTTCCATCTTATTTCCTTCCTTCGGAGCGGCTTCAGCCTTCTCCCGTTCCATTCTTTCAGCCTGCGAGCCGGAGTAGCGCTCCCTCAGCTCCGCAATACGGTCATCCTCAAGCTTCTCGAAAAGAAGCTCAGCGCTGCCTACGCTGATGCTGCCGCTGAAGCTGCCGACGCTGTCCCATGCGGCATCCTCCGACCCGATGAACGAAAGGATCCGCCTTCCGGTCTCGGGCATGTACGGAGAAACCATGACAGCAAGGTCGCGGATGAGATAGAGAAGAGTCCTGAGAAGAACCGCGGCCTTCTCCGGATCCTCCTTCCTGACCTTCCATGGCTCACCGTCCTGGAAAGCCTTATTGCCGATATCCGAAAGCTCGAAGATCGCACGGATGGCATCGCGCTCATCTGCTCTCTCAAGGGCTTCCGTGATCTCAGCCTCCTTGCTGCGGGCGGCTTCGGCAATCGAAGCATCAAGCTCCCCTTCTCCCACGCTTCCGTCATAGAACCTCTTCACGAATGTGAGCGTGCGGTTCACGAGGTTGGAGAGATTGCCGATGAGCTCTTTGTTCACCTTCTCCTGGAAATCAGCCCATGTGAATGTGAAGTCAGATTTCTCAGGCCTGTTGTAGAACATATAGAAACGCCAGACATCGGCAGGGATTCCCGTTTCCTCGACGTCATTGCCGAAGATTCCGATACCCTTGCTCTTCGAGAACTTGCCACCCTCGTAATTCAGGTATTCCGTGGACGACATATGATAGAGCATCGTCCATTTCTCGCGCGTTGCCAGCAGTGAGCATGGGAAGACAACCGTATGGAACGGTATGTTGTCCTTGCCAATGAACTGATACAGCTCGGTATTCTCGGGGTCACGCCACCAGTATTCCCAGTTATCCGTCTTGTTTGCAGTGATGGATATGTATCCGATAGGGGCATCGAACCAGACATAGAAGACCTTGTCCTCATAGCCAGGCTTGTTCACTGGGATTCCCCACTTCAGGTCACGGGTGATGCACCTCTCCTGAAGACCATCGCGGAGCCATGAATTCGTGATCTGGACGGCATTCTTAGCCCAGAATCCATCTACCGACGCCTTATCCATCCATTCCTTGAATACAGGAAGAAGCTTCGGAAGGTTGATGTAGAGATTCTTCGTCTTCCGCAGGACAGGGGTCGCGCCGCAGACAGAGCACTTCGGATCGACAAGCTCCGTCGGATCGAGAAGCGTACCGCACTTCTCGCACTGATCTCCTCTGGCCCCATCATATCCGCAGTGGGGGCATGTGCCTGAGACGAAACGGTCGGCAAGGAAGCGGTGGCAGTCAGGGCAGTAGAGCTGCTCGGTCTCCTTCTCTGTTATGTATCCGTTCCTGTCGCACTCGGCGAAGATGTGCTGGACGATCTCAGTCTGGAGCGGCGTGCTGGTGCGTCCGAAATGATCGAATGAGATATTGAACCATTCGTAGATCTTCTTATGGATCTCATGATAGCGGTCGCAGAGCTCGCGTGGTGTGACACCCTCCTGAAGAGCTCTCGTCTCGCTCGCGGTTCCGTACTCATCAGTGCCGCAGATATACATCGTCTCATATCCGCGTGAACGGCAGAAGCGGGCAAAGACATCAGCTGAGAGAACCTGCATCAGGTTGCCCAGATGCGGGATATTGTTTACATATGGCAGTGCCGATGTGATCAGTCTTTTCTTCATGGCCCCAAGTATATCCCTGCAGGGGGATGGACAGCAACCCTACCCCGGTTGCTGCTATGGCGATGGGAGCTCTCATCTGCTAATATCCCTTATATGGAAAGAAGATTCACGATTTCGGCAAGGCTCATCGCAGCGGCTACGGCAGCTGCCGTGCTCATTGCGGTCCTTGCAACAAGCTTCTTCTCCGTAGA
Organism: uncultured Spirochaetaceae bacterium; assembly: GCA_944389055.1. GTDB lineage: Bacteria > Spirochaetota > Spirochaetia > Sphaerochaetales > Sphaerochaetaceae > Ornithospirochaeta. Next base: position 6,795 of record CALXKY010000070.1, on the reverse strand, counting down.
CCAGACGGAGAATGCCGTAGTGCTCAGATTCGGAAAGTACGTGCGGACTGTCGGCCCTGGGCTCCAGATGAAGCTTCCGCTCGGTATCGAACGCAGCTATAACGTGGAAACTGCCATCGTGCAGACGCTCACATTCGGATACAGAGCCAGGGATCCTTCAGGGACATCGCTTTCCGGTGCATTCGCAGACCCAGAGGAATCGATGATGCTCACAGGGGATCTGAACATTGTCTCGGTGGAGTGGATTGTCCAGTACAGGATCAGCGACCCGATGAAGTATCTATTCTCCATACAGGACAAGGAGACGACCATCCGCGACATCTCGCAGTCGGTAATGAACCAGCTCGTAGGAGATCTTCCCATCCTCGCGATCATGTCAAGCGAGAGAACGAGCATAGAGTATGATGCACAGCGTGAAATGCAGGAGATATTCGACAAATACGATGCAGGAATCGATATCGTAGCCGTCAAGCTCCAGAATATAATGCCACCCGAGGGCGATGTGCAGGATGCATTCGAGGATGTGAACAAAGCCATACAGGATATGAACAGCTTCATCAATGAAGGCAAGCAGTATTACAACCAGGAAATCCCGGCGGCACAGGGCGAGGCGGAGAAGATCATCAGCGAAGCCCAGGGCTACGCTGCGGAGAGGGTCAACCGGGCCGAAGGCGATGCAGCTAGATTCAATTCAGTCAGGGAGTCCTATGAGAAAGACAGGGAGATAACCTCGCAGCGCCTCTATCTGGAGACGATGGAGGAAGTCCTCTCCGGTGGCAATGTCACGCTGATCGACAGGAATCTCGAAGGATATCTTCCCGTGCAGATGATAGGAGGTGCCGAATGAAGAAGCTCATAACAGCAGCCGTCATAATCGCGGTGCTTCTTGTCATCATCCTGGTCATGGGTCCGTTCTATATGGTCAACGAAGGCGAGCAGGCAGTCGTGACGCGTTTCGGGAGAATCGTCGGGGAAGAGACGGAAGCAGGCCTCAAGCTGCGCATGCCATTCATCGATTCAGTAACACGCTATCCCTCGATGCTTCTTTCCTGGGACGGGGATGCGCAGAGGATCCCGACGAAGGAGAATCAGTTCATATGGGTCGATGCAACAGCACGCTGGAGGATTTCGAATCCTTCAGTCTTCTATATGGCCGTGAAGACCGTTGCAGGCGGCATCGCAAGACTCAATGATGTGCTTGATTCAACGATAAGGACGGTCATTTCCGAGAACTACCTCAACGAAGCCGTAAGGTCGACGAACAGGATAAACTCCCTTGAATACTCCGAGGAGATCAACAACGAAGTCGAGAACGCGGAAGATGCAGAGACACTCAGATCGCTGACCGATACACGGCAGCAGCAGGAGGAGATAATCATCGGGCGTGACGGGCTTTCGGACATGATGCTGCAGGAAGCGGCACCGATGATGGAAAGCTATGGCATCGAGCTCGAGGATGTGATCATAAGACAGATAAGATACTCGGATGACCTGACTGACAGCGTCTATTCCAGGATGATCAAGGAACGCAGCCAGATCGCAGAGGCATACAGGGCTTACGGGCGCGGACAGCTTCTTTCCTGGCAGGGAAAGGCCGAGAATGACAAGCGGACGATTCTTTCCGAAGCATATGCGGAGAGCGAGAAGATAAAGGGTGAGGCTGATGCAGCAGCTGCTGACATCTACAGCCGCGCCTACTCTGCCGATCCTGAATTCTTCAGGCTCTGGACCACGCTCGAGAGCTACAGGAAGACGCTTCCGGATATGCCGAAGACACTCTCAACGGATATGGCCTACTTCTCATATCTGTATACGCCGGACACGGGGAATGTCTGATTGCCTCTCTGCTGCTGAAGCTGCTGAAGCTGCGGCACGTCTTTCTGCCTCCGGGGAGAAGTCGCTGTATCTACAGAACGAGCTTCTCGATTATGCATGCGGCATCGGCACTGAAGCATACAGCTGCGGCAGGATGCACATAGCAGCATTCCCTGCTGCCGCAGCAGCCGGGGCTGAACCGGACTGCCAGGACTGGGAAGAAGCTGCCTCCTTCCTTATCAGCCTCGGGAAGGAAGCGCTTCTGGGACCGGAGGACACAATGCGCCATCTCATTCCTTTCTTTCCATCATATTCCATTTCCGAGCGCCACCTGATGACCATAACATTCTCCGGACAGGGAACGGATGAATGGGATGCAAGGATCAGGCGCCTAAGCACAGAAGAGGATCTCCCAGCGCTTTTCTCCCTCTACAGGCGCGTGCCTGGCATGTCGGAAGGCTTCAGGAAAGAAGATGATGATGACAACGCAAGAACATTCATGGAAAAACCGGCAGCAGCGCTCTTCATTGGCGGGAGAGCTGTCTCAGGTGCTTATATCTCCCGCGCAGGGCATAGGAATGCCATGCTTTCCGGCGTAGCGACGGAACCGGGGATGCGAGGAAGAGGATACGCCTCTGCCGTGGTGAAGGCGATGATCGGCATCGCCTTCGGCGAATGCAGGATGAAGAGACTTTCGCTGTGGTATACTGACAGCAGCGCAGGACGGATATACCGTGAGCTGGGCTTCCATGACACCGGCACATGGATCTGCCTGAGGAGGAAAGATGAAATACGTCAGATTCATTGATAAAGCATCCGGACAGCCTGCATACGGCATCCTCGGAGATGACATGATAACCGAGATTGATGGAACGCCTTTCGACAGCGGATGGAAGCTGACGGAACGGCAGATCCCGGCAGAAGAGGTGAAGCTTCTTCCCCCTGCCCCATTCTCGAAGGCTGTCTGCATCGGGCTCAACTACCGTGATCATGCAGAGGAATTCGGGCTGCCGATCCCGGAGACCCCTGTGGTATTCCTCAAGCCATCTACAGCTGCAGCTGCTCACGGCGACGCGATCATCTACCCTGCCATGTGCCATCGTCTCGACTATGAGGCAGAGCTTGCTGTCGTCATAGGGAAGAAAGCGAAGGATGTCAGCGAAAGCGAGGCACTCGGTCATGTCCTCGGATACACGATAGCCAATGATGTCACAGCCAGGGATCTGCAGCCTAAGAACGGACAGTGGACGATCGCGAAAGGATTCGACACATTCATGCCGCTCGGCCCATATATCTCGGATGAAGTTGATGGCAGCTGTCTGATGATCACAAGCCGCGTGAATGGGGAAACGAAGCAGAAGTCCAATACGTCGAACCTCATATTCGGCATTCCCTATCTCATCTCATATATCTCCCGCGTGATGACGCTCCTCCCCGGAGATATCATCTCAACAGGCACGCCCGGCGGCATCTCCGGCATGCAGAAGGGAGACACAGTCGAGATCGAGATAGAAGGGCTCGGGATCCTGAAAAACACGATAGCCTGACATAACTGATTGAGCATTTCACGCTTTTTCCAGACCAGGGAAAGCGGATGGTATCCGGTGCTTATCGGAAACGCCAGTCCGGGATACCATATATGGCATTGCTGAGATCAGCTAAGCATGCATAGAGACTGCAAAAACATGGATGCTCTGCCGTGATGGAATACTGCGTAGTAGAAACATAGACAATCCAAATACTCAAATGCAGAATAAGAACTATGAAAGAAACAGATGACAGGAAAATGTACTATTTCTTTGATGAAGCCGGATCTCCGGAAATTCTCGGAAGGAAAGGTATCAATCTTGTCACTAATGGAAGTACTTCAAAGATTTTCATAGTCAGTTTCATTGCAACAGAAGATCCTAAGTCCCTGAACAAAGCAATGAAGCTTATACATGAAGAAATCGTAGACGATCCTTATCTTTCCTCTGTTCCTTCCATGAAAAGCACACGGTTGATGTTCCATGCAAATAAAGATTGCGCTGAAGTCAGAGAAAAAGTATTCAGAGTCTTGCATGAAGCAGATTTCACATTTCAATGCATCGTTGCCAGAAAAAAGCTCTCGATCTTCCGTGATAGATATGATCTGAAACCATCGGGATTATACAAAGATCTGGTATCTAAATTGCTTAAAAACAGATTGCACCTCAACAAGGAAATAGATTGTTATTTCTCGTCAATGCAGAATGTCATATGGAAGGAGTCAATGGAAGATGCTATATCCGAGGCAAAAAAGCGTTTTAGGGATAAATGGGGGTTAGAACATGACAACTCAATACGAGTTATAATACAGAAGTCATCTGAGATATATGCATTGCAAGCTGTTGATTATATGCTTTGGGCAGTTTTCCAGGCCTATGAACATGAAGATTTCCGATACATAGATTTCATTAAAGAAAAAGTAAAATTGATCATAGATATCTTTGATTTCAAAAATAGTCCATATGGCACATATTACAGTAAGAAGAATGCAATATCGCTTGAAAAAATAAGCCCTCAGAAAGACTAGGTTCCTTAGGAACGCATGGCACTGGGCCCACTTTCGTCTAACGAGGACTCTGGTTTATTCTTACTTTCATATATAACAAATGTCAATTTGTACTTTGCTTCATTTGGATATCTACAGCATAAATTAACAATTATGTTGGAATTTATCTCCCTAGAAGCGATTCAGGAGCTTTATCTGCAGCCCTCTTCATTTCCTTTGCCCCAGTCTTGCAATAACAGAGCAATGAAGGCTGCCACCACGTGAGCAATACCTACGGATATGAAAAAATCCTTCTGCTGTTACCAGAAGAAGGATCTTTTCCGAGTGCGGTCGACTGGACTTGAACCAGCACAGCTCTCGCCACTAGCACCTCAAGCTAGCGTGTCTACCAATTCCACCACGACCGCTCGACAGTCAAAGAATTTAGGCTATTTCAGGACTTTCGTCAATAGAATCGGCAGCATTTTTTACAATAATTGATACCACCGATTCTATTTTATTCACTAATAAGCAGTTAAAGAAGAGAGAAACCTCTTTCTTCCGCTTCCTTCCTCGCCTCCTCCTGCCATATGGAAGCCTGTACCTCACCGATATGGGCCTTGTGAAGAAGGAACATGCAGAGCCTGGACTGACCGATACCGCCGCCGATGGTCTGGGGATACTCCCCTGCAAGAAGCCTCCTGTGCCAGTATAGATCCTTCCTGTCCATGCAGCCCCTGATCTCAAGCTGCCTGAGAAGCGAATCCCTGTCCACCCTGATGCCCATGCTGGAAAGCTCAAGAGAATCGGAACGCACCGTATCCCATACGATTATATCCCCATTGAGTCCATGGCAGCCGTTCTCCGTCTCCGTAGACCAGTCGTCATAGTCAGGAGCACGGCCGGAGTGAGGCGGATTGCCATAGCCGATGCCGATGAGGAAGACTGCACCATAGCGCCTTGCAAGCTCCCTCTCCCTCTCCTGCGGTGTAAGCTCAGGCATCTCACGGGCGGCATCCTCGGTGTGTATGAAGGTGATTTCCTCCGGGAGCGTATCGTGAAGCATGGGATAATCCTCCTCAAGGAGGAAAGCCGTCCTCTTGATAGCGCCGTAGATGCTCCTCACCGTATTCTTGAGATATGGAAGATTCCTTTCATTCTCATCCATAACCCGCTCCCAATCCCACTGGTCGACGTAGATTGAATGGATCGCATCGATGTCGTCATCTGGACGGAGTGCGTTCATATCGGTATAGATGCCACGGCCGGGACGCACGCGGTAATCAGCAAGCGCCATCCTCTTCCCGTTTGCAAGGGACTGGATGATCTCCATCTTCTCTCCGCCGAGATTCCTCACGCTGAAGCGTACCGGATTCTCCACGCCGTTGAGGTCATCGTTGATACCGGCTCCTGCCGGTACGAATAGCGGTGAGGTTACCCTCGAAAGCCTGAGAGCGCCTGAAAGCGAGCGCTCGAATGTATCCTTTGCATCCTTTATCGCCTTCTCTGTCTCATGCTGGCCGAGAAGAGGCCTGTATCCTTCTGGAAAAAACATATCTGACTCCTGCCGGTGATTATCGCATTTTCCGATGGTCTTTGTTTAGACGTACCTCGAAAGAAAATCCCTGAGAACGGTGAAATATCGCTGAGGATCCCTCAGATACGCCTCCCCATGCCCAGCATCGCGTATCAGAAGCTTCTCCTTCCCGCCCGATTCCTTCGCGCTGAAGCAGGCATCAAGCATATATGTACCGACGAAATGATCATCATCACCATGGATGAACAGCATCGGGATGCGTGAGGATCCAAGCATCCTGAGGCTTGATGCCTTCCGCGGGGAATAGCCAGCCAGAACCGATGACATCACGGAATACATATGCAGAACGGGAAAAGCAGGAAGATGGAATACTGCCTTCAGTTCATCGCGGAATATGTCCCAGACGGATGTGTATCCGCAGTCCTCCACAGCAGCTCTGACATTCGCAGGCAGCTCAAGGCCCGAGGCCATCATCACCGTCGCCCCTCCCATGGAGATACCATGCAGCACGATCCGTGCCTCAGGATCCCGTTCTGCTATCCAGTCTATCCAGAGCCTTATGTCATCCTTGTCCAGCCAGCCCATGCCGACCCACTTCCCTCCGCTTTCCCCATGAGCCCTGTTGTCGGGGAGCAGCGTGGAATATCCCCAGGAGGAGTAGACAGAGGCAGGATTCCTCATCATCATCCTGTTTCCCATATAGCCATGGATGAGGATGGCCCATCTATGCCCATCGGCTGGATGAACCTCGGCCTTCAGCGGAATCCCATCTGAAGAGACTATCTCAGCCATTTCCGTACCACGTTCTGCCATGAATGCTTCTGCATATCTGCGGAACGCCTCTGCATTCTCCTTTATGATCCGCTGCCGCTTCTCATGCTGTGCCGAGCTCTCCTTCTCGGCCTCAGGCAGATCGGAAGAGTACACGTCT
>CALXKY010000069.1 GCA_944389055.1 uncultured Spirochaetaceae bacterium | reverse complement strand
CCGTATCATGTTCGAGAGCCGCAAGCCTCTTCTGGTATACAGATCTCAAAAACCACACAAATTTCTGAACTGATTCATCTTTTCCTCCACCGCCTGTTGTGATACTATCCGCGGTGGAGGAAAAAACTATGGATGAAGGCGGCAGTATAAAACCTTTGCCAGAAAGAACTGAAGAATTCGCGGCCTTCTGCATCCTCCTGATCTGACTGATCCGGATCTGAAGGCCCGGGGAGAGCCAGATGATCACTAAGAGAACAGATTTGACCCCGAACCAGAACTATACCTGGATCGATGTGCGTGAAATTGATAAGGATGATATCTCAATGCTCACCGATGAGTATCTTGTCTCATCGGAGCTTCTTGCTGATATCATGGATGCCGATGAGCAGAGCCGTATCGAGAAGGAGGATGACTACACAGTCATAATCTGCCGTCTTCCCTCCGCGGAGGAGGATGATGACAAGCCTCTCGAGAGAACCACGATACCGCTCGGAATGCTGCTTTATCCCGATAAGATCATAACGATCTGCCGCGGCGACAGCGTGGTGATAGATGATTTCGCGAGGCGCCGGGTCCGCCAGTGCCCTGTCGAGACGAAGGAAGGATTCGTCATCTCCATACTCGGACGCGCAGCTCTCGTCTACATCCGTTTCCTGAAGTACATCAACAGGCAGAAGGATCTTGTTGAGGAGCAGCTGCATCGGTCGATCATGAATTATGAGCTCATACAGCTGCTGCAGATACAGAAATCCCTTGTCTACCTGACGACGGGCCTCACGGATAACGAGGTGCTCCTGGAGAAGCTCCAGAAGACGCCGTACTTCAGGCTCACGACGGAGGAGGAGATGGAGGCGCTTGAGGACAGCATTACCGATAACAAGCAGGCTATTGCGATGGCGAATATCTATTCGGATATCCTCACAGGTACGATGGATGCCTTTGCCTCAGTCATCGGCAACAATATGAACGTCATCATGAAGCGCCTCACGGTCATATCCCTGTCGCTGATGTTCCCGACATTCATTACGGGCTTCTTCGGCATGAATGTCTCGATTCCCGGCATGGACGGAAAGTGGGCCTGGGTATTCCTCCTAGGGCTCTGCATCCTGGTAGCTGTCGTCGGGACTATAATCGTGTCAGACAGGAAGAACCGCTCGATCATATCCGCAGGTCTCGGCGACAAGCGGTCCAGAAGGAAAAGGAAGGATCGTTCGCCCTCCGAGATCAAGTATCTCATGCGCAAGAAGCATACGCTGGAGGGCGACAGCTGATCATCTGATCACGCGGATGATGTATCCCTTCAGATACTCGCTTTCTGGGAAGGAGAGGCGCACCGGATGATCCTCTCCCGCACTGAGCGTGCGGAGTATCTGGATCTCGGCCCCTGCATCTGCTGCGGCCCATGCGAGCATCATGCGGAAATCCTCGCGTGTCATGGCACCTGAGCATGAGAATGTTGCTATGATACCGCCGTTCCTGATCTTCATCATCGCGACGCGGTTGAGATCCTTGTAGGCTTTCATCGCATTTCCGAGTGAGCTCTTTGTCTTCGCGAGCTTCGGCGGATCGAGGATCATCATGTCATATTTCCCTTCCTCTGCCTGCCTTATGTGCTCGAAGGCATTGGCCGCGGTTATCGTGACCTTCTCACGCGATCCTGGAGGGAGCACCTTCTTGTCCTCATTGAGATGTATCTGGTACAGGAGATGCCTCAGAGCGCTTTCAGAGGAGTCGACGGCATCGACGGAAAGAGCTCCGCCTCTGAGCAGATGGAGTGTGAATCCGCCTGTATATGAGAAGAGGTCGAGAACCGTGCGGCCCGCTGCATATTCCTCTGCGATGCTCCTGCTGTCGCGCTGGTCACAGTAGAATCCGGATTTCTGACCCTTTCCGGGAGCTGCCTCATACCAGATGCCGCGCTCGATGAATCTCACGCTGCTTCTGCTCTCATCCTCCCTTGTCTCCTTCCCGCCGCGGAAATGGCGGATCCGCTCAGCAAGTCCCTCCAGACCGGCGAACTGCTTGTCCGTCACGGCTTCGATGACATCCGGATGGAGCAGGGCGTCAAGCTCCTCGGCGATGACACCCAGATTCTTATCAGCGAAACGTGAGGAGACTATGGCCCTCAGCTCCCTGCCATAGGCATCGACTGCCAGACCGGGAATGAAATCAGCCTCTCCATGTATGAGCCGGAAGGCTGTTGTATCCGGCAGGGAGAAGAAGCTTTTCCTTCTCTCCACGGCACCACGCACGAGAGAGCGCACCATGTCATCCCCGGGAGACTGCTTCCTGTCCCACGAGATGAGGCGCAGTATGATGTGGCTCTTCTCGTCATACCAGCCATAGGCTATGAACGCCCCTGATTCCGTCACTGCCTCCGCCCATCCGGCTTCGGTGAATGCCGGTTCTACCGATCCGATGGCTCCGGAGAACACCCAGGGGTGATGCCTTCTCATGGCTTTCTCCTTGCCTTCCTTTATCGTTGCTCTGTACATGGTTTCATCGTACAGTCCATGCGTACTGTGTGCAAGAAGGGCCGTGATGGGTAGAATGGAGGTATGAAAGCCGTATTCTTCGATCTTGATGGAACGCTCTTCGATACGCTGCCTGATATAAAGGCCGCGATCAACTATGCTCTCAGGGCATATGATGGTGAGGAAGCCTCTGATGATGATATCAGGCGCTATGTGGGACGGGGGCTGAGGCGTGCTCTTGCCCAGGCTGCTGCAGAAAAGCATCCCGCGGATCTTGCCGATGAGAATGATTTCTCCCTTATGTTCGAGCTTCTCATCAGCTATTACATGCATCATCCGGCGGACCATGCCGAGCCATATCCTGGCATCATGGAGATGCTTGGGCATCTGAGAAGCCGGGACATCGCGCTCGGAGTGGTTTCGAACAAAGCGGACAGCATCGTGCAGGAAATCGTCGGAAAGCTTGCTCCCGGCATCTTCTCATACGTTTCGGGCGAGCGGCGCGGTTTCCCGCTCAAACCCGACCCATCGCTTCTTCTTGAAGGGCTTGCCGCTGCCGGATCGTCAGTATCCGAGGCTGTGTACGTCGGCGACAGCGAAGTCGATGCCGAGACAGGCAGGAGGGCAGGCATCAGGACTGTCATAGTCTCATATGGCTTCAGAAGTGAGGATGAACTTGCTGCTTCCGGCATAAAATCCATGGCCGGAAGCGCATATAAGCTGGATGAAATACTGGAGAGTATTCTCTGATGTGGTAGAATATGGTGATAAGGAGGGTTTTATGGAATTCACCGAGAAGATGAAAGCTGATGTGCTCGCCGCTGCGAGGGATTATATTGCTTCCGAGACGGATGCCGTTTTCAGCCGTGAGGTTGAGAATGCTGTCGAACTGGGGGACTGGGAAGGTCTCTATGACCGCTTCTATACATCACTGGCATTCGGCACTGCAGGCATGAGGGGCATGATCGGCGGCGGAACGAACAGGATCAATACATACATGGTCAGGAAGGTCACCCAGGGACTTGCCCAGTACCTTCTCTCATCCGTAAGCAGCCCGACTGTCGTCATCGCATATGACTCAAGGCTTTTCTCAAGGGAGTTCGCGCTTTCTGCCGCACGCGTGCTGGCGACCAATGGCGTGAAGGCGTATCTCTATGATTCCCTCCGTCCTGTTCCGATGCTGAGCTTCGCAGTGCGCCATATGAAGGCAAGCGCCGGTATCGTGGTCACGGCTTCCCATAATCCATCGAAATACAATGGCTACAAGGTATACTGGTCCGATGGCGGACAGGTCACGCCTCCCCATGATATTGAGATAGCAAAGCGCGCCAATGCCGTGACTAAGGATGATATCAAAGATGCTGATGAGACCCAGCTCAGGGCAAGCGGCATGCTGCAGAGTGTTCCTGCCGAGGTGGATGAGGCTTACTACAGCATGGTGAAAGCCTCCCTCAGACGTCCGGAGCTTATCAGGAATTCCTCTATCAAGGTTGCATATACACCGCTCCATGGATCCGGAAACAAGCCTGTAAGGCATATGCTCTCGGAGCTTGGCCTTGAGTGCCATGTCGTGAAGGAGCAGGAGGAGCCGGATGGGAACTTCCCGACAGTGAAGCTCCCGAATCCTGAGAGCGCGGAGGCAATGCAGCGCGTCATAGCGCTCGGAAAGGAGATCAAGGCGGATATCGTGCTTGGCACGGATCCCGATGCTGACAGGCTCGGAATAGCTATCCCCACCGATTCCACGAAGACAGACTATCTTCTTCTTACCGGCAACCAGATTGCTACGCTTCTGGTGGATTACCTCCTTACCACTGCCAGCGAGATGAAGAGGGAAGGCACGCCATTCGTGGCCAAGAGCCTTGTCACGACGGACCTTGTCAGGAAGATTACGGAGAAGAACGGCGGTGTCTGCAAGGATGTGCTTACGGGCTTCAAGTATATCGCGGAGGAGATCGAGAGGATCGAACGCGGCGACAATCCCGGCAAGTACTTCCTCTTCGGCTGCGAGGAAAGCTATGGCTTCCTTACCGTCACGGATGTCCATGATAAGGATGCGGTATCGTCCGCAGTCGCAGCTGTCGAGATGATGTGCTACTACGCATCGCGCGGAATCACGCTGCAGCAGAGGCTCGATGCCATCTATGCTTCCTATGGCTATTCAACCGAGGTTGTCTTCTCGAATGAGTATGACGGAGCTGAGGGCAAGGAGAAGATGAAGTCGATCATGGCTTCGATGAGATTCCTCAAGCCCGGTGACACGCTTGTCGGAAGGACAATCTCATCAGTGGAGGACCTCATGGGTGAAAACACCGGCTTTCCGAAGGCCGATGTCATCATCATCCGCTTCGCTTCCGGCGAGAAGCTTGTCGTAAGACCTTCCGGCACGGAACCGAAGATCAAGTATTACCTCTTCCTTACCGAGGGCCCTGACGGAAGAAAGGCGCTTGAGGAGAAGGTCGGAGCTATCAAAGCGGAGTTCATGGCTGCTCTCTGATGAATATCTATTTCATGAGGAGAAGGGGAGTGCCTCTGGTGCTCTCCTCCCTTCCCGGAGAGGATTTCGGTTCGTTCTCGCCAGAGACTGCCTTCAGGATAATCTCCTCAGGCACGCTCTCTGAAGGCGAGGCTGCGGCAGCATGCAGGACCATTTCCTCCGAGGGGCGCATGGCACTAAGGAAATACCTTCAGGAACGGCGCTATATACCGCGCCTCCTGATTTCTGCCGGTGCATTCCTTCTGGCCTACCTTTTCTTTTCCCTTGCTGTTCCGGATCCGATACCTCTTGCCGATGAGCTGCTCTTCTCATTCATCGTCTCCGCCGCGCTCTGGATAATACTGTCACGTACCGATGAGGAATCCGCATTCATGAAGGAGAAGATGCTCATCATCGATCGTGCGATCGCTTCTTCCTCAGTGCTCCATTCATCGGATATGGCGCTCATCGAGGACTACTATGACCGGCTCTGCCTCATGAGCGTGATGGAACTTGCGGAAGCGGTTGCGTCCGGCTCGCTGCCGGGCCTTCAGGGTCTCTGCGAGGACTGGATTGACGATTTCTCTTCAGCGCTGCTCCTGCACATGCGGGCCTCCGATAAAGGCATTGATAAGACAATCAGCCGCATAGAAAGCAGTGATGACAGACGCAGGACCGCCCGTTTCCTGATCTATCAGGTGACCATCGGTTCACTCGATATGCCAGATCTCGCGCTCTATCTTGCCATTTCCTCCCTGACATGATTCCCGGATGGCGGCGTATAGCTTCATATGGGTTATGCATCCGTCATCGCTGCTGTCTACCTTCTATGGTTCATGCCGGGATTCTTCTCGCGCCCGCTTCTCGTCATGCCGCTGGCATCGCTTTCGGCGCTCATCCTGCTGAAGGCCGGACGGGATGCTCTTCCCGTCATGATCGCATCGCTTGCGGCAGCTGCTTCGGCTGCGGCTCTCAGTGCTTCTCTTCCCGATATCCCTGCAGAGCGCTGGCGTATCGATACTGTATGGGGAACGGTAGTGCAGGACAGCCAGCAGAAGAAAGGACGCACATCAGGGTTCCGCATGGAGCTTGAAAGGGCTGCCGATGGTAGTGAGGCAGTATTCTCCGCAGACGGTATCATCTATGTGGTGTCCTCACAGGCCGATCTCTATGCCGGAGACAGGATCATCGCGTCCGGATACTTCCACGGTGATGTCTTCCGGTCCCATTCCGTGGAGCTTCTCGCGAGACCCTTCCATGCCGGGCTGCGCTCCAGATGCATCTTGCGGATAAAGGAAAGGCTGAGAGAGACGGGGGAGGCGGGTGAGCTTGCCTCGCTCCTGCTGCTTGGAACGGGAAGCGACGGATCGTTCGTGCTCTCGTCGGACGCAAGGGCCTCGGGGCTTTCGCATGTGCTTGCGCTCTCGGGGATGCATCTCTCGATCCTGGCATTCATCATCTCCCCATTCCTTGAGAGGATCTTTGGCAGGAAAAAGGGAAGAGCTGCAACGGACGCAGTGCTCTTCTTGTTCGCGTTCCTCTCAGGCTGGCGGCCATCGCTGATGCGCGCATTCATCTTCCGCGTGCTGCTATCAAAGGGGATGGGGATGGAAACATCATTCGTGCTCTCATTCGTGATACTTCTCATGGTATTCCCCGCAGCCTCGCAGGATATCGGGGCAATATACAGCTTCCTGTGCCTCGGAGGCATATTCATCATCTCTGACAGGCTGGACAGGGCTCTCAGGTTCTTCCTTCCACTGCCATATCCCGTGTCCGTATCCATGGCAGCTTCCGCCTCCGCTCTCATCTTCTCCGTGCCGCTGACGATCAGCGTATTCGGAAGCTATCAGCTGGGAGCCATCGTGACATCGTTCCCGTTCAATGCCGCCATCTCTGTCTATATGGGACTCTCGCTCCTTGCGCTTGCGATTCCTCATGCCGGAATACTGCTCCGCGCCTCATACAGGCTGATCGCAGCAGGCTTCGCCGCAGCTGGCAGACTTCCTGAGTCAGAGGGGCTGCTGCCTTATCTTCTGCTTGCTTCGATGGCTTCTGCCATCATGTCCCTGCCTTCAGCCATACTGCGGATCAGAAGCAGATCCGGTTGATTGCACGTGGCCTGTGCAGGATAATCCATGCCATGAACACGCCCTTGCTTGAAACGGAACGTCTGCTGCTCAGGAAGTTCACCGAAGATGATATGGACGCGCTTTTCCTCATCCTCAGCGATGAGGAAGCCAACAGGTTCCTTCCCTGGTTCCCCGCGAGGAGCATGGAAGATGCTGAAAGGTTCTTTGAGGAAAGATATGCCTCTGTGTATGCGCAGCCAGAAGGTTATGCCTATGCCATCTGCATGAAGGATGGCCATCCGATCGGGTATATCAATGCAGCCATGGCGGAGCCCCATGACTTCGGATACGGGCTGAGAAGGGAATTCTGGCATAAGGGAATCGCCACGGAGGCAGGCCGGGCGGTTATCGGACGGCTGAGACAGGATGGGCTGCCGTATATCACGGCAACGCACGACAGGAACAATCCCAGAAGCGGAGGTGTGATGAGGAATCTCGGCATGCGCTATCGCTATTCCTACAGGGAACAGTGGCAGCCTAAGGACATATCGGTCATCTTCCGTATGTACCAGCTTAACCTGGATGGTGATGAGGACCGTCTCTTCACTGGATACCGTGACCGGTCTGACGGATATTTCATCGAAGAAGATGCATTGCAGCCAAGCTGATGTTCACAGCTTTGCGATTGCGCGTTAAGCTTATGAGAGGAGGTTTCCATGAAGATTTTCATCGCTGCTCTTATGACGCTTCTGATGCTCTTGTCATGCTCTCCGGAGGATGAGACCGCCGGCGGTGTACCCGCTGGTTCCGGAGATGATCAGATCACGCTGACAGACCTTGATATAAATGGCCTCTACGCCATCTTCCCTCAGCACAATTCGAGAAACCTGCTGAGGTCTGCATCGGAGAAGCTGTTTCTCACTAACGGAGGTACATATCTCCACTTCGCAGAGGAAAGCAGCTTTTCGTTCTATCTGAAAGATATCGGGCTTACTGATGGTGATTCCGTGAAAGTCATAACGCTTGAGCCTGAAAGCGATGGTACTGTCATCGAAATAAGAAACGACGGAAGCGGAGATACGCCTCTCTTCACGAATGAGGATGGCCAGGATGTCTATGAGGAATACTACCGCGTGAATCTCGGCCAGAACGTAGCCGATAAGAATGAGGTTGCCATCATGGTCCTGAAAGATGGAGGAGGGCAGAATGTAGATACGGACTACGGGATATTCCTTCCTGGGCGCTCATCGTCGTTCAGGGACCGGAGCTCCAAGGGCGTGATGGATCTTTCTGAATATACCGATGTCTATCTCTATAACCAGGTGCATATCGGAGAAGTAAGGAGTGAGGCATACACACGTGAGCTCAGGCTCATGAATCCTGTGGATCTGAAGCTGGATGATGAAGTGCCTCTTGAGTCTCCGGGGATTTACCGTGTAAGAACGGATGAACTGGAACCGGACAGCGAATATGTCATCGAGATATTGAAGACAGATAGTTCGGAAATGGATTTCAGACATTATCTCATGAGCACTGGAACCATGGATCCGAGGACTGCTGAAGGATACCATCGTACATACGTCTTCCCGGTCAGATATAATGGGAAATCTATTATCGTTTATGTCGGTAAGATCGAAGAGGATTTCATCTTCAATTTCCAGAAGAACAATGGTGATGATGGCGGTAAAGCAACGCTCAGGAAGATTACGGATATGGAAAAAGAAGATATCGAAAAGTATGTCTGGAATGTTGATAATGATCCCAATGAGAAGACAATCACGATTCCCGAGAGCGGAGAGGGCATCATTCCTATCGTAATGGAAGGATCTGAAGCTTTACGAAGTGGCAAGACGCTTAAGCTTGGCATCGATGGATATTCCGGAGACGGCATACAGCTCCGTATCCTCTGCTCGCATGGCTCCAATAGTTCAGGATACTCCCAGTCCGGTCTTTTTAAGAATGGTGAGACATATGAGATAGACAGTGGCAGCTGCCTTGAATATATGTTCCTGTGGTATAAAGGAATCAAAAAAGGAGAAAATGCTGTAATCACGCTGAGCCTGACATGATGTCCTTCAGTGTATTTGACTTCCTGCACGAATGCAGGAATAATATAGATGCAAAGAGGCACTGCCGATAGACGGCTGGCCTTAAAGTTTAGGGAAAACCCGCTACTTCTTGGTCGAACGGCGGGTTTCTTTTATGTCTCTGAGAAGAGAAAGAGAAGCTTTCGCAACCTCAAGGATCTTCAGGATAATCTCCAGAATTTCCTCCATAATTGATTCACCTCCTTCCGTCCGCAGGACTTGGGAGGAATAGCCTCCCCGCAGACGAGGAAGCCAACCGCCTACCATCATTGGCAGTGCCGCTGCTAGTATATCTGAGTTCTATTCTTTTCTGGAAGATATGAAGTTTCATCCCTGTTCCGCTTTGCATGATTCCGTACGTGGCAAACATGGCGCAATCTGATAGTATCAGGGGTATGTGGAATCTCAACTACAGCAGTGTTTCCGAGATAGAGGAGGTGCTTTCCTCCCATGGCCTGGCTATGACGAAGAAATTCGGGCAGAACTTCCTCATCTCTCCGGATGTGAGGGAACGGATCGTTTCCCTCATTGCGCCGGCCCCTGGGATGGATGTATGGGAGATCGGTCCGGGACTCGGGGCTATCACGCACCTTCTTCTGAAAGCCGGTGCGCATGTGACTGCTTTTGAGATCGATCATGGATTTGCCTCCGTTCTCCGTACTGAGGCTTTCGCTGATGAGGATTTCACGCTTGTGGAGGGCGATGCGATGGAGACGCTCTTCAGCCGTGAGCCTTCATTCTCCACGATAGCCGGCAATCTTCCCTATAACGTCGGTTCGCAGATCATCGCCCGTCTTATTGAGCGGAGCTGCCTTCCTGAGCGCATGGTATTCACACTGCAGAAGGAGGTCGCGGACAGGATGTCCGCATCCCCGGGTTCCTCCGAATACTCATCATTCTCAGTGCTCACGCAGCTCGATTACACGAATACGACTGCATTCACGATAAGAGCGGGATCATTCCATCCGGCTCCTGCCGTGGACAGTGCTGTCGTCGTGCTGCACCGCCGTTC
>CALXKY010000068.1 GCA_944389055.1 uncultured Spirochaetaceae bacterium | reverse complement strand
GGTGCCGGATCCGCGTTTGCAACCGGCGGCATGCGCACGAAGCTCCTTGCCGCAGGCATTGCCCAGAAGGGCGGCTGCGGCACAGTGATAGCTTCCGGCTATGAGCGCGATGTGCTGATGCGCATCGTCAGCGGCGAGGAGATCGGGTCATTCATCCTTCCGGAGGCGAGGCTCTCCCAGAGGGAGCGGTGGATGCTCAATACGCCGCCGCGCGGAAGCATCATCGTTGATGAGGGGGCGAAGAAAGCGCTCTTCGCGCATAAGAGCCTTCTTCCTTCCGGCGTGAAGGAGATAGAGGGTACATTCAACAAAGGCGAGGTTACCGCCATCGTCGATACCGATGGCAATATGTTCGCGAAGGCTGTGCCGTACTTCGATAGTACGGAGATCGAGAAGCTCCAGGGCCATAAGAGCTCCGAGATCGAATCTGTTCTGGGGAAAGGGAGGAAGGACGTGATCTTCAGGCCTGAGGATCTGGTCTTTACGGAAAGTGTCTGATTACAGAGTGGTGCATCAGCGGCAGGATGTCGGGTTCAGGATATCGTCATTGTACAGGCAGCAGCAGCTTGCAGTAGGGCTTCTGGATCTTTCCACCAAGGAGGATCTCGTGGATTCTCTCCGGTGGTATTCGGAGAACATGAGCATTCCTATCTATGTCATCACGCTGCAGTCCCGGATGGAGGAGGATGACTGGGCCAATCGCTTCCCGGATGCGAACTTCATCGTGTTCAAGCAGAGCGCTACGACGGGCGAGTATATAAACGCATTCGCAGATGAGTGCTATGCCTCATACTTCCTCGTTGTCCGCACCGATTCATCGCTTATAGCATTCGAAGGCGAGAAGCTGATGGCAGCGATGGCGGAGAAGAACCACCCTGCGGTGATCACGCCTGTGATGATCTCATCATCCTGCGAGGTCATGCCTACGCTCCGTGCTCCTTATATCAATGGCCGTCAGGTCGACCCGATGTCGTTCACACCATCCATAGATACGGATGAGGAGGAACCTAACCTCTATCCTGTAATGGAGATAGGGCTTTATGACCGGGCACTTTTCCAGCGCCTCAGATCATACGATACGCTTATCTCCGGAGAGTTCTACCAAGCGCTTGATTTCGGTGTCAGATGCTATCTTCTCGGATACCGCATCTTCACGTCGCGCTCTCTGGCGCTGCAGTTTCCGAAGCGGCTTTCCATCATCGAGGACAGGTCGCTCTGCGATGGCTCTGACAGGTTCTATACCAAAGCGATGTCCATACGCCGCATAGCCGGCAAGAACGTGATAGAGAAATGGAAGCCTTATGTCGATAAGGAAGTCCTCAATGACGAGGTGAAGAAGAAGCAGATGATCATGCAGAAGACGGATTTCTTCACCATCATGAAGAACTGGAAGATAGGGCGTACCGCGGAGGCTGATGAGTGAGTGCAGTTCCGGCTCAAGTCCATGGGAATCCAGAATGAAGAGAACAGTCCATCTTAAGGACTTCGGGATAAGGCGCGATAATGCCTCCCCTGCGATAGCAGAGGCGATAGCTGCTGCAGGCGAGGGCGGAACAGTTGTCATTGACAGCGGTGTATGGCAGACAGGTCCTGTGGATATCTCATCCCCATGCAGGATCATCTTCGAGGATGGCGCAGTGCTTTCCATGATTCCCGATGTGCACCTCTACAGACCGTGCAACACGCGCTGGGAAGGGGCGGACTGCTATGGCTTCCACCCATGTTTCATGATCCATGATACCCATGATGTCATCATAGAAGGAAGCGGCGTCATCGAAGGAAACGGCAGCTGGTGGTGGGAGACGGCAAACAGGAAGCGTGGTGTACAGATGGAGCCTGTGACTCCTGAGGAGAAGGAGCTTGCGGCCCTCAACCCCGGATTCAGGGAGATGGAGGGAGGCGGTGGCGGACGCGAGAGCCAGTTCCTGCGTCCGGATCTCTTTGAGATCTACGGCGCATCAGGCGTCTCTGTCTCCGGAATAACGCTCCGCAACAGCCCGTTCTGGACGCTCCATCCGATCTATTCAGATAATCTGGATATCTCCTCAGTCATAGTCCGCAATCCATATGACTCCCCGAATACAGATGGGATCAACATCGATTCATGCCACTCTGTGCAGGTTCATGGCTGCCTTGTCGATGTAGGGGATGATGGCATCTCCATGAAAAGCGGCTGCAATGAAAGCGGCATAAGAAGGGGTATCCCGACATATGATGCTGAGGTGTGGGACTGCACCGTGCTCCATGCCCATGGAGGCTTCGTCATCGGGAGCGACTCATCAGGGGGCGTGCATGACATCTCCGTCCATAACTGCCGCTTCGTAGGCACGGATCGCGGCATAAGAATGAAGACGCGGCGTGGCCGCGGCGGCGATGTGCACTCCGTCCGCATCAGCGATATAGAGATGGAGGACTGCCTCTCTGCGATCTCGCTGAATATGTACTACAGGTGCGGGGCGTATAATCCCGATGATTTCTCGCTTGATCCGAGACCTGTATCGGAGCGCACGCCGAGGATCCATGATATCTCGATCGAGAGGGTCAGGGCAGCTGGCTGCAGGGCTTCGATCGCATTCATCGCAGGGCTTCCGGAGAGCAGGGCGGAGAGAATCACCATCTCTAACTCATCATTCGCGCTTGCGGATCATCGTCTTGCCGATCCTTCGCTTGCAGAGATGACTTCTGGGCTTCCATGCAGGAATTGGCGTGGAATCATCGTGAGGAATGCAGATCTTACGCTCTGCCGCACAAATATTGCCAGTACTGGAATTGCAGGTCATGCAGTCTATGAGGATGATGGCGGCAGAGCCGTGATAATCAGCTGAAGTGAGGAAAGGCACCGCTTCCGCGATGCCTCTCTGTCAGTTCTTCTCCTCGCTTTCCTTTATCCTTGTCTTCACAAGGAGCTCCGTCTTGAGGTTCCTGAGCTTCTCCGAAAGAGAAACCTTGTAGATATGAGGATTTATGATCCTCTTGTAGGTCTTGTCGAATGCGGCAAGCTTCTCTGCTGAGCTTCTCTGTATCTCCTGCAGCGAAGGGGAGGGGACGATGCGGTGCCCGTTCTCCATCTTCTTCGTGAGCATCGGCTGGAATGAGGAGTATCTGTCCTTCTTCATCACGAAGAAATCCGCGGTGGAGAAGGGATGGTAGAAGGTTATGTTCCTTCCGCTCTCGATGTCCTCATCCGCAAGCGTGATGAGATCCGCGAGCGCACCTCCTGACTTGTCGAAGAAGCGGTATACCTGCTTGATGCCTGGATTCGTCGTCTTTTCGTAGCTGTTGGATACCTTGAGGCATGGAACCATCACGCCGTTCTCTTCCTTTGCAGATAGCTTGTAGACGCCGTTGAGGGCTGCCTGCGATCCTCCTGTGACGAGATGCGTTCCGATTCCCCAGCTGTCGATCGGGGCTCCATCGGAGATGAGGCTTCTGATGATCTCCTCGGTAAGGTCGTTGGAGATGCAGATCGTGGCATCTTCAAGCCCAGCCGCATCGAGACGGGCCCTGATTTCTCTCGTAAGGTATGAAAGGTCTCCGGAATCGATCCTGACACCGATCCTCTTGCCCTTCGCCTTCTGCTCGAGCCCGATCTTTATCGCAGCGTCGATGCCTGAACCGAGCGTGTCATATGTGTCTATGAGCAGGATCGCGTTATCGGGATAGATCTCGGCGAACTTCCTGAAGGCCTCCTCCTCCGAGCCATAGCTCATGATCCAGGAGTGGGCCATCGTTCCTGCGACAGGTATGCCGTATTTCTTTCCGGCAAATGTGTTGCTGGTGGATTTCGTTCCGCCGATGAATGAGGCCCTGGAAGCGGAATGGGCGCCATTCTCGCCCTGCGCTCTTCTGAATCCGAATTCCATGATCGAGCCATGTCCCTTCGTGGCAAGCACCATCCTGGAAGCCTTCGTGGCGATGAGTGTCTCGAAGTTGACGGAATTGAGGATCAGCGTCTCCACGAGCTGTGCATCCATGAGGTCGCTCTCGACTCTGATGAGAGGTTCCCCCGGAAAGGCAGGCGTTCCCTCATCGAAGGCATATACATCCCCATGGAAGCGGTAGTCCCTGAGATACTCAAGGAATCCTTCGTCGAATATGCCGAGCGAGCGGAGGTAGTCTATATCCTCGCCGCTGAACGAAAGGCCTTCAAGGCGGTCTATCAGCTCCTCGATGCCTGTGAAGATCGTATAGCCGCCCTGGAACGGGTTCGTGCGGTAGAACATGTCGAAGACGGCCTTCGAGTCGTGATGCTCGAGGTAGTAGCCGTGCATCATCGTCAGCTCATAGAAATCTGTGAAAAGAGCGCTTGTCCTGATCATCTCTTACTTCGTTATCCTGTCAAAGCCGCAGTAGGGCACGAGGGCAGGCGGTATCGTTACCGACCCATCCTCATTCTGGTAGTTCTCGAGAATCGCGACGATAGCGCGGGAAAGCGCTACTGCCGTGCCGTTGAGCATGTGCACGAACTTCGGCTTCCCGTCATCATCGCGGTAGCGGATATTGAGGGAGCGTGCCTGGTAATCCGTGCAGTTCGAGGTGGATGTGACCTCTCCGTATTCGCCGCTCTCTCCGCGGCCTGGCATCCATGCCTCGATATCGAACTTGCGGTATGCAGGCGCTCCGAGGTCTCCTGTCGCTGTATCCACGACACGGTAGGGCAGGCCGAGTCCCTGAAAGATCTCCTCCTCGATGGAGAGTATCTCCTGATGATAGCGGTCGCTGTCCTCCGGGAGGCAGTAGATGAACATCTCAAGCTTCGAGAACTGATGAACACGGTAGAGTCCCTTCGAGTACTGCCCGGCACCGCCTGCTTCGCGGCGGAAGCAGTGCGAAAGGCCAGTCATCCTTATCGGGAGCTTTTCCTTGGGGATGATCTCTCCGGAGTAGTAGCCGCCGAGCGTGATCTCTGCCGTTCCGACAAGGCATGTGCCCGTGCCCTCGATTGTGTAGATGTTCGACTCCGCTCCGCGGGGATTGAATCCTATTCCGTTGAGGATTTCCTCCTTTGCGATATCGGGGGTGATGAACGGGATGAAGCCATGCTTCATGACGATGTCCATCGCATAGCGCTCAAGCGCCATCTGGAGGATGACGCCTCTGTTCTTGATATAGTAGAACTTCTGTCCTGCAACCTTCGCGCCATTGTCGAAATCGAGGATATCCAGCGCTTCTCCCAGCTCAACATGATCCTTGGCCTTGAATGGGAACTTCGTGGGCTCCCCGAAGAATCTGACAGCGAGGCTGTCCTTGTCTTCCTTTCCGACCGGTGCTTCCGGATGGGCATAGTTCGGAATCGTCCTGGCCTCATCCATGAACTTCCTGTCGATCTCGGCATACTCCGTCTCGAGGGAGGCAAGCTGCTCCTTGATTGCCTTTCCCTCTTCGATCAGGCTGCTCCGCACCTCCGGGTCGAGCTTGCCCTTCATCTTCTGGGCATTCTCGTTCCTTCTGGCCCTGAGCGCTTCCGTTTCCTGCATCAGTGCCGCTCTCTTCTCCTGATCCGCAACGATCTGGTCGAGATCGACATTCATGAAGCGGTTCTCGATATTCTTCTTTATCTCGTCATAGCGAGTCCTGAGATCCCTTACGTCAATCATCCTTATCTCTCCCCATAGCGCGCCTTGGCTTCGAGCTCCACGCTCTTTGAGGCAGCGCTTTCTACTGCATTCATAACTGCGGAGGCAAAACCTCCGTCCTGAAGGGCCTTTATGCCTTCAATCGTGGTTCCTGCCGCAGAGCAGACCTTCGTCTCCAGCTCAATTGCATTGGTTCCAGTGCTCTTCTGCACTTCCGCTGCGCTTATGGCCGTGTCGCGTGCAATCGAGAGTGCCTCAGGGTATGGAATCCCTTCCTTCACCCCGGCCATGGCCATCTGGTGGAACATCTCGAAGAAGTATGCGATGCCCGAGCCCGAGATGCCGATGAAGGCCGGGAACAGGCTTTCCGGAAGGAAGTATGCCGATCCGAACGAAGAGGCAATAGAGAGCGCGAGCTCTTTCTGCTCCGTGCTGACATCCTGTCCTGCAGCGATGGCTGTGACGGATTTCCTCGCCTTTGCCGCGATATTCGGCATGAAGCGCACAACGCTTTCCGTTCCGATGTGGTCCTCCAGCACCGAAAGGGGAACGCCTGCGGCAATCGAGATCCAGAGGCCTGTCTCGACCTCCTTCAGGCTTTCATAGAGCGAAGGCAGGACCTGCGGCTTAACCGCAAGGATTATGGCACCGCTGCCGCTGGCACCTCCGAGCGATGAAAGCACTGACATGGTGCTCCTGCCGGAAGCCATCTCCTCCGCTTTCTCCTTTACGCTGTCATATACGGATACTTCCCATCCTGCGTCAGCAAGCGCGGAGGCAATCGCTCCGCCCATGTTCCCGCATCCGATAACCGAGATCCTCATAGATCCTCCCGTAAGCCAGCTCCTTCCCATTCCGTCTCGAAACCGGGGAATCCGAGCTGTCTGTAATATTCATATGCGGCAATCGCCGCGCTGTTCGACAGATTCAGGCATCTTACACCATGCACCATAGGAATCCTGAGCACTCTGTCAGGGTATGCGGAGAGAAGGGATTCATCAAGCCCCGTGCTCTCCGGACCGAAGATAAAATACGTGCATCCATCCTTCCTGAAGGCCTGATCGGTATATGCCTTCTGCCCCTTCTTCGAGAAGAACCAGAGCTCATCGCTCCCATGCTCCTCCATGAAGGCTTCTATCGAGTCATGCACAGTTATATCCACTTCGCTCCAGTAATCGAGGCCTGCATGCCTGACACTCTTCTCGGAGATATCGAATCCGAGCGGGCGGACAAGGTGCAGCCTTGTCCCGGTAACCGCGCATGTGCGCGCTATGTTGCCGGTATTCTGCGGTATTTCCGGATGGAAGAGGCATATGCTGAGCATGGTAGAGAGAATAGCATCATCGGCCATTTGCGGAAAGGCTTGGATGTCATTCTCCAGGCCTGAGGTTCCTGGCCCTGATGATCCGCGATCCGTGCTGGGAGAGAGTGAGTATCGTCTTCTCAAGACGGCGTTCCCTTTCCTCGTGCTGCGAGAAGAAATCCGGCTGCTCCACATCCTCCCCGTCATAGAGGCCGGAGAGCACAACCCCGAGGAGCCTGACGCCCTGGCCTCCGTAGCGTGAACGGAAAAGGGTACGGGCAATTGTATAGACGTCATTTGATGAGTATACAGGTTTGTTCGGGGTGTCCTGTGCGGAGAGCGTCGTGAAATCACCGTACCTGATCTTTATTCCGACTGTCCTCGGGATCTTCTTCTCATCGAGGGCACGGAACATCACTTCCTGTGACATCTCAAGAAGGTATGAGTCAATCGCATCCATGCCGAGGAGATCCGGGTAGAAGGTCTTCTCGGTGGATATCGAACGCTCCTTCGCTTCTCCCTGGTATATGCCGGGGTCGATTCCGCGCACGGCCTTGAAGATATAGCTTCCGGAGCTTGTCCCGAGCATCCGCTGAAGCTCTTCCTCGCTGCGGCGGCGTATCAGCTGGGGCGTTATCAGTCCCTTCCTCATGAGGCTCTGGTATGTCGATTCTCCTATCCCCCAGAGCTTCCTGAGCCCGATTGCATCGACAAATGCCTCTTCCTTGCCGTGGGGGACGATCGTGAGTCCGTCAGGCTTCCTGTAATCCGAGGCGAGCTTCGCGACGAAGCGCGAGGCGGCAACGCCGATCGAGACCGTGAGCCCTGTCTCATTCCTTATCTCATCCTTCAGCAGCCTCGCGGCTTTCCCTGGAAGGGGATAGATGCGTTCCATCCCCGTAAGGTCGAGGAATGCCTCATCGATCGATACCTGCAGGAATCCGGGGGCGAAGGCTTTGATGATTCCCATCACGCTGCGGCTCATCTCAGAGTATCTCTTCATCCTTCCTTTCACGCAGATGGCATCCGGGCAGAGCCTGAGCGCCGTAGTCATCGGCATGGCGCTATGCACACCGTATTTCCTCGCCTCGTATGAGCAGGTGGAGGCAACATGCCTCGGCCCCGGCGTCCCTATGATCAGCGGCTTTCCCTTATACTCAGGATGATCCAGGATCTCTACCGAGGCGAAGAATGCATCGAGATCGATGTGGAAGAATGCATCGCCCATGCGCTGAGTATAGCATAAACCCCTCTATCTGCTATAATCGGAACGATGAAGCGCTTGTTGATGATCTTCCTCGCCGCTGCTGCCATCACCATGCAGCTCCCGGCGCTTTCCGTTACCGATGCCAACCCCCTGGACAGTCCGCTGGGTGCGGTATCGTACTGGGGCAGGTTCTCCGACGTCTTCTCGAATCCTGCGGCGCTTCCGCTGATGGAGACTGAGCCTGGGCCGTTCGCGCTCTCCGTCTCGTGGGCAGATGATTACCGGGCTTCCGATTTCGGCAGCATACCGATGCCTCTGCTGAAGGATCAGCACTGGAGCATGAGTGCCTCGTTCATCGCCAGAAACATCGCGCTGACTGCATTCTTCCCGACGGATTTCAGCCGCCTGGAGCTGGCTGTGCCCGAGTATGATATCCATTCAGGTCTCAGAATCGAGGTCGATATGGCATATGCGCTTCCTCATTTCTCGATAGGAATGAGGCTTTCAGGCGGCAATCGCATGATAAGGCAGAGCAAGCGCATTTCCGATCTGGGAGATGTCTTTGCCAATGCATGGTTCTCGCCATTCGAGAGAGAGGGTGGGAGCGAATCATTCGATGTCGGCATCGGCACTATTGTCTACGCTGGTCCCGTTTCGCTCGGAATCTACGTGGGGGAGCTTCTGACGCTCCGTGATGACAGCCTCTATTTCGGGCTGGATGCCCTTGCCGAGTCCACTACCATCTCCATTGCCGTAGGAGCCGGGAGGTTCACCAGCACAGGCGATCTCCGTTTCTTCCGTCCCCGTGCCTCCGTGTCGATGACGGGACTCGTGGAGGCTGCGACGCGCTCGATAGAGGCCGAGGCTGAGCTTACGTTCCAGTTCCTGCCGGAATCCTCTGCCTCGATCGGTGCATCCTATCTCGAGCAGCATCATGAGATACTGCGCTTCAATCCTGCGGATGGCTATGTGAATATCTTCCTCCGCGGGGAAGGGGCTGGCTTCTCGGTCACTGCCGGAGTCACATTCAGCGCCGTGGATTTCTCATCATTCGCCCCTTCGATAACATTCTCCTACGTCAGCTGATCGGAATCGAGAGCGTGAAGACGGAACCCTCTCCAAGCCTGCTTTCCGCTTTGATCGTTCCTTTGTGCACTATTGCGATATGCCGGACGATCGAAAGTCCGAGACCCGTACCGCCGGATTCCCTGCTTCTTGCCTTGTCCGCTCTGTAGAAGCGTTCGAAGATTCTCGGGATATCATCCTCAGAGATCCCGTAGCCGCTGTCGGAGACCGTTATGGAGAGCATGCGGCCTTTCTTCTCTGCCGCGACAGATACGGATCTGTGGGCAGGTGAGTATGAGATCGCATTCACGACGAGATTCACCACAGCCTGCACGATCAGGGATTCATTGCAGAGCACATCTGTCCCGCTTGGCGCATATGACACTGTGATGTCCTTCGATTCCGCCTTGTACTGTGTGTATGCCCTGACTTCCTGGAATATCTTCGAATCGCTTGTCATATCCATTGTCGGTGCGATTTCGGACCTGTCGAGGGATGTCAGGAGCAGAAGGTCGGCTATGATCCTCTGCATATGTGCCGAATTCTTGAGGATTATGCGCGCGAAGCCCTTTCTTTCATCCTCCGAGAGCTCCTCCTCAGCAAGGGTTTCCGCGAACCCTGATATAGCCGTGAGCGGTGTCTTCAGCTCGTGGGAGACATTGGAGACGAAATCCTGTCTCACGACCTCAAGCCGTTCGAGCATCGTGATATCGCTGAAGGTGGCAACCGTATATTTGCCGTCAAGCTGCGTGATGCAGAACTCGAACTGCTTCTCCCGTCCCTTGCCGCGGACGACAGCCTCGCTGCCGATGGCGTTATGGTAGCTTGTCAGCTTGAGCCTCTGCTGAGCATGGTCATGGAAGACATTGTCCACAGCCTCCTCAAGCTCATTGCCGGAGAACACCTCACCGAGGAAACGGCCTTTCAGGGAACCTTCAATGCCCAGCAGCGTCTCGGCACTTGTGTTCGCAAGTGCGATGCGATGCTTGCGGGAGATGAGGAGCACGCCTTCTCCCATTGCCTCGATTATCTGCAGATACCTGTCTTTCTCACCCCTCTTCTTCGGCATACCTGTATCCGATTCCCCAGACTGTCCTTATCGCATATCCCATCGCCCCGAGCTTCTTCCT
The DNA here is from genome assembly GCA_944389055.1 of uncultured Spirochaetaceae bacterium. Classification (GTDB taxonomy): domain Bacteria; phylum Spirochaetota; class Spirochaetia; order Sphaerochaetales; family Sphaerochaetaceae; genus Ornithospirochaeta. The sequence continues at coordinate 142 of CALXKY010000068.1, read as the reverse complement.
CAGAGAGGCGATCTGCACATCTATCGAGCGCTCAGTGACAGGGTAGTCATTGCCCTTGATCCTTTCTATTATCTCGGAGCGGCTCAGCACGCGGCCCCCTTCGCGTATGAGCGCCATGAGCATGTCGAATTCCGTAGCGGTG